>NZ_JBYVJX010000008.1:0-124241 GCF_058147125.1 Polaribacter sp. 2405UD43-2 | reverse complement strand
GTTGAACAAGAAATTAATCAATTCAAATATGTAGCATAGGTCTTAGAAAATTTGTCCGACTTTTAGTTGCAAGTCCATAGTGGATATAGAGAGTTTAAATCCATAGATTTCTTGTAATTCATCTTCAATGTCTGAAAGACTCATTCCTTTAGTGTATAAAGAAATAACGATGTTTTCTACAGATAAAGAATTGCTTTTGTGTTTGGGTACTACAATGGCTCAAAACTACCGTCTCTATCCCTGGGAACTTCTATTTGGCTTTTTCCAAATTCTGTTTTAATATGCTTTAATGTGCTTCCATTACAACTATTAGTATTCTCACTAGTTTTATTTTTAGGATAGCCTAAATGAGCTTCTAATTCACCTTGTAACATAGATTCCAAAGCTGTGCTATGAAGTTGTTTTAGTAATTGTGTCAATTCTAGCTCGGTTTTTACACCATTTAGAAGACCGCTGTTTAAAAATTGTTGTTTTAAATCTTTCATAATAAACTGTGTGTTTTTAAAATTAATAAAAAAACTAGGAGGGTTTTAAAACCCTCCTAGTTTTCTATTTACACAGTTTTTTGGATACTGCCGTTTTTAGGTTGTTTCGCTAACAGTCTAGTATAAGAATAGTTTAAATATTAGCTTTCATCAATTCTCTATTCATTCTTGCAATGTTGTCTAAAGAAATTCCTTTAGGGCATTCCACCTCACAAGCTCCTGTATTTGTACAGTTTCCAAAACCTTCTAAATCCATTTGAGCTACCATATTTTTAACACGGTCTGCAGCTTCTACTTGCCCTTGTGGTAATAATGCGTATTGGCTAACTTTTGCACCTACAAATAGCATAGCAGAAGAATTTTTACAAGTTGCAACACAAGCTCCACAACCAATACATGTTGCAGCATCCATAGCTTCATCTGCAGCGTGTTTAGAAATTGGTAATGAGTTTGCGTCTTGTGTATTACCAGATGTGTTTACAGAAATATAACCTCCTGCTTGCTGTATGCGCTCAAAAGCCATTCTATCAACAATTAAATCTTTAATTACAGGAAAAGCTGCTGCTCTCCAAGGTTCAATTGTAATGGTATCTCCATCATTAAACATACGCATATGCAACTGACAAGTTGTAATACCTCTGTCTGGTCCATGTGCTTCTCCATTAATGTACATAGAACACATACCACAAATACCTTCTCTACAATCATGATCAAAAGCAACAGGTTCTTCACCAGCATTTACTAATTGTTCATTTAAAACATCCATCATTTCTAAGAAAGACATATGTTCTGAAATACCAGTTACTTTATAATCGACCATTTGACCCTTTGAATTTGAGTCTTTTTGTCTCCAAATTTTTAACGTTAAATTCATTCCTTTACCTGACATATCTTTCTTATTTATATGAACGTTGTTTCAATTCAATATCGTTAAACTCTAATTCTTCTTTGTGTAAAACTGCGTCTGAAGGTTCTCCTTTATATTCCCAAGCAGAAACATAAGCAAAGTCTTTATCATTACGTTTTGCTTCTCCTTTTTGTGGACCAGATTCTTCTGCAGATTCTTCTCTAAAGTGACCTCCACAAGACTCAGCTCTTACTAAAGCATCTTTAGCAAATAATTCTCCTAATTCTAAGAAATCTGCAACTCTACCCGCTTTTTCTAATTCAGGATTCATTTCGTCTTTTCCTCCAGGAACTTTTACCTCTTTCCAAAATTCTTCACGAATTTCTTTAATTTCTGTAATAGCTTCTTCTAAACCTTTTGCATTTCTAGACATACCTGCTTTATCCCACATAACTTTACCTAGTTTTTTGTGGAAATAATCTACAGATTTTGTTCCTTTATTATTTACAAAGAAATCAATTCTATCTTTTACATCTTTTTCTGCTTGATCAAATTCAGCAGAATCTGTTGGAATTTTACCAGTTCTAATATCATCAGCTAAATAATCTCCAATTGTATATGGCAACACAAAATAACCATCTGCTAAACCTTGCATTAATGCAGATGCTCCTAACCTGTTTGCACCGTGATCAGAGAAGTTTGCTTCACCAATACAATAACATCCAGGAATGGTTGTCATCAAATTATAATCAACCCAAACACCACCCATTGTGTAGTGTACAGCTGGATAAATCATCATTGGAGTTTCATACGGATTTTGATCTACAATCTTCTCATACATCTGGAATAAATTCCCGTATTTTTCTTCAACAATTGCTTGCCCTAATTCTTTTATTTTTTCTTTTGATGGATTAGATATATTATGAATCTTAGCCTGCTCTTTTCCATAACGTTCAAAAGCTGCAGCAAAATCTAAATAAACAGCTTCACCTGTTGCATTTACACCATAACCAGCATCACAACGTTCTTTTGCTGCTCTTGATGCAACATCACGTGGCACTAAGTTACCAAATGCAGGATAACGTCTTTCTAAATAATAATCTCTTTCGTCTTCAGATAAATCTGTTGGTTTTTTCTTACCTTCTCTAATTGCTAAAACATCCTCCATCTTTTTTGGCACCCAAATACGTCCGTCATTTCTTAAAGATTCTGACATTAACGTTAATTTAGATTGATAATCTCCAGAACGTGGAATACATGTTGGATGAATTTGTGTATAACAAGGATTTGCGAAATAGGCTCCTTTTTTGTGGATTTTCCAAGCTGCAGTTGCATTAGATCCCATTGCGTTTGTTGATAAGAAATATACATTTCCATAACCTCCAGAACCAATTACAACAGCATGAGCAGAATGACGCTCAATTTCTCCAGTAATTAAATTTCTTGCAATAATTCCTCTTGCTTTACCATCAACAATCACAACATCTAACATTTCGTGTCTGTTAAACATTTCTATTTTACCACGCGCAATTTGTCTGTTCATTGCAGAATAAGCACCTAATAATAATTGCTGACCTGTTTGTCCTTTTGCATAAAAAGTTCTAGAAACTAAAACACCACCAAAAGAACGGTTGTCTAACAAACCACCATAATCGCGCGCAAAAGGAACTCCTTGTGCCACACATTGGTCTATAATATTTGCGGATACTTCTGCCAAACGATATACGTTTGCTTCACGAGAACGATAATCTCCTCCTTTTACAGTATCATAAAATAATCTATAGGTAGAATCTCCATCTCCCATATAATTTTTTGCTGCGTTAATTCCTCCTTGAGCCGCAATTGAATGGGCTCTTCTTGGAGAATCTTGATACGCAAATGCTTTTACATTGTATCCTAATTCTGCTAATGTTGCAGCAGCAGAACCTCCTGCCAATCCTGTACCTACCACAATAACATCTATATGACGTTTGTTGGCAGGATTTACCAAGTTAATTTGGTCTTTGTAAGTTGTCCATTTATCTTTAATTGGACCTTTTGGTACTTTTGAATTTAAAGCCATAATTATATAAGATTAATGGTGACTAAAATGATGATAAAGAGCAATAATTATAAATCCTAAAGGAATAACTATTGAGTATATTTTACCAATTGTTTGTAATGTTTTCTTTCTGCCGGCTGTAGCTCCCATAGATTGAAAAGCCGATGTAAACCCATGTAATAAGTGTAAAATTAAGAACACAAATGCAATAACATACATTGCAACTCTCCACATTGGAACAAATTTTTCTTGCAACTCATGAAAATATCTTGTTGGATCTTCTGGTAAAGCAGCTATATATTTATGATTAATTTCTGGAATCCAAAAATCTATAAAGTGAAGCACAATAAAGGCTAAAATTGCCAATCCGCTATAAATCATATTTCTACTCATCCAAGTAGAATTTGCAGCACCATTGTTTTTAGCATAAGAAACTCCTTGTGCTTTTTTGTTTTTTAACTCTAAAATAAAACCCATTACAAAGTGAAAAACAACTCCAAAAACTAATACAGGCTGTAAAGCAAACTGTACTAAAGGATTTGTACCCATAAAATGGGATAATTCATTAAAAAGGTTTTCGCTAAAGAGTGATGTTATATTTACCGCTAAATGTATGATTAAAAAAAACATCAGGAAGAAAGCAGAAAGCGCCATTGCTATCTTTCTTCCAATCGAAGATTTGAAAAATCCGCTCATTGTATAATTAGTTAAAATTTATAACAAATTTACGGCGAAATGAATGGACTCACAAAAAAAATAAATCGTTTCTCTTTATTTAGAATAATTATAAAAACGAAGTCTCATAACAAAAAACATTTTCTATTTTAATGATAAAAATCAGTAAAAACATTGCATTTTAATTCAATAACAAATTGATTATCAATAAATAATAAATTTAAACCTTATTAGAGCCCACTAAACATTTCTCATTTTCCCATTTTCCTTTTAATGATATATTAGAAATAATTTTTCCTTTTCGAGTTAAAAAACGCCCTTTTTTGTCTTTTTTAATGATTTTCATTTTTCCTGCATAAATAGCGTTTACAATTCTGTAAATCAATCCTTTTTTAGAAACTTTGCTTCCTCTAGTAATTAATTTTAAACCCTCTTCATTATTATGTAAATCCATTTCTGAGGATATTTTGTCAGGTACAACTCCGTCTTCTAATTTTCTTTTTTTGTAGGTTAAATAGTTTTCTTTTTCATGGGCTTTTCCTAAAGAACGAGCAGCACGTAAACCAATTTCTTGACGCAAACGTGCCATCCAATAAGCGTGTCTAAACGCATCTACTTGACCGCCAGCAGCATCTCCATCTAATAAATTTGTTTTAGCAATAGAATCTGCAACTTTATTTGCTTCTTTAGAAATTTTTAAAGATTTTTTTGCCTTAAAAGGATGAAACAAAACCCAAATTCTTTTAGGCCCAGAAAGATCAAAAAAGCCTTTGTTTTTGGTTTGTGCATTCATTGAAATAGAAATTGTAAATACTAACAATAAAAAGGGTTTTTTCATAATTGGTAATTTTTAGACCTCACAGGTTTTTAAAACCTGTGAGGTCTTGTACTTTGCTGTTTTATTTTATCTCAAACTTACTTTTAACATCATCAATTTTAACAATGTATTTTCCTTTAGGTAAATAATATTTATTGTTTTTAGCTTTTTTTAGCTTCACTTTTTTATTTGCTTTTTGAAAAAATTTTTTACCTTTTTTAGAAAATGAAACATCAAAATTTGCTTGGTTGTAACCTCTAGTTGCATCCACAATTATAGCGTTTACTTTTACATCTTTATGATAAATATTTATAGTTGTCTTTTTATCAGAATTAACATAAAAAGGAATGCTAATTTCTGGCTCAAAAGCATCTCTCCACTGGCTCCGTGAACTTCCCCATCTGCTACTTTTTCTTATATCATCAATATTAAAAATATGCGTAGATTTTGCTAAAATATCTTTAGTCATTTTTTGTAAATGAGCAATATTTGCTTTGTACAAACTTCTTCCATGCGTACCTACAATTAAGTGTTTTGCAGTGGGTTGAATTACCAAATCATTCATAGCTACATTGGGTAAATTATTGCTAAATGCTTGGTAAGATTTTCCTTGATTAAAAGAAATATACAATCCATTATCTGTACCCACATATAAAATATTTTCGTTTTCAGCATCTTCTTTTATGACATTTACTGGTGATGTTGGTATGTTGCTGCTAATGTTTGTCCAGCTTTGTCCATAATCATCAGACTTATAAATATAGGTTGTAAAATCGTCAAAACGATAACCGTTTAAAGTTGCATACACGCGTTCTTTTTTAAATTTTGATGCCACCACTCTAGACACCCATAAATTTTGTGGTAAGTTGTTAGAAATACGCGTCCAACTTCCACCACCGTTTTTTGTTAAGTTGATGTATCCATCATCAGAACCTACATAAATCAAACCAAATTGAAACGGACTTTCAGAAATTGTTGTTAAAGTTCCGTAAGCAACATTTCCTTTTTTTCCACCTGTGGTTAAATCACTTGAAATAGTTTGCCAATCATCACCTTTATTTAAAGAACGATGTAATTTATTACCGCCTAAATACAAAATATCTTGGTTGTGTTTTGATAAATGAATTGGGGTTTGCCAGTTAAACCTGTAAGGATTTTCGCCCAAAGTGTGTTTGGGTTGAATGTATTTTTTTTTGCCAGATGCTCTATCAATTCTAAAATAGTTTCCAAATTGATAACCTGTGTAGACAATGTTTGGGTTTCTATCATCAACCTGAATTTGCATACCATCTCCACCCATAATAGATTCGTAAGGATTTTGCCCAGATTGTTGCCAACCTTTATCTATTTTTGCATTATGATTGGCAACCCAAACACCATTGTCTTGCAAGCCACCATACACTTTATAGTTTTTTTGATGGTCTGCATACACAGTATAAAACTGACCCACAGCTGGGTCATTTAGTTTTATCCAGCTTTTTCCATCATCGTAAGTTAGGTTTAAACCACCATCATTTCCGTTTAAAATATGACCCGATTTTTTAGGGTTTATCCACAAAGCTTGATGGTCTGCGTGCACATTTTCTTTGCTGATAGAAGTAAACGTTTTACCTCCATCTTTCGATTTTATGATTGGAACGCCTAACACATAAATTGCATTTTCGTTTTGCAAGTCTACTCTTATTTCTCCAAAATAATATCCGTAAGAATAGTATAAATCGTCTAAATAGCCCTCGTGCGTTTTTGTCCAAGATTTACCTCCATTTGTCGTTTTAAAAACTTCTGCACCAATAACTTGCGTATCAAACAACATAGCATTAGCATCTTCTAAATATTTAGCCAAATCTATGGGGTTTGCAGAGCCAACACGTATCATTTGTTTTACATTTTCTGCGCTGTATTTTTCTTGAAAACCATTATCTTTTAAAAAAACATTTAATTTTTTATCTGATAATTTTAAGAAATTAGCAGAAGACATTGTTTTAAAATCTTCTTTTGTTAAAACATCAGAAGATTTTTTGTTTTTATCTTTTGGTCTTCTAAATTGGCTATCGTGCAAAGCATATACTGTGTTTTCATTAAAAACAGCTAAACCTATTCTGCCCACTCCATTTCCTATTGGGAATCCGCTTTTATCAGCAATTTTTGTCCAAGAATTTCCTGCATCTGTACTTTTATAGATAGATGAATTTTTTCCATCTCCATCAAAATTCCAAGCTTTACGTTCACGCTCCCAAGAAGCTGCATACATTACATTAAAATTATTTGGCGCAAAAGCAACATCAATAATACCTGTATCTTTATTTATAAATAAGGTTTTTGACCAAGTTTTACCACCATCTGTAGTTTTAAAAACGCCTCTTTCATTATTTGGAGAGTATAAATGACCAATAACACCAACCACAACTTCGTCTGTATTCTTTGGGTTGATAATTATTCTACTTACGTGATGAGAATCTGTGAGCCCAACATTATTCCAGGTTTTTCCTCCATCTGTAGATTTTAGCATTCCTATACCAGCATAAGAAGAACGTGATGAATTTTTCTCACCTGTACCTACCCAAATGGTTCCTGATTTCCAATCTACAGCAATATCTCCTATATTTTGAGTTAGAGAGTTGTCTAAAACTGGCGTAAAAGTTGTGCCATTATTTTTGGTATACCACAAACCACCAGAAGCATAACCTACATAAAATTCTGTAGGATTATTAGGATTTACAGCAACATCTGCAACACGCCCACTCATTACAGTGGGACCAATATTGGTAAATTCTACATTTTTTACTATTGATGATTTCATCATTTTAGATTTCTTATCTAAAGACTGTTTAATTACCTCAGAGTTTGTTGGTGCTTGTGCAAAAATTGTTACTGAAAAACATAAAGTTAGTAACTGAAAAAAAGACTTCATAAAGTTGGATTGTTTCAATTGAAGTGATGAAATTACCATTTGTATTTTCATTTTCAAAATCTTTAACAACATTTAGGATAAAAAAACAATTTTAAAGAGTGTATCTTTGACATCAGAATAAGACTAGCCAAAGCTAGTTCTTTAAAAAATTTCTATGACATTTAAAGATTTAGGTTTATCTAATGCAATTTTAAAAGCAGTTGAAGAAAAAGGATACACCCAACCAACGCCTATACAAGAAAAAGCCATTCCACCAATTTTAGAAGGCAAAGATATTTTAGCTTCCGCCCAAACAGGAACTGGAAAAACGGCAGGTTTTACTTTGCCTATTTTACAATATTTATCAGAAACCAAACATCCAAAATATAGACCTTTACGCGCTTTGGTTTTAACACCAACAAGAGAATTAGCAGCACAAGTTTACGATAACGTTAGAGAATATAGTAAATATGTAAATATAAAATCTGCCGTAATTTTTGGAGGCGTAAATGCAAAACCACAAATTGCAACTTTACGAAGTGGTGTAGATATTTTAGTGGCAACTCCTGGTAGATTATTGGATTTACACAATCAAAAAGCGATTTCTTTTAAGCGAATTGATATCTTAATTTTAGACGAAGCTGACAGAATGTTAGATATGGGTTTTGTGAGGGATATTAACAAATTGATTAGTTTTATGCCTGCAAAACGTCAAAATTTGCTGTTTTCAGCAACTTTTTCTAAAGATATTAAAAAATTAGCTGAAGGCATTTTAAGAAATCCTATTTCGGTTGAAGCTACTCCGCAAAACTCTACTGCAAAAAAAGTAACCCACAGTGTTTTTAAGGTTGATAAAAGTAGAAAAACGGAGTTTACCATAAAATTGATAAAAGACAACCATTGGAATCAGGTTTTAATCTTTACAAGAACCAAACACGGTGCCAATAGGTTAACTCAAAAATTGATAAAATCTAAAATTTCTGCTGCAGCTATACACGGAAATAAAAGTCAAGGTGCAAGAACAAAAGCGCTTAAAAACTTTAAAGAAAATTCTATAAAAATATTAGTTGCCACAGATATTGCCGCGCGCGGTTTAGACATTCCGTTATTGCCACACGTTATTAATTACGAACTGCCAAATGTACCCGAAGATTATGTACACAGAATTGGTAGAACTGGTAGAGCAGGAGCTGCAGGAGAAGCCATTTCTTTAGTTTGTAGCGAAGAAACGGAATATCAAAAAGAAATAGAAAAATTACTAAACGAAAAATTAAAATCTACTATTGTAGCAGGTTTTGAGCCTACTGATATTGCACCTCCAAAAAGAGCCGCAACACAAAGTAAAGGTTCTTTTGGTAAAAAGAAAAAACCTTCTAATTCTAATTCTTCAGAAAGAAATACATCAAAAAGAAAACCTCATTTTAGAGGAAAAAAACCTTCGAATACATCTGGAAGAGGCAGAACAGGTGCTCCTAAAAAGAAACGTTATTAGATTTATTTGTATTTAGATAGAAGTATGATTAAAAAAATTTCATATTCTAGAATTAGAGATTCTTCACTACACTACGTTTCGTTCTGAAAGACAAAATATAATCATATTTTATTGATAATTTTATTGCTACATTTGTGTTTATAAACACATTTTAATATGAAATATCATCCTATAAATTCAGATCTTTTTATACAAAACCGCAAGAATTTTACAGCTGCAATGCAACCCAAAAGTATTGCTGTATTTAATTCTAACGATATTTATCCTATAAGTGCAGACAGCACAATGCCTTTTGAACAACACAGAGATATCTTTTATTTATCTGGAGTAGATCAAGAAGAAAGTGTGTTAATGTTATTTCCAGATTGTCCTAATCCAGATTATAAAGAAGTTTTATTTGTTAGAGAAACCAATGATCATATTGCCATTTGGGAAGGAGAAAAATTGACCAAAGAAGCTGCTTTTAAAACAAGTGGAATTAAAAATGTTTTTTGGCTACAAGATTTAGAAAAAATCTTATTCGAAATGTCTACTTATGCAGACACTTTTTACATCAACACAAACGAACATTACAGAGCAAATGTAGAAACTGAAACTCGTGAAAATCGTTTTACAAAATGGTTGTTGGCAAAATACCCTGCGCATTCTGTGGCTAAAAGTAATCCTATTTTACAGCAATTACGTTCTGTAAAAAGTAAAATAGAATTAGACTTAATGCAACACGCTTGTAATATTACCGAAAAAGGTTTTAGAAGAATTTTAAACTTTATAAAACCGGGTGTTTGGGAATATGAAATTGAAGCAGAATTATTGCACGAATTTATAAAAAACCGCTCTAAAGGATTTGCTTACACCCCAATTATTGCATCCGGAAATAACGCTAATGTTTTGCATTATATAGAGAACAATAAACAATGTAAAAAAGGTGATTTAATTTTGTTTGATATTGCAGCTGAATACGCAAATTATAAAAGTGATTTATCTAGAACTGTACCTGTTTCTGGTCGTTTTTCTGACAGACAAAAAGCGGTTTACAATGCTGTAAATTATGTTAAAAAAGAAGCCACAAAATTATTGGTTCCGGGTGCTTTATGGAAAGAATATCACTTAGAAGTTGGTAAAATTATGACTTCTGAATTGCTGAAATTAGGTTTACTAGACAAAGCTGATGTGCAAAAAGAAGACCCAAAATGGCCTGCTTATAAAAAATATTTTATGCATGGAACTTCTCATCATATTGGGTTAGACACCCATGATTATGGACTTTTACACGAGCCAATAAAAGCAAATATGGTATTTACTGTAGAACCTGGAATTTACATTCCTGATGAAGGTTTTGGAATTCGTTTAGAAGATGATGTAGTTGTTCAAGAAAAAGGAGACCCTTTTAATTTAATGGGCAACATACCAATTGAAGCTGACGAAATTGAAGATTTGATGCAAGGTTAAACCTTGAAATAAATATTAAAGTAGCTGTCTAAAAAGTAGTTTTATTGTCATTTTGAGCGAAGTCGAAAAATCTCAATTATCTGTAAATCATAAATTTAATATTGTTTAGATTCTTCATTTTCATTCAGAATGACACTTTTCAGACAGCCTCTTTTTTATGCCAAAGAATGAATAAAACCAATTGTTTTATGATTAAAAGTTTCTGGCTGTTCTACATTTACAACATGACCGCATTTATCAACCACATATAAAGAAGATGTTATATGCTTAGAAACAATATTTTTTATAGAGGGTAAAAACAAATGATCTTCAGAACCCATAATATATAACGTCGGAATTTTAATATCTTTAGTTCTAAAAAATCGCAATAAAAGGTTTATTTCTGATGTTAATTTAAACCAGCGCAAAAACTCTTTTTGATACAGTTTTTTTGCTTCGTTTACAAAAAGTAATCTAGATTTTTTGTGATTTTTCTTTGGCATAATAATAAATGCAAAGAGCTTATAAAGCATCATATAAGGTACAACAGATTTAAAAATAACACCTATTTTCATTAAGATTTGTGAACGGAAATTTAGCTTAATAATAGCTCCTCCCATAATCATACTTTGTACTAATCCTGATCTTTTTTCTGCTAAATTTCTTATTAAAATTGTTCCTAAAGAAATTCCGATAAAGTGCGATTTTTTAATGTTCAAATGTTCAATAACCTCAACAATATCATGAGTAATAGAATCAAAAGTGTATTTAGGATTAAACGTATCTTTTAAAGTTGGTTTACTATCTCCATGGCCACGTAAATCTAAAATTAACACATTAAAATGCTTTTTAAATTCACGAACTTGTTTATACCAAATAGAACTACTGCCTCCTGCTCCATGAACAAAAGTTACCCATTCTTTAGAAGTTATATGTGGATATGAATAGTAGTTTAACAAAAATTAATTTTAGCTTTTAATTTATAAACGAATGGCTAAAATAACTTTTTTTAATTTGATGCTGTTTTAGATATCTTTTTATTTATAATCAATTTAAAATGTACATCAAAAAATTATTTATTACTTTCTTTTTTTCAATTTTTTGTACCTTGCAAGTATGGAAAAATCAACTTCAGAAAAAGATAAAAAAAAGAAATTTAATTACGATCAAGAATTGGCAAATCTGCATACAGAATTGGTTGATTTACAAGAATGGGTAAAAAACCAAGGGCTTAAAGTTGTCATTATTTTTGAAGGTAGAGATGCCTCTGGAAAAGGAGGAACAATAAAACGTTTTACAGAGCCACTAAACCCTAGAGTTTGTAAAGTTGTAGCATTGGGTGTGCCAACAGAAAGAGAAAAGTCTCAATGGTATTTTCAGCGTTATGTGCCTTATTTACCTGCTGCAGGAGAAATTGTTTTGTTTGACAGAAGTTGGTATAACAGAGCAGGCGTAGAAAAAGTTATGGGCTTTTGTACAGAAAAAGAATATGATGAGTTTTTACGCTCTTGCCCAGAATTTGAACGTATGTTAGTAAGATCTGGTACCATTGTTTTAAAATACTGGTTTTCTGTAAGTGATGAAGAACAAGAAAGACGTTTTAAAAACAGAATTTCTAACCCTTTAAAAAGATGGAAATTCAGCCCAATGGATTTAGAATCTCGTTCTCGTTGGTTAGAATATTCTAAAGCCAAAGACAATATGTTTGCGCATACAGACACAAAGCAAGTGCCTTGGTTTGTTGTAAATGCAGATAATAAAAAGAAAGCGCGTTTAAATTGTATCAGCCATATTTTAAGCAAAATTCCTTACCAAAAAGCAGATTTACAACCAGTAGAATTACCTCCTTTACCAGAACACAAAGGGTATGTAAGACCTCCTTTAGATTATCAAACTTTTGTACCAGAAAAATTTTAGAATATAAAAGTGGTTGTCTAAAAAGTAACTTCTACAATCGATTGTAGTCGAGAAATCTACATATTTGATTTACACTACATTTTGGACTACGCTCAATGTGACAGCATTGAAATTTATTGACTTTTCAGACAGCCGCTTTTATATACCACCTTGAATTTAAAAACTATTTTACTATTAAAGTATATTGTGGGGTTTTATTAAAAGGGCAAAAATATTTATAGGTTCCTTTTTTTAATGTTACTTTTTTTGATGATTCTTTTTTACCGTGTTTTACCATTTGAGACACGTAAGCATTTTTTATATGGTTTTCTGGTTTAGAACCGTCTTTACCTTCTTTTATTAAAACCAAACCAACTTCTGGTGCAGCATTATTATTTGTTACTTCAAAAACGTAGGTTCCTTCAGAAAGCGTTATAGCTTTTTGTGTAAACTCACCTTTGGTTTGTTCTAAAGAAACTGTTTTTACGGCTTCTTTTTTCATCTTTTTATCTTGTGCATTTGTATTAAATGCAAAACCTAAAATTAAAACTAAAATTGCGATTACTTTTTTCATTTTTTCTATTATTTATTTATTGTTTAAATGTGTTTATTTTTCTGATTTGCAAGTGCAAAGTTCTTGTTCTGGATGTTGTTCATCATAGGTTTGGTAACCCCAACAGTTTGGACATTGTGTTTGTTCTATTGTTTTCATAATTCTTGTTTTTAAGGCTTTTTAAAATTGATGTAAAAAGCTGTTGTTTAATTATAATACAAAGATGCAACCCAAATAGACCTCTAAAAATGGACAAAAGTTCCTACTGTTTGGACAAGGAAAAAAAATGAATAGATTTTCACTTAGCGTGAAGGATGGAGCAAGTTGTTTGAGCTCTTTTTAAGTTTGAGAAAACTTAAAAAAGCGAGTTGCGAGAGCCTGACCTGAAAGGGCACGCCCAAAGAAAATAAAAGAATTTAGTACTCTTTTTTAAACTGAAGTGGAGATTTTAAAATTGCTTTGGTAAAAAAACGAGTAAAATATGCAGGATCATTAAAACCCAACTCAAATGCGATTTCTTTTACAGTTTTATCTGTATAAATCAGAAGACGTTTTGCCTCTAACAAAATGCGGTTTTTAATAAAATCTGATGGCGTTTTTGTACCTATTTTTTGAAAATGTTTGGTTATCGATTTTGGCGAAATTCCTAATCTATTTGCATATTCTGTAACAGAATGTATGGTTTTAAAATTCTGTTCTACCAATAAACTAAAGTCTTTAAAAAGACGTGTTTCTGTGTCTTCTTTAAGTACGTGGTTTTCCTTTTTAACACGAACTGCATTAATGATAAATTGTTTTAAATAAGATTGCAACATATCATATTGTGCAGTTTCGTTTTGTTGAAATTCTTCAATTAAACTTTCTAAAATAAACTGTAATTTTTTAGTTTCTTTTTCGCAAGGTTTTACAAACGGAGTTTCGTAAATATTGTTGAATAAAATTCCGTTACAGGCCACTTCTTTATCGTGCGTTTGTATGCAGTAGAAATCTCTTACAAAAGTAAGTTTATAAGCCGTTTTTATTTGCTCAGAATCTACTGTAAATACTTGTCCTGGAGATAAAAAAAAGAGCACATTGTCATTAAAAGTATAACTTTCAAAATCGATATTATAGGTTCCACTTCCTTCTTGAATCCAATAAATAACATAGGCGTTTTTTTGTTCATTATGATCTATGGTACACGCTTTTTCAAAAGCTACTGTACTTAAAGAAAATATGTTTTGAAAAGAATATTTTATAATGTCTTGAACTGCCAAATTAAGGTTTGTTTTCTTTGTTGGTCGTAAAAAAGGTTAGAAACTTATATCTCTATTTTGTCTCTTTTAATTATCTCTAAGTACAAATGTTAATACGTGAATTAGATTATAATAATATTTAGTAGCATCTAATTAAATTTTCTTCCTCAAATTCATCACAACAAAAACCAAAATAGCAGGAAGTACCCAACCCAAACTAGCATTTGCCAACGGAATTATATTTTTAATACTCGCTAAATTTTCTCTTGGTATGATAAAGCCTAAAAAATCAGGAATACTAAAGATAAAAGTTATTAAAACAACTGCTCTAAAAACTAATTTAGAAGCATATTTATCTGGCACAATATTTAGTAAAATTAACACAATAGTTATTGGATATAAAAACATTAATGCGGGTACTGCCAATGTAATGATAAAATCTACTTGATAACTCCCAACAATAATACCAATAACAGAGGCAATTGCAGCTGTAGCAATGTATGCTGTTTTTGAGTTGTAACAAATTCCTTTAATGTAATCTGCGGTTCCTGTTACAATTCCAACGGCAGTTGTAAAACACGCTAAAGCTACCAAAACACTTAAAAAAGTAGTTCCTAAACTCCCTAATGTTTGTGTGCTTAAACCCGATAAAATTTCAATTCTTGTGGCTTTTTCTGTAAACGATGCAGAGAATAAAGATCCACTTAAAATTAAACCTCCATAAATTAATAATAAACCAGCACCCGCAATAATTCCTGCCTTGGTAATCAATTCTTTTTTAGCATCAAAAGTTGTGTGTCCTCTTAAATTCAGCGAAATAATAATTACTGCTCCAACAACAACGCCACCAATGGCATCAAAGGTTTGATATCCTTCTAAAATACCATCAACAAAAGGAGTTGTAAAAGCTGAGGGATTTACAGTTTCTGATGAAGTAAAAACTGCAATTAAAATGATAATCAATAAAATTAAAACAATAATTGGTGTTAAAAATTTACCAATTAAGCTGATAATTTTAGAGCGATTTACAGCAAATATAAAAACCAGTAAAAAATAAATGCTACTTGTTAATAAAGAACTTGAACCAAAAAAAGGTTGAATTGCCATTTCGTGAGTTACAGAAGCTGTTCTTGGTGATGGAATTGCAATAGAAATCACATAAATTAACAAACAATAAGTTGTACTAAAAACAGGAGAAACTTTTTTGCCAAAATCGTACAAAGTTCCTTGTAATTTTGCGTGTGCAAAAATGGCTAAAATGGGTATGGTTACTGCCGTTAGTGCAAAACCTAAAACTACAATCCACCAATCTAAACCTGCTTTTGCTCCTAAAGTTGGAGGTAAAATTAAATTTCCTGCTCCAAAAAAGAGAGAAAAAAGTGCAAAACCAGCAATCCAAATTTCTTTTGTTTTGTTCATCTATTGATTGATTTTTATTCTTGAAATATACATATTTTTGTGTGATGCAAAAATCTATCACTTTTAAAAATGCAAACATTTCTTTTTCTGATTCAGGAAAAGGAAGTGCTGTTGTTTTAATTCACGGATTTTTAGAGAATTCTACTATGTGGAAAAACATAATTCTAGAATTATCTAAAAGAAATCGAATCATTACAATTGATTTGCTTGGTCATGGAAAATCTGACTGTTTGGGTTATGTACATTCTATGGAGTTGTTTGCAGAAACTATTGAGGCTGTGTTAAAACATTTACGCATTAGAAAATGTGTTTTAGTAGGACATTCTTTAGGTGGCTATATTGCGTTGGCTTTTGCAGAGAAACATCCGCAGAAAATTAAAGGATTGTGCTTACTAAATTCTACTTCTAATAAAGATGATAAAGAGCGTAAAGCGTTAAGAACACGCGCTAATAAAATGATTCAAAATAATTTTAAAAATATGGTAAGAATTTCTTTTACCAATTTGTTTAGCGAACAAAGTAGAGTGGTTTTTAAAGATGAAATGAAATTAGCGCTAAATGAAGCTTTACAAACACCAATTCAAGGCTATATTGCTGCACAGGAAGGAATGAAAATTCGCCCAAATAGAAATCATATTTTAGCTGAAAATAGTTTTAAAAAACTCATAATTATCGGCAAAAAAGACCCTGTTTTAGAGTATAAAATTTCTGTAAAAGAAGCCCAAAAAACAACTTCAGAAATTGTTGTTTTTAATAATGGACATATGAGTCATATTGAAAATAAAGACGAGTTAATAGCTGTTTTAAAACAATTTGTAAAAACTTACTAAGGTTGACTTTTAAAAAAAAGCTAAATTCTTATAAAAATAAGCTAACTTTGTTTAGTGTTGAATAAAAGTCATTCAAAAACAACGCATATTTAGGATCACATTGGCAGTAAGTTACAAGCAATTAAAACCAAAATTACAAATGAAAAAGATTAATTTAATTATCACTTTAATAACAATATTAATAGTTAGTTCTTGTTCCTCAAATAAAGAAAATATAGAAAATGAAACACTTTCAATAGTTGGAACTTGGCAACTCGTTGAAACTACTGTTTCTGAAAACCCAAATTATACTTTAGAAAATTGCCAGCTTGAAACAAAAATAATTTTTAAAGCGGATAAGACTGGAGAATCGGATGAATATGCTTTTGACACAAATATCAATGACTGCATACTTATAGAAAATGATTTCTCATATGAAATAAACGATTCAAAATTAACTATAAATTACAATACTAAGAATTTTACCAACGAATTGAATTATGAATTGGAAGGGGATTTTCTTACATATTCTTTTTTTAATAATTTAGGAAATAAAAGAACTACAAAAATGAAAAGGCTGAATTAAAAGATTATCATTAATTAATTGACTGATTTTAGATAGTTTAAAAAACTACTTGCGGACTTACTATTTCTGTTTTATTTGACAACTTTATTGCTTGAAATACGCAACTAATATTACAAAAAATGTTATGCCAAAAAAATCACTATTTAAAAAACTTAACTACTATGAAAAAAATAATTCTACCATTTTTACTGTTATTTACTGTTTACATTTTATCACAAGAAAAAAATTATGGTATCTCAACACATTTACTAATAGCTGATAGTGATTTATCTGATGAAATTAGTGCAGGTGGCAGTCCTGGATACAGAATAGGAATTTATTATGATTATCAATTAAATCAAAGTTTTGGAATAAAATCTATTTTAGGGGTTTCAAAAATTAAAGATGCATATATAGATAATAATAGTCCTAATGTGTATAGGTCTAATTTAGATTTATTATCATTTTTAAAATATGACTTAAATTCTGAATATGATAAAGGGTTTTACCTATTAGCTGGGCCAAGAATTTCATATGTAATTTCTGCAGTTAATAATAACAATAATGTTGATGATATCTATAAAAAGACCCATTTCGGTTTAGTTTTTGGGTTTGGTTTTGACATATCTTCTTTTTTAGAAATTGAATTTACTGGAGATTATGGTTTTACGGATATTACTCAATCTCCAACTTTTGAAACTAAAACATTAGGTGGTAATTTGAGCTTATTCTTTAATATTTCTGACTTATTAAAATAGAATTCATAAATTAGTTGAATGAAAAATATTTAGAAGGAAATGCTTAAAAATAAAAAAGTTGAGATAAATAAAGGAATTAGAAATAATAATACAAAACCTACTACCAACACCGTGTAAAAAAAATTGCTAGTTTTGGTCTACTTACGAAAATCCTCGCAACTTTCCTTACACAAACACATTAAACAAAACTTTATTTACCTTTTCAACCCATTCCACCCTTGGGCTTTTAACTCAATTTCTTGGTTGGCTCTTGTTACTAAATTTAAACCTTGGTTTTCTGCAGTAATATGACCTATAATAGAAAAATTTGGGTTTCCTTTTATTTTATCAAAATCAGAAATTGGTACTGTAAATAATAGCTCATAATCTTCGCCACCACTTAAAGCAACCATTGTAGAGTCTAACTCAAATTCTTCGCAAGTAGAAATTACTTGTGGATCTAAAGGCAACTTGTCTTCATAAATTTTACATCCTACTTTACTTTGTG
The DNA here is from genome assembly GCF_058147125.1 of Polaribacter sp. 2405UD43-2. NCBI lineage: Bacteria > Pseudomonadati > Bacteroidota > Flavobacteriia > Flavobacteriales > Flavobacteriaceae > Polaribacter > Polaribacter sp. 2405UD43-2. Next base: position 105,844 of record NZ_JBYVJX010000008.1, on the reverse strand, counting down.
TACAAATATGAAAAAGTTCGGAAGAAAGTCCGTCAGAAATATCAATCATAGAAGTAGGTTTTACATCCAATTCTTTTAATAAACCAGATACATCTTTACGAGCTTCTGGCTTAAGTTGGCGTTCAATTAAATAGGTGTAATTGTCTAAATCTGGCTGATTATTTGGATCTACTTTAAAAACTTGTTTCTCTCTTTCTAACACTTGTAAGCCTAAATATGCAGCACCAACATCTCCAGAAACCACAATTAAATCGGTTTCTTTAGCAGTGTTCCTGTAAACAACATCTTCTTTATTTGCTTTACCAATTGCAGTTACAGAAATTAAAATTCCTTTGGTAGAAGAAGTGGTATCTCCGCCAATTAAATCAACCTTATACGTTTGGCACGCTAACTGAATTCCGGCATACAATTCTTCAATTGCTTCTAGAGGAAATCTGTTAGAAACTGCCATAGAAACTGTAATTTGTTCTGCAGTTCCGTTCATAGCATACACATCAGATAAATTTACCATAACAGCTTTGTAACCTAAATGTTTAAGCGGCATATAACTTAAATCAAAATGTACGCCTTCTATCAACAAATCTGTAGTAATTAAAGTTTGTTTTTCTGAGGATGATAAAACTGCGGCATCATCTCCAACAGCTTTTATGGTTGATGAATTTTCTACTTTAAAATACTTTGTAATATGATTAATTAAACCAAACTCACCAAGTTCGGCTAATGATGTTTTTTGTGGATTCTTATCTTCTAACATCTTGCAAAGATAGTTACATTCTAAAAAAAGGGCATCAGTTCTTTAAAATAGATGTTGGTGTTTTTTAAATTTTATGTAGTATTTTTGAAAGAATAGCCTACAACTTATACTAATACTGTATTAGTACGTTATATTTGAATAAGCTTTCTTTTAAAAATAAATGTAAAAATGATTAAAAAAAGTTTCTTACTTGTTTTTTTTGCAGTAATGAGTTGCTCTAAAAATGATGTTTTTAATGGTGTAAATCAAATTATTATCAACCCAATTGCAAAATGCGAAAACGGTTTTGCAGGAGAATACCCTTGTAATGATTACGATTTGTTAACTCATATTGATACAAAAGAATTAGGTGATGCAGATACTACAGGTAATGATTGTTGGGGTTGGGTAGATCCATCAACCAAAAAAGAATATGCTTTAATAGGCACAAATCAGGGAGTCACTTTTATAGATATTAGTAATCCAAAAGAAGCTATTGTTTTAGGAACTTTAAAAACAAACACTGTAAATAGTTCTTGGAGAAGCATAAAAGTATTCAATTCAATAGCTTATATAGTGAGTAAAGCTAAAGATCATGGAATGCAGGTTTTTAGCTTACAAAGATTAAGAAATGTAAAAAATGCTCCTGTAGAATTTACTGCGGATAAAATATATACAGGTTTTGGTAGTGCACAGGCTATTGTAATAAATAAAGAAAGTGGTTTTGCCTATGCTACTGACACTAAAAAAATAGGAGGTGAAAGTAGTTTTAATGGCGGACCTCATTTTGTAAATATTAATAAACCTATACAACCCAAAGCTGCAGGAGGTTTTGCTGATAATTCTTACTCACATAATACCCAAGTGGTAACTTATAAAGGGCCAGATGCAGATTATACTGGCAAAGAAATTTTAATTGGTAGTAATAAAAACGAAGTAGTAATTGTAGATGTTACTGATAAAGAAAAGCCTAAAAAAATAACCAAAATAACGTATCCAAATATTGGTTACACACATCAAGGATGGTTTACAGAAGATTTTAAATTTTTTATTTTAGGTGATGAATTAGACGAAAAAAATAACGGTGTAAATACGAGAACAATCATTTTCGATTTTACAGATTTAGACAAACCTATGCTTCATTTTGAATACCAAGGAAATACAGCAGCCATTGATCATAATGGTTATGTGAAAGGAAATCTTTATTATCAAGCAAATTATACAAATGGTATTAGAATTATTGATATTTCTAATATTGAAAATAAAATATTTACTGAAGTTGGTTTTTTTGATACTCATCCAGAAAATAATAATACAGAAACCAAAGGTGTTTGGAGTGTTTATCCTTTTCTACCAAGTGGAAATATTATTTTAAATGATGTTAACAATGGCTTTTTTTTAATCAGAAAAAGTAAATCATAATCCAACACCAAAAACCGTTAACTTTTTTTTAATCTAAAAAAACTATTTTTGACAGTCTAAACCACTGTTTATGAAACGTTTTATTATAGTAATATTTCTTTTTATTGGTTTTTTTTCGTCAACAAATGCGCAACAAATTAATAGTATTGCTGAGACTGAAGCAAAATCTGCTGCTAAAAAAATTCACTTTAAAGCAAACCCTAACACTGCTAATTACGATATTACTTATCATAAATTAGAATTTACGGTAGATCCTGCTGTGGCAAGTATTGCAGGAAAAGTAACTACAACTTTTACAGCAAAAGAGAATTTAAATACGGTTACTTTCGATTTAGATGATAATCTTACGGTTTCAAAAGTTACTCAGAATACAAATAACGTATCATTTTCTCAAAACTCTAATGATGAATTAATTATCACGCTACAAAACACTTTAAATAAAGGAAATTCTACTTCGGTTGTCATAACCTACAGTGGCAACCCAACAAGCAATGGTTTTGGCTCTTTTGAAATAAGTAAACATAATAAAACGCCCGTTCTTTGGACACTCTCAGAACCTTATGGAGCATTAGGTTGGTGGCCTTGCAAACAAGATTTAAACGATAAAATTGATGAAATTGATGTTTATATTACTGCCCCATCTCAATATTCTGCAGTTTCTAATGGTTTAGAAATAAGCCAGACCACAAATTCATCTAATAAAACCACACATTTTAAACATCAATATCCTATTCCTGCATATTTAATAGCAATTGCTGTTACTAATTATCAAACATATTCTCATACTGTTTCTAATAATGGAAACCCTTTTCCGATAGTTAATTATGTGTATCCAGAAAGTTTATCTTATGCGCAAAACAACACAGCAATAACTGTTGATATTATGAATCATTTTATCAGTTTGTTTGGTAATTATCCTTTTGAAAATGAAAAATATGGGCACGCTCAATTTGGTTGGGGTGGAGGAATGGAGCACACCACAGTTTCTTTTATGGGAAATTTTGATAGAAATCTTATTGCACACGAATTAGCGCATCAATGGTTTGGTAATAAAATTACCTGCGGAAGCTGGAAAGATATTTGGTTAAATGAAGGTTTTGCAACTTACCTTACAGGATTAACTGTAGAAAATTTAGATGGAGAAACCGCTTTTAAAAACTGGAGAAATTCTAATGTTAGCGCAATAACTTCTAGTACAGACGGAAGCGTTTATTTAAAAGACTCAGACACTACAAGTGTTAGTAGAATTTTTAATAGCAGATTAAGTTATAAAAAAGGCGCAATGGTTTTGCACATGCTGCGTAAAAAACTAGGAGAAACTCTTTTTTTTAAAGGAATAAAAAATTATATAACAGATTCTAAATTAGCTTATAATTATGCAAAAACTCCAGATTTAATTGCGCACTTAGAAGCTTCTAGTGGTTTAAGTTTAGATGAATTTTTTAATGATTGGGTGTACTATCAAGGGTATCCAAGTTATACTTTAAATTGGCATCAAACCGCTACAAAAACACTTCATTTAGAGTTAAATCAAACGCAAAGTAATGCTTCTGTTTCTTTTTTTGAAGCCAAGGTTCCAATCAGATTAACAGGTACCAATAATGAAATTTTAGACATTATTTTAGACAATACTACAAACTCACAAACCTTTGTAGAAAACGTTTCTTTTGTAGTAAAATCGATTGAAATTGATCCTGATTATCATTTAATATCAAAAAAAAATACTGTTTTAAATCTTGAGAATCATTCTTTAAGTACAGATAAAATTTCTTTTTATCCGAACCCAACTTCTTCTATTTTAAATATAAAAACTTCTAATCATATAATTATTAAAAATACTATTGTTTATAATACTATTGGTAAAGAAGTATTTAATTCTACTCATAAAAAAATTAATTTAACAACGCTTACTAAAGGTGTGTACTTTATTAAGGTAATTACCAACAAAGGATATCTCTACAAAACAATCGTCAAAAAATAACAATCCTTTTTTTAAAACAATCAACAAAACCAATTGTTACATTACCTTTCGCAATGAAAGTTTCCTTTATTTATTCGACTTATATCGTATATTTGCAAACAATTTAGATTTAATCTATTTAAAATTATGATAAAAGTTTCAGACACAGCAAAGAAAAAAGTCATAGAATTAATGACCGATGATGGCTTTGATGCAACAACAGATTATGTTAGAGTAGGTGTAAAAAGTGGTGGTTGTTCGGGTTTATCTTATAATTTAACTTTTGATAACAAAAAAGAAGAAAACGATAAGGTTTTTGAAGAAAATAACATAAGAATTATTGTTGATAAAAAAAGCTTTTTATACTTAGTAGGTACTACTTTAGAATACTCAGGTGGTTTAAACGGAAAAGGATTTGTATTTAACAACCCAAATGCAAACAGAACTTGTGGGTGTGGAGAGTCTTTTAGTTTATAAAACTATTAAAAGATTGAAGGATTAAAAAATTGAAATGAAACAATTTGAGGATTTAGAGGTGTATCAAAAAGCATTTGAATTTTCAATCAAAATATATAAAATAACAAAATCTAAAACATTTGATTATAATATTAAAAACCAAATCCAAAGAGCAGTCTTATCAATCCCTTTAAATATTGCAAAAGGATTTGAATTACAATCAAATAAGCAATTTGTAAAATTCTTATATATAAGTAAGGGGTCTTGTGGAGAAGTAAGAAGCTTATTGAAGATTTGTGAAAGATTAGAATATATAGAAAGTAAAAATATACAAGAATTAATAATTGAGAGTGAAAATATCTCTAAACAATTATCCAAGTTCATTAACTATTTAAAAAAGAGTGAGATTTATTAAATTTTTTAATTTTTCAATCTTTTAATAATTATGAAGTATACAGAAGACGACTTAAGAGAAGAATTAAAAACCAAAGAATATGAATATGGTTTTTATACAGATATAGAAAGCGAAACCTTTGCTAAAGGGTTAAACGAAGATGTTGTACGTGCAATTTCTAAAAAGAAAAATGAACCCCAATGGATGACCAATTGGCGTTTAGAAGCATTTAGAGTTTGGCAACAAATGGAAGAACCAGAATGGGCAAATGTGCATTATGAAAAGCCAAAATTTCAAGACATTGCTTACTATTCTGCACCAAAAGAAAAACCAAAATTAAATTCTTTAGATGAAGTAGATCCTGATTTATTAGAGACTTTTAAAAAATTAGGAATCTCTATAGACGAACAAAAAAAACTAGCCAATGTTGCTGTAGATATTGTTATGGATTCTGTTTCTGTGGCAACTACTTTTAAGAAAACATTAGCGGAAAAAGGTATTATTTTTATGCCAATTTCTGAAGCCATTCAAGAACATCCAGAATTGGTAAAAAAATATATTGGTTCTGTGGTGCCCACTACCGATAACTTTTATGCGGCATTAAATTCGGCCGTTTTTTCAGACGGATCTTTCTGTTACATTCCAAAAGGCGTTAGATGTCCAATGGAATTATCAACCTATTTTAGAATTAACGAAGGTGGTACAGGACAATTTGAAAGAACCTTAGTTGTTGCTGATAAAGGAAGCTATGTTTCTTATTTAGAAGGCTGTACAGCTCCGCAAAGAGATGAAAATCAACTACATGCAGCTGTAGTAGAATTAATTGCTATGGACGATGCAGAAATAAAATACTCTACCGTACAAAACTGGTACCCAGGAAATGCAGAAGGAAAAGGTGGCGTTTACAATTTTGTTACCAAAAGAGGTTTGTGCGAAACCAATGCAAAAATTTCTTGGACACAAGTAGAAACGGGTTCTGCTGTAACTTGGAAATACCCATCTTGTGTTTTAAAAGGAAACAATTCTGTGGGTGAGTTTTACTCGATTGCAGTAACAAACAATTACCAACAAGCAGATACAGGAACTAAAATGATTCACTTAGGAAACAATACTAAGTCAACCATTATTTCTAAAGGTATTTCTGCAGGTAAATCTCAAAACTCTTACAGAGGATTAGTGCAAGTAAGTTCGAGAGCAGAAAATGCGCGTAATTTCTCTCAATGTGATTCTTTATTAATGGGAAATGAATGTGGTGCTCACACTTTTCCGTACATAGAAACAAAAAATAAATCGGCACAAATAGAACACGAAGCAACTACCAGTAAAATTGGTGAAGACCAATTATTTTACTGTAATCAACGTGGTATAGATACAGAAAAAGCAATTGCATTAATTGTAAACGGATTTAGTAAAGAAGTGTTAAACAAACTACCAATGGAATTTGCTGTAGAAGCACAAAAATTATTGGAAATATCTTTAGAAGGTTCTGTGGGTTAACAGGTTTCTAAAGTTAAAAAGTTGAAAGTTTTTAATGTTGTGCTTTCTACTTTTAAGAAGTTTTGAAAATAAAATAATACAACTAACAATTATAAATTCAAAAACATAAGAGTTGAACTTTTTAACTTTAGAAACTTTCGACTTTAAAACTAATAGTAATGTTAAAAATAGAAAATTTACAAGCAAGCATTGATGATAAATCAATTTTAAAAGGATTGAATTTAGAAGTAAAAGCTGGTGAAGTTCACGCAATTATGGGACCAAATGGTGCTGGTAAAAGTACCTTGGCAAATATTATTGCCGGTAAAGAAGATTACGAAGTTACCAGCGGATCAATTAAATTAAATGATGAAGACATTAGCGAATTAGCTCCTGAAGAAAGAGCTCATAATGGTGTGTTTTTGTCTTTTCAATATCCTGTAGAAATACCTGGAGTTTCTGTTACAAATTTCATTAAAACGGCTATTAATGAAACCCGTAAAGCAAAAGGTTTAGAAGATATGCCTGCTAAAGATATGTTAAAAAAGATTCGTGAGAAATCAGAATTATTAGAAATCGACAGAAAATTTTTAGGGCGTTCTTTAAACGAAGGTTTTTCTGGAGGAGAAAAGAAACGTAATGAAATCTTTCAAATGGCAATGTTAGAACCAAAATTGGCAATTTTAGATGAAACTGATTCTGGTTTAGATATTGATGCTTTGCGTATTGTTGCAAATGGTGTAAACAAACTAAAATCTAAAGACAATGCAGTAATTGTAATTACACATTATCAACGTTTGTTAGAATACATTGTGCCAGATTTTGTACATGTTTTACACGATGGTAAAATTGTAAAATCTGGAGATGCTTCTTTAGCTTTAGAACTAGAAGCAAAAGGTTATGATTGGATTAAGCAAGAATTGGTTTAGTAAAAAGTTTAAAAGTAAAAAGTTTAAAAGTTTGAGAGGTGATAAAGTAGAATAAAACTTTAGAAACTTTAAAAACTTTCAACTTTAAAACTAAAAAAATGGAATTAAAAGATAAATTATTATCATCGTATGTGGCTTTTGAAAATCGTGTAAATATTAATACAGATGTACATGAAATTCGCTCAAAAGCACTTCAAAATTTTGAAGATTTAGGTTTCCCTACAAAAAAATTAGAAGCTTGGAAATACACTTCTTTAAATTCGGTTTTAAAGCAAGATTATAGCTTGTTTCCTAATAAAGTTGTGGCTATTGAATTGGCTGATGTAAAAAAGTATTTTATTCATGAAATAGATACTTATAAAGTTGTTTTTATAGATGGTAAGTACAGTTCGTTTTTGTCGCAAACTACACATGAAAACTACGATATTTGTTTAATGTCTGCGGCATTAAATAAGCCAAAATATAAATCTGTAATAGATAAGTATTTTAATAAAGTTGCTAAACAAGACAATTTAACTTCGTTAAATACTGCCTTTGCAACAGAAGGAGCTTACATTAATATTCCTAAAAATACTGAGGTTTTAAAACCAATTCAGATTATAAACTTTACAACTGGTTCTGAAGCTGCAACAATGTTGCAACCAAGAAATTTAATTATTGTTGGCGAGAATTCTCATGTTCAAATTATAGAGCGTCATCAAAGTTTAACAAGCAATGCTGTTTTAACAAATGCTGTTACAGAAATTTTTGCAGATAAGGCTGCAAATGTAGATTATTATAAAATTCAGAATGATAAAACTACTGCATCTTTAGTAGATAATTCTTACATAGAACAACAAGCTAACAGTGTGGTTTCTGTGCATACTTTTTCTTTTGGAGGCAATATCACCAGAAATAATTTAAACTTTTATCAAAAAGGAGAGCACATAGATTCTATCTTAAAAGGAATTACAATTATTGAAGGAAAACAACATATAGATCATCATACTTTAGTGCATCATATAGAACCCAATTGCGAAAGCCATCAAGATTATAAAGGTATTTATAATGATCGTTCTACAGCTGTTTTTAATGGTAAAGTTATTGTTGAAAAACAAGCGCAGAAAACAAATGCATATCAACAAAATAACAATGTTTTAATGAGCAACAAAGCTACTATTAATGCAAAACCTCAACTAGAAATTTTTGCTGATGATGTAAAGTGTTCTCATGGTTGTACCATTGGTCAGTTAGATAGTGATGCGTTATTTTATATGCAACAACGTGGAATTCCGAAAAAAGAAGGAAAAGCTTTGCTAATGTTTGCTTTTGCAAATACCGTTTTAGAAAGTGTTAAAATACCCGAAGTAAAACAAAGAATTACAAAACTAATTGCATCTAAATTAGGGGTTAAAATTGGTTTTGATTTGTAAGCAATTCTGGCATTCTTTATGTATAGCAAAAACCACGCAATTTGTGCGTGGTTTTTACTTTTAAGAAAAGGCTTTATTTAATTACATGATTCTACAAGTTGTATAAAATCATCATCACTTGTTATTTCTTTTTCAGATTTATCGTCTAAAATTACAGTTAATGGGTATTTGAAATTAAAAAATTCTTCTTCTGTTAGTTTATCTACAAAAGTAAACAAAGCTTCATCGCTTTCTATAGTAACTTCTTTTGTATCTGTACTTGCATCACTTTCTTTTGTTACATTAATTGGATATTTAATATCAAAACAGATATTAACATCTTCGTTATTGTCTGAATAAAAACAGTCGTCAAAAGCTTTTTCTAATTCATTTAAATTAAGGATGGCTAATTTTGTTCCGTCTTCGTAAACAATGTTAATAGGGAATTTAAAATTAGGGTTTTCAGTTGCTTTTAAACCTGCAAAATAATGATCTAAATCATCATTGTTATTTATAGTGATATCTCCTTTTGTTGCAGAAACAACTGTAATAGGAAATCCTACTTTAAAACAAGAAAAATCATCAGAATTGATAAAAGAATCATCAGAATCATCATCTGTTGTACTTGGAGTACTAGAAGTGTTTTTTGTTGCTAAACGTGTGGCTTTTTTTAATCTTGTTTTTTTGTTTTCTTTAAGTGTTGCTTGTTTTTCATCATTACAAGAAATAGTGATTAAACTAAAATAATAGTTGTGTTATTATTTGCTAAATTGTATTTTAAACTTTGTTAATTTCTATCAATAGTACAGTCTTATATTTTTAAAATCTTTATGTACTAGTTATTTAGTATACTTAATATTTTCTAACAATTCATAAAAAAGTGGTTCTTCTTTTAAATAACGCAATTTTATTTTTTGCCCTTTTATAGCCTTCTTATTAAGACCAAATATATGTTGAATTAATGGCCCTTTATTTAATTTACCATCTTTATTTACAAAAGGAATAATTTCATAAGAAATGGTATAAGCAAAACTTCCATCAGGTGATTTTCCACTTTCAACTATTATTCCTGTTGTTTTTTTCCAATTTTTTGCTGAAGAACAACTTACAAGCAACAACCCAATTAATATTATTTTAAGTATTTTCATTTTTGATTTTTTTTTCACTCTTGGGTTATTTTCTTTAATGCAAGATAAACCTTATTCTATAATAAAACCTGTATCATTAAAAAAACCCTACACTTTTAAAAAAAATTTATTTAATTGAAGAATGCACCCTTTTTAAAAACTTATTTTCATCAAAGTTTTTTAAACCAAAACGTACAATTACCATTTCTTTATCAGGAAAAATATAGACTCTTTGTCCTTGATAACCATCAGCATAAAACATAGTTGTAGATACATCTTTAAATTGCTTTTCTGCATTCAGCCAAAATTGAGCTCCATAAGTTCCGTTAGAAGTTGGTGTTGGAGTGGTTACATAATCTACCCAATCTTTAGTGAATAATTCCTCTCCATTCCAATTTCCATTATAAAGATATAATAAACCAAATTTTGCCCAATCTCTAACAGTTGCCCAAGAATAAGAAGAACCTACATAATTTCCGCTTAAATCTGCTTCTAAGACCATAGAGTTCATTCCTATTTTGTCTATAAAATGGGTATACCAAAAATCTAAATATTTTTGATGTGTATTAAATTGCTTTCTTAAAATTCCTGACAATAAATTGGTAGTTCCAGAAGAGTAATTAAAGGTTTCATTGGGTTTACCAACCAAAGGTTTATTTTCTTGCATCTTGGTCATATCTCTCTCTAAAAAAAGCATTTTTGTAGCATCTGAGATTTCATCATAATTTTCATCCCATTCTAAACCAGAATTCATTTGTAATAAATTATTGATGGTAATATTTTTACGTTCATCATCTTGCCACGACTCAATTGGTGCTTTATCATTTACATTCAATTTTCCTTGATGTTGCAAAATTCCAAAAACGGTACTTAATATGCTTTTAGTCATAGACCAGCCCAAAAATTTAGAGTTTTTTGTAAAACCATTTGCATATTTTTCGGCAATAATTTGGTCTTTATAAATTACTAAAACAGCTCTTGTTAAATTCTTTTCTTGGAATAAAGTATCAATAGCAATATTTAAATTCTCATAATCTATATTACTAAAAACAGCATCTTTTTGTTCTCCATTTCCGTAAGGAAATGGCGTTACATTATCTGGTTTTAATCTTTTTGGCGATAAATAACTAGCTGTTTCATCTGCTTCTGTTAACGTTAAAACACTACCTAAACCTTCTCTAATTATTGCTTTTCTGGTTAATAAACCAAAAGCGGATGAAGTTGCAATTTTCTTCTTTAAATCAACTTTATCTGAGGCTAAACTAACAGGAGAAAAATTATTATCAGTTGCATCTGTAAACGCTAAGGTTCTATTGGCTACAAAAACTGAAGATGCTGTATTTTTGGCAGAATAACCAGATAAAATATTCAATTTCGGATAATTATAAATTACTGTTATTGCGATTAAAACTAGTAGCAACAACAAAATTCGTTTAAAAAATTTCATTTAAAAGAAGATTTAGTAATGTAAAAATAAGAAAAACATATTGCCTTTTTTACAAGTTTAAAAAATCAAGGTTTATATTTGTGTTTTAAATTAATTTGAATGATAAATGTTGATAAAATTCGAGAAGATTTCCCTATTCTTAAAAGAACAGTTCACGGAAAACCTTTAGTATATTTTGATAATGCTGCAACTTCGCAAACCCCTCAAATAGTTATAGATGCTATTGTAGATTATTACACCCATTACAACGCAAATATTCACAGAGGTGTACATACTTTAAGTCAAGAAGCAACAGATAAATACGAAGAAGCAAGAATTAAAATTCAACAACATTTTAATGCAAAACATACTTATGAAATCATTTTAACTTCTGGCACAACACATAGTATAAATATGGTTGCATCTGGTTTTGCATCACTTTTAAATAAAGGTGATGAAATTATTGTTTCTGCTTTAGAACATCATTCTAATATTGTGCCTTGGCAAATGTTATGCGAAAAAACTGGGGCTATTTTAAAAGTAATTCCAATGAAATTAGATGGTTCTTTAGATATGGAAGTTTATCATAATTTGCTAAATAAGAACACAAAATTGGTGTTTTGTAATCACGTTTCTAATGCTCTTGGAACTATAAATCCGATTGAAAAAATTATTGAAGCTGCACATAAAGTAAACGCCGCTGTTTTAATTGATGGAGCGCAAGCAACGCCACATATAAAACCAGATGTACAAGCTTTAAATGTTGATTTTTATGTAGCTTCTGCTCATAAGTTATGTGGGCCAACAGGAGTTGGACTGTTGTACGGAAAGCAAGAATGGTTGCAAAAATTACCTCCATATCAAGGAGGAGGAGAAATGATAGAAACCGTAACTTTTAATAAAACCACTTATGCAGGTTTACCTCATAAATTTGAAGCAGGAACTCCAAATATTTGTGGAGGAATTGCATTTGGTAAAGCAATAGACTATATGAATTCTATTGGTTTTAATAACATTGCTTCTTATGAAAACGACCTTTTAGAATATGCAACTCAAGAATTATTAAAGATAGAAAATTTAAAAATCTACGGAACAACATCTAATAAAACAGCAGTTATTTCTTTTAATATTGATGGAATTCATCCTTATGATATTGGTTCAATTTTAGATAAATTAGGAATTGCTGTAAGAACAGGGCACCATTGCGCACAACCTATTATGGATTTTTACAAAATACCAGGAACAATTAGGGCTTCTTTTTCTTTTTATAATACCAAAGAAGAAATTGATGTTTTTGTAGCTGGTGTGAAAAGAGCAACTATGATGCTTTCATAATCCTTTTTAACAAATTTAAAACAAAAAAGGTTGAGTATAAAACTCAACCTTTTTTTATAATAAACTAAAAGATATTCTCTTATTTTAATAGAGGAGAATAGTTTGTTGGGTAGTCTTTTGCTTTTGCTAAACCTTTTGTAGCTTTAGTAAAATTAGACTTAAATTTTGTATCAATAGCTTCTAAAATTTTATTCGCTAAAAGAGCATAACCTCTTGCAGTTAAGTGAACACCGTCTAAACTTATTAAACCACCAGTTACCAATTTAGTATTCATATTATACTCATCAAACATAATTCCAGAAGAAGCTTCTGTTAAAATCCCTTTAAAATCTACCAAAGCAATATTAGGATTCGCAGCAACAACTTCATCAATAACAGTATTATAAGCATCTGTTGCTTTTTTAATATTAGCTTGCTCTTCTGGTGTTAACACCCATTTATCTGCTAATGCAACAGCAACACCATTAATACTTAAAGGGTTTTTAGGGTCTGCTAGAGTACCTATAAAAGAAGAACTTGTTAGTACTAATAAATCATCTTTAGTTGCTTGTCTAAATTGTTTTAATCCTTTAAAAGCTGGATTTAATTTTTCTAAATCAGTTAAATTTTCATCAATAATTACAACAGCATTTTGTCCGGCAGCAAACTTTATAGTTCTTTTTGCAATTTCTGCATCTGCCTGAGCTTGTGTCATTAATTTTAATTGTACTAAACCTGCAAAAGCCTGTTTAATTCCTCCATTATACTTTGCATAAGCCCCATTAACTAATCCTGCAGTTGCATCATCCATAGGAACTGGATTGTAAGGTACTGTAGTAAAGTGTGCTAAAGAAGTAATATAAGGAACGTTTGCAACAACTCCTTTTGCTCCTTTAGAAGTAAGAGTTGCCACCATAGTTGTAAATGCTTTTTTAAACACATCTGCATTTGTAATATCATTTGCTCCATAATCTGCTGGACTAACCATATTATCTGATTGATAAATAGCATTAGAAGCTGGAACAGCTGGTGAAAAAGGAGTAGCTTTTTGCTCTGGATTATATCCTCCATTTGTTGCAAAACCTAAAACATCATTTCCTCCTATTTCGCTTAAAGTAAAAAATGTTGGACTTTGTGCCATAGCATCACCTAAAACTGTAGCTGTACCACTTGAAGCCATTCTTGCATAATACGGATTTGCTTTCTTAACTGGAACTCCTGCTGGGTTACCATAACCTTCCGCCAAAAAGTGAAAGCTTTTTGCACCAGGAACTCCAAAATTATTTAAACTGCCAGAAACTTTTTTAGTAACTTCAGTTGTTGGAGTTGCACTTAAAGGAACAGGTCCTTTACCGTTAAAATATAATCTAGGTCCTTGTATCACATTGCCAGCAAATAGTAAACCTCCAATATTATCATTCATTAAAGGCTGGTTAAAATCACCTCCATTTGCCATTTTAAACTTACCTGCTAAAATATTTGGAAAAGAATTTTCTTGTGATGCTTTAAACAAAGCATTGTCTGTAAAACCTGCAGTAAAAGAAGCTCCTACTGCTACATATTTAGAGAAATCTAATTTATCACCTACATTTAATTTTACTTCTGGTAAAACCGCTTCTTCTATTGGAGCTAAATCATTATTTACATCACATGACATAAAACCAATAGATAAAAGAAGTAATCCTATATATTTATAATTTTTCATAAGATAATATCGTTTTTTTAATTATTAATTGTCCAAGATAAATAGTACTGAGAGCCAATAGCACCAACACCAGGTGCGCTTAAGTATTCTTTACCTGTAAGGTTAGCTCCTCCTAGTTTAAATACCGATTTTATAGAAGGGATCGCATAGTTTATTTGTGCATCTAAAACTGTTCTTGCATCTACAGTACCTTCTAAGAAGCTTGATTGCCAGTAGAAATCATTTTGCCAACGCACGTTTACATTAAATCCAAAATTTTCAAACAAATCTGTTTTACCAAATTGTAATTTTACTTTGTGTTCTGGCGTATTAAAACCAGCCTCAAAATCTTTATCTTGAGATTCATCAAAATCAAATTTAGACCATGTGTAATTTACTCCTAAGTTAAAACCATCTAAGATTTTTGTATTTACTCCTAAACCAACACCATAAGATTTTACATCTACTGCAGAGTTGGTTTTAACACTAAATGTTGTTATTAAATCTCTATTCATTAAATTGCTAACTGTTGGACTTGTAGTTTTATCTAGCAAAACAACCACATCTTTATTGGCAATAAAGTTTTCGTAATTGTTATAGTAAGAACTTAAATCTATAGATAATCTATTATCGCCAACTGGTATAATTCCACGATATCCTACTTCAAAAGCTGTAACTTTTTCTGGTTTTACAAAAGCGGTTTTAACTAATGTAGGCTTTCCTTCTGTAATAGAGCTAGCAGAATACCCTCTAGTAAAAGCATCGTTTCCTGTTATGGTAAAACTTTTATTGGCAGAGTTTGTAACAACGGTAGAAAACCTATCTAAATTATCGGGTGCTGTTCCTAGAATAAAACCAGCACCTGTTCCTAAACCTATATATTGATCTTGTGTTGTAGGGTTTCTAAAACCTGTTTGAAAAGAGGCTCTAAAGTTTTGATTTTTATCTTCACCAGCTGCATAGGCTAAAGAAACTCTTGGAGAGAAGTTACCATCAAAGTTTTGTGATTTATCATAACGTACAGATCCTGTAAATTTTAACCTATCGTCTAAAAATTTCTTTTGAACTTGAGAGTAAACACCAAACTCATCAAAAGTTATTGGAGAATTTCCATCGGTATAAATTGTACCAAAAGAATTTAAATTATATTGTCTGTAAGAACCTCCTACTTGAACTTCTGCCCAATCTATATAATCTCTTAAATTTAAATTACCATCTGCATGATAATAACTGGTGTTGTCTTTAAATTTAGCTCCTTTTGTTACATCTGGATCTGAAACTACTTCGTTAAAAAGTTCATTAAATCTAGCTGTACCTACTTCTGGTCTAGGGTTTTTACCTCCATTTGCTAAATCTTTATTAACAAAGTTTCTTGCAAACTGATGAGATCCACTCATAAGATATCCAGCAGCATATTCTCCAAACCACTTTTGGTTAGATTTCCATTTGCTATTAATATTAATTGCCGCAAAACGGGTATCGTAAGAATCTCCTGCGTCTTCGCCTGTATAATAACCTCTTACATAAAAGTTTTTCCCTTTAAATTCTAATTTATGTTGCTCCATAAAGAAGTTTTGAATATTATATCTGTTTTGACCTTGGTATATTGTATTACCAACACCGTATTTTGTATTCCAAATAATTTCTAAACGATCATTACCCAAAGGTCTATAATTTAATGACCCTCCGAATTTTACACTTTTAGCTTCGTTAGTCATTAAATCTATATCTCTATAACCATCTCTACTTACTCTACCAATTGCACCACCTAGATCAACAACAACTTCATCTCCATATATGTTTACTCCGTTATAATCATTTCTCGTATTTCTATCTCCAGGTAAATATGTTCCTCCAATAGCAGATGAATTTCTATAATCTGTAGCGTGCCATTCTTCTCCTTTTAAATAAGAAAGCGTTGCTTTGGCTGCAAAATAATCGGAAAAAGCATATGCCATACGAATACTTGTGTCGTAAAAAGGATTGTTGCCAGCGGCTTGTTGTTTGGTCATACCAGACTTAAACATAACGCTAATTCCTTGGTCATCAAAAGGACTTTTACTTTCCATTAACATAATACCATTAAAAGCATTTGCTCCATATAAAGCAGAAGCAGCACCAGGTAAAATTTCAACACTTTTAACATCTAAATCAGACATTCCTAATAAATTACCAATAGCAAAGTTTAATGCAGGAGATGCATTATCCATACCATCTACTAATTGTATAAAACGCTCATTACCAAAAGTGGCAAATCCACGAGTATTTACAGTTTTAAATGTAAACCCACCTGCATTAATATCTACCCCTTTTAAATTTTCTAAACCATCATAAAATGAAGGAGAGGAAGTGTTTTTTATAGCTCTAGCATCTAACCTTTCTATAGTTACAGGAGATTCCATAACACGCTCTGGAGTTCTAGATGCAGAAACAACTATTTCATCTAAAGAAGTTTCATTTTCTGTAAGATTAACCTCAATTTTTTGATTGTTTTTTGTAATCTCAACTTTTTCAGGTTTGTACCCAATTAATGAAATTTCTAAAGTGAAAGGAGGGTTATCTGCAACTTTTAACACAAAATTCCCATCAAAATCTGTGTTTGTTCCAAGAGCTTTTCTTGCAACTTTAACGTTTGCTCCAGGAATTGTTTCTCCTGTTTTTGCGTCTTTAACTGTACCAGTAACAGTGGTTTGCCCAACCATTGATAAGCTACCAAAAGCTATAAACGCTAGAAGTAAAATCTTTTTTATCATAATTTGAATTATTTGTTAACTAATTTGCAAAATACAATTTTTTTTGAATTTCCTATTGTTATCACCATAAATTTATGTTTTTCTAAAAAGTTTGATCCTTTTTGTATCATTATAAAAAAGTTTTAAACTCATAATTTGATGTTTATTTTTAATGATTAGATATTGTACATTTGTGTTTTTAAATTCTTTTTTGTTGATTACACTTCAAAATATTTCTACCTTTTCATCCAAAGAAAAAACTTTTGTTACCATTGGTACTTTTGATGGTGTTCATTTTGGACATCAAAAAATTATTGAAAAATTGGTTTTAGAAGCTAAAAAAGCGCATAAAAAATCGGTATTACTTACTTTTTTCCCTCATCCAAGAATGGTGTTACAAAAAGACAGTGCTATTGAGTTAATCAACACTATTAAAGAAAAAACAGCGCTGCTAAAAAAAACAGGTTTAGACTACTTAATTATTCATCCTTTTAGTAAAGAATTTTCTAGAATGACAGCCTTAGAGTTTGTTAGAAATGTATTGGTAAATCAACTCAATATTTCTAAATTAATTATTGGTTACGATCATCATTTTGGCAAAAATAGAGAAGGTAATATTGTTCAATTAACAGAATACAGCCATTTATTTGATTTTACGGTTGAAGAAATTCCTGCGCAAGATATAGATGACGTTTCAGTAAGTTCTACAAAAATTAGACGCGCTTTAGCAACCGGAAATTTAAAAACTGCCAACAATTATTTAGGGTATAATTTTATGCTAACAGGAACTGTTATAAACGGAAAACAATTAGGTGGTAAAATTGGGTTTCCTACTGCAAATATTGATGTTAAAGAAAGCTATAAATTAATTCCGAAAACAGGGGTTTATGTAATAAAATCTACCATTGATAAAAAAACTATTTTTGGAATGATGAATATTGGAAGTAGACCAACTGTAGACGGAAATCATCAAACCATTGAAGTACATTTTTTTGATTTTAATCAAAATTTATATGGTAAAAACTTAACCATTGAATTGCTTTATTTTTTACGTGATGAACAAAAATTTGACTCAATTGATGCCTTAATTCATCAAATAAAAAAAGACGAAAAAACGGCAAGAGATTATATAAAAAACAATCTATAAATCTACATTGTTTAAGTCTTAAGCTTACTGTATCTTTGCTGCTTTAAAAGCATAGAAAATGTTACAAGTACAATTTATTAGAGAAAATAAGGAAACTGTTTTAGCAGGATTGGCAAAACGTAATTTTGCGAACGCAGAAACTATTCTTGAGCAAGTTTTAACTGCCGATGAAAATAGAAGAAAAACGCAAGTTGAGTTAGATAATACTTTGGCAGAATCTAATAAATTATCGAAAGAAATAGGAAGTTTTTTTAAATCAGGAGAAGTCCAAAAAGCAAACATTTTAAAAGAAAAAACGGGTCAGTTAAAAACAAAATCAAAAGAACTTGCAGAGAATTTAACTGGTTTTGCCAATGAGTTACAGAACCTTTTATATCAAATTCCTAATATTCCTCACACTTCTGTAAAAGCTGGGAATTCTGAAGAAGATAATGAGAAAATTTTTAGCGAAGGTATTATTCCTAATTTAGGCAAAAATGCATTATCTCATTGGGAATTAGCAAAAAAATACGACATCATCGATTTTGAATTAGGAAACAAAATTACGGGTGCTGGTTTTCCTGTGTATAAAGGAAAAGGTGCCAGATTACAGCGTGCATTAATCAATTATTTTATTGATAAAAATGTTGAGGCTGGTTATAAAGAATATCAAGTTCCTCATTTAGTTAATGAAGCTTCTGCGACTGCAACTGGGCAATTGCCAGATAAAGACGGACAAATGTATCACGCAACTGAAGACGATTTGTATTTGATTCCGACTGCTGAGGTGCCAATTACCAATATGTTTCGTGGTAATTTAATGCAAGAGTCAGATTTTCCAATAACTGCAACTGGTTACACACCTTGTTTTAGAAGAGAAGCAGGTAGTTATGGTGCGCACGTTCGTGGTTTAAACAGATTACATCAATTTGATAAAGTAGAAATTGTACGAATTGAACATCCAGAGAATTCTTACAATGCTTTAAATGATATGGTAGAGCATATTAAAAATATTTTAAGAGAATTAAAATTACCTTATAGAATTTTACGTTTGTGTGGTGGCGATACTGGTTTTACAGCAGCTTTAACCTTCGATTTTGAAGTGTTTTCTACAGCACAAGACAGATGGTTAGAAATAAGTTCTGCATCAAACTTTGAAACTTTTCAGGCAAATAGATTAAAATTACGTTTTAAAAATAAAGAAGGAAAAAGCGAATTAGCGCACACATTAAACGGAAGCTCTTTAGCTTTACCTCGTGTTTTAGCCGGAATTTTAGAGAATTATCAAACAGAAAACGGAATAAAAATACCAGATGTTTTGGTACCTTATTGCGGGTTTGATATGATTAAGTAGGAAGACAGAAGAATGAAGTGTGAAGTCACAGTTTACAGTACTTAAATTTCTAGTTTTAATCAAACTTTAAAACACAAATTTTAAGAGAAAAATTAGAAACTTTCTTCTTTTGGGAAATGTCTAAAAGACAAAAGGGCTATTAGTTTGCAACCACAGCAACCATTAATCTTTTATATCTGTTCATCTCTAAAAGCGCATTAAAGTAAGCACTAATTTGTCCGTTTTTCATAAACTCGATTGAGTTTTGTTTTGCAATTTCGTATTGTTTAGTTAGGTCTTTCATCATCTTAAATTGTTAGTTCATTTATAGTATATACAATTTCTATGCCAAAATGTTACAAAACAAGATTTAAAAATAGATGGGTTTAATAAAAATTTAACATTTTTGTTGATTATCTTTGAAAACGTATAAAACCCTCACAGAAGTATTTTTGTGTGATTATTTTATTAAACTAAAAGATATATTAACAGTAATTTTTTTCTTGAAAAATTTTTTCCTCTTTTTTTTCCTTACTATTAGTAGTATTAGCTTTGCTCAAAACGATTATTTTTTGGGCGAAAGTTATTACAGAGAAGGTGAATATGAAAAAGCAACTCAGGTTTTTAAAAAATTGTACGCCAAAAGCCCTTTTAACACCTCTTATTTAAGGCGATTGATTTCTTGTTATCAAGAAACAGAAAAATTTTTAGAAGCAGAAAAATTATTAAAATCAAAAATAAAAAAGAACCCACAACAAGGTTTTTTTTATGTGTATTTAGGCTATAATTACCAACGTCAGCAAAAGATTGAGTTCGCCAAAAAGAATTATACCTTGGCTTTAAATTCTATTGATAAAAATGCTTCTTATGGCGGAATTATTGCTCGTACTTTTAAAGATTACAACCTTTTAGACAACGCAATTTTAGCCTTTAAAAAAACAATGGCTAAAAACGAAAATGCCAATTACAGCTTTCAAATTGCACAGATTTATGGAGAAAAAGGCGACTTTAAAAAAATGTTTGAATCTTACATTGATTTGGTTGATAAAAACAGTAACTATTTCAGTTTAGTACAAAGATATGCCAGCAGATATATTACAGATGATGCCCAAAATGAAGCCAATATTTTATTCAGAAAAAGCTTGCTAAAAAAGTCTGCTAGTAACCCTAAAGATGTTTGGAATGTTTTATTAAGCTGGTTGTTTACACAACAAAAAGATTATAGAAAAGCATTGATTCAAGAAAAAGCATTGTACAAACGAAAACTAGAAGATTTAGCGGCTATTTTTAGTTTAGGAAAAATTGCTTTTGAAAATAAAAGTTTTGATGCCGCAAAAGAATCTTTTGAGTTTATCACACAAAACTCAACTTTAAACGAAGAAAAAATTGATGCTTTTTTATACATCACAAAAATTGCAATTGCAACTAATAATCTAGAAACTGAGCAACTCTTTCAGTCTTTATTTAAAGAATTTGGCAAAAACACTTTAACCTTAAAACTACAAGTAGAATATGCCAATTTTTTAACTTTTAAGCAAAATAAACCCAAACAAGCAAAACAAGTTTTAGAAAAAGCATTGACCTTTTCTCGCTCAAAATACGACAAAGCAAGAATTAAATTACAATTGGGAGATATTTTAGTTTTTACAGGAAAATATAATAAGGGTTTAATCTATTTTTCTCAAATTCAAACACAATTAAAAGGTGATGAATTAGCGCAACAAGCACGTTTTAAAGTGGCACAAACTAGCTATTTTAAAGGCGATTTTACTTGGGCTAAAGCACAACTAAAAGTCTTAAAAGGTTCTACAACACAACTTATTGCCAATGATGCACTTGAACTCTATTTAAAAATTGTAGATAATGAACCTGTAGATTCTATTCCGTCTGGATTAAAAGAATTTGCCAACGCAGAATTGTTGGCTTTTCAAAACAAAACACAACCAGCTATTGACACGCTGAGTATCATCAATAAAAACTTTAAAGGACAACCTATTGAAGACGAAGCGTTGTTTAAACAAGCAAAATTGTACATCAAACAAAAAGAATTTGAAAAAGCAATTTCAAATTTCGAAAAAGTGATTGCATTAAATCCTGAAGGAATTTTAATTGATGATGCGTATTATGAATTGGCAGAATTGTACTATCATCAAATAAACAACCCAGAAAAAGCATCAGAATACTATCAAAAGATTATTTTTGATTATTCTTCTAGTATTTACTTGGTAGATGCTAGAAAAAAATATCGAAAAATTAGAGGAGATAACTTATAGGAATTAATAAATAGTTGTTAGGTTTTAATTTAAAACGCTAACTATTTACCAACCACTAAAACCTAAATACTAGCAAAATGTACATATACAACGTAACAATAAATATAGATGATGCTGTTCATAATGAATGGCTCACTTGGATGGAAACTCACATTCTAAAGGTATTAAATACAGGTAAATTTCTTTCTGCAAAATTTACCGAAGTTTTGGTTGATGAAGAAATGGGAGGCAAAACTTATTCTGTACAATACACTGCAAACACCAGAGAAGATTTAGAAGATTATTACAAAGAAGATGCAGAAAATTTAAGAGTTGAAGGATTAAAAAAATTCGGCGATAAAATGTTAGCTTTTAGAACAGAATTAAAGGTGATAAAAGAGTTTTATCCTACTAGTGTTGGGAATTAATCATTAAGAATTAATTTATAAAAACAAGATACTAAATTTAATCTCTGATTTCTATAACTCTAAAACAAGAACTTCATTATCTTTAGACAAATCTAGACAAATATGGACAACAACATTCAAATGTTAAGAATTGAAGATGTTGCAAACAAACTAAACATTTCACAAAAATCAGTTCGTAGATATATTCATTCAGGGAAATTAAAGTCTAATAAAATTGGTGGCGTTTACAGAATTGAAAAAAGTGATTTACAACATTTTTTAAATCAATCTTCTTATAAGAAAAAAGAAGAAGTTGTAAAAAACAACCTGCGAAAATCATCTAAAACAGACCTTGTTAATTGGATAGACATTTCTGAAGAATGGGACAATCCTAAAAAAACAGCGTTTACTTCTGCAGATTTATTTTGTGGCGCTGGTGGTATGGCTAAAGGTTTTGAAATGGCTGGCTTTCATCAAATTTGTGGTTTAGATTGGTTTAAAGAAGCGGGGTTAACTTATAATCATAACTTTAAACACCCTTTTATTAATGGAGATATAAAAGATAAAGAAGTAAAAAAATCTTTTATATCAACCGTAAAAAAAGCTTTAAAAGGCAAACCTTTAACGGTTTTATCTGGCGGATTTCCTTGCCAAGGTTTTAGTATGTCTGGCAACAGAATTGTAGAAGACGAAAGAAATTCTCTTTACAAAGATATGTTAGAAATCATCAAAGAATTACAACCTAAATTTATTGTGGCAGAAAATGTAAAAGGTCTACGTTCTATGTTACAAGGTAAAGTAGAAGATAAAATAAAAAAGGACATTAAAAAATTAGGTTACAAAGTAAATGCTACTGTATTAAATTCTGCTGATTATTTTGTGCCTCAAAAAAGAGAAAGAATTATTTTTATTGCCAATAGAATTGATAAAAAAAATTATCATCCATCACCTTTATTAGAACCAGGTTCTTATATAACCACCAAAGAAGCCATAGAAGATCTTATAAAATTAGAAGACAACAAAGAGTTTAACCACGTTAGAACCAAACATAGTGATGCTATGAAAAAACGATTATCACAAGTGCCAGAAGGTAAAAGTTTGTACGATAATTATTCAGACTCTTGGAAAAAATGCCCTTGGAACGAAGCCAGTTGTACCATTAAAGAAAATCATGGAGGCGTAAATATTCATCCCATAGAACCTAGAGTAATTACGGTTAGAGAAATGGCCAGATTGCAATCTTTTCCTGACAGTTTTATTTTTAAAGGAGCCAAAGGAAAGCAAATGGTTCAAATAGGAAATGCTGTTCCGCCATTACTTGCAAAAGCTATTGGTTTGGCAATAAAACAAACAATAACTAAAAAATAATATTGTGTCTGTAAAAGCAAAAAAACATTTAGGTCAGCATTTTTTAAAGGATAAAAATATTGCAAGAAAAATTGCAGATTCTTTAACCGAAAACGGTTATAATGATGTTTTAGAAATTGGCCCAGGAATGGGAGTTCTCACAAAATATTTATTACAAAAAAAGTCAAAAGTAACCGTTTTAGAATTAGACTCAGAATCTGTGATGTATTTAAATGATAGTTTTAAAAAAGAGTACATCAATCTAAATACATCAAAAGAAAAGTTTCAGATTATAGAAGGCGATTTTTTAAAGAAAAACATTCAAGATTTTTTTAAAGAAAAACAAGTAGCCATTATTGGCAATTTTCCTTACAATATTTCTAGTCAAATAGTTTTTAAAGCCATAGAAAATAGAGCGTTTGTTCCAGAGTTTTCTGGAATGTTTCAAAAAGAAGTTGCTTTAAGAATTGCAGAAAAAGAAGGCTCTAAAGTTTACGGAATTCTATCAGTTTTAACTCAAGCTTTTTACAATGTTGAGTATTTATTTACAGTTCCGCCAACAGTTTTTAATCCGCCACCAAAAGTAGATTCTGGCGTAATTAGATGCATCAGAAAAGAAAACTATACTCTTGCAGTAGATGAAAAACTATTTTTTAGAGTGGTAAAAACCGCCTTTAATCAACGAAGAAAAATGTTAAGAAGCAGTTTAAAATCATTCAATCTTTCGGATTCTTTAAAAGAAGACCCTATCTTTGCTAAAAGACCGGAACAATTATCTGTTGCTGCCTTTATAGAACTCACTCAAAAACTGGCTGATAATGGCATTTAAAATCACTTCAGAATTTCTAGAAAACCTAACAGAGCTTATTAATACTAGCAATAATGCTGCAATAACAAATCTTTTTAAAGAAACACATTATGCAGATGTTGCCGAAGTTTTAGACGAAGTTAATTTTGATGAAGCCGTTTATATCATTAAACTTTTAGATAGCGAAAAAACATCAGAAATTTTAACAGAATTAGATGATGATACTCGTGAAAAAATCTTAGAAAATTTATCGGCAAAAGAAATTGCAGAAGAAGTAGAAGAAATGGATTCTGATGATGCTGCAGACATTATTGGAGAACTTTCTGAAGAACGACAAGAGCGTGTAATAAATGCTTTAGAAGATGATGAACTTGTAGCAGATATTAAAGAACTTTTATCTTACCAAGAAGATACTGCTGGTGCTTTAATGGCAAAAGAATTGGTAAAAGTTTACGAAACTTGGACAGTTGCTGGTTGTATGCGTAGAATTAGAGGACAAGCAAAAGATGTAACTAGAGTGCATTCTATTTATGTTGTAAATAAAGAAGATAAATTGGTGGGAAGATTGTCTTTAAAAGATTTAATTATTGCAAAATCAGACCAAAAAATAGCAGACATAGCAAAATCTAAAGTAGATGCTGTAAATGTAAATGAAGATGATGAAGAAGTTGCAAAAATAATGGCAAAATACGATTTAGAAGCTATACCAGTTGTAGATGATAACAACGTTCTTTTAGGTAGAATTACGATTGATGACATTGTAGATGTTTTAAAAGAAGAAGCAGACAAAGATTATCAAATGGCGGCAGGTTTAACCAAAGATGTAGATTCTGATGATAGCATTTTACAATTAACCCGTGCAAGATTACCTTGGTTGTTTTTAGGCTTGGTTGGTGGTATTGGAGCTTTTTTAATTATGGAAGGTTTTCACGGAGTATTTGCTAAATATGCAGCTTTATTCTTTTTTACGCCATTAATAGCGGCAATGGCAGGTAATGTTGGTGTACAATCGTCTGCAATTATTGTGCAAGGTTTAGCCAATGATGATGTAAAAGGAAGTATTAATAGAAGGCTTTTAAAAGAAATGTTTTTAGCACTTTTAAACGGAGTAATTCTAGCTGTTTTTTTATTTCTTTTTGTGTGGATTATTAAAGGTAAAATAGATTTAGCTTTAGCAGTTTCTGTTTCGTTAGTGGCAGTAATTGTAGTGGCAGGTTTAATTGGCACATTTGTACCTTTATTTTTAAATAAAAGAGGTATAGACCCTGCAATTGCAACAGGACCTTTTATTACAACTTCTAATGATATTTTTGGTATTTTACTCTATTTCTTAATAGCTAAGTTTATTTTAGGCATATAAAAAACCTCTCTGATTTTTCAGAAAGGTTTTTCTCTTTTTCTAATTTTGGTATCCCCCTAACTATACCTGCAATTACTTCCCTAAATTTTGTGGTTAAATAATTATAGGTCAAAAATACAATGGTACTTTTAGTTAAGTATGTAAAAAACCGAAAGTTAAAATGTGGGTTTCCGCAAAAAGAAAATTATTAATCAATAATACCTAATTCTTTTGCTTTTAGAACCAAATCTGTGTTGTTATTTGCATTTAAATCTGCGCGTAAATTTCCTAATTTTGTTTCTATAGAACGTAACTTTAAAGGCACACCATCTCCTTTTTTTATAATTCCTTCTAGATTCGCTATTTTAGGTTGATTTGGCAATTCTTTTAATATCTGAATAGCCACATCATCCATTTGAATTTGAATAATATTTCTACGCATTATTTTTTGATGAATTTCGTGTGTATAATAATAGTCGTTAGCTAACATCTTCTGTACAGCAAAACCTATTTCTGTAGCATCGCATTTGCTTTTTAATAAATATGCATTGGGGTTTAAATTGCTAATAACATTGTAGACTCTATTGGTTTCTGTATGGCCTGTAATTACAGCAATTTTTATGTCAATTTCATTATTTTTAATCGCTTTAATCAACTCTTCACCACCATCTAAATTAGTGTCTTCTGTTGTATTGTCAAAACTTAAATCGGTAAATAATAGATGAAAAGGGTTTGTTTTTTGATGGTTTTTTATCAGCTGAAAAGCTGCATCGCAAGTATTTGTGGTTACCACATCAAAATCGCCAACTTCTTTTAAAGAACAAAGTATGCCTTGTAGTACTAATTGATGATCATCTACTATTAAAATTCTTGTTTTAGTTTCCATTTTTAGGGATTTCTATATGTATGTTGGTTCCGTTTTCTGGGTTACTTTTTATTAAAAAAACACCATTAATTTCTTCAATTCTTTCTTTCATATTTTTTAAGCCAATTCCTGTTTTATTAGCTTTAGTATCAAAACCTATTCCATCATCTTTAATCGTTAAAATAATTGACTTCTTGTTTTCATTAAAACTTAAAATCACATTTTTTGCATTGGCATATTTATCTATATTTTGAATACTTTCTCTAATAGATAAAAATAAAGTTCTTTTTATAGAATTGTTAATTTCTTTCCATTTAACAGTATTCATTTCTTTTATTTTAATTAAAAACGCTGCATTAAAATAATCTGAAACTAAATTTATTATTTGATTATTAAAAGAA
This sequence comes from Polaribacter sp. 2405UD43-2, assembly GCF_058147125.1. Lineage (NCBI taxonomy): Bacteria > Pseudomonadati > Bacteroidota > Flavobacteriia > Flavobacteriales > Flavobacteriaceae > Polaribacter > Polaribacter sp. 2405UD43-2. Next base: position 78,922 of record NZ_JBYVJX010000008.1, on the reverse strand, counting down.
ACCTCATTAAAAGAAACACTACTTAATTTATGCGACAATGTTCTAACATTCTCTTTAACTCTTTCTAGCTCTTTTGCTTCTTCTAATAATTTATTTTGAGCTAATTTTTTGTGCAGCATTCTTATATCTCCGGCAACTTCATCGTGCAAAGATTTTGCTATTTGTTGCCTTTCTTTTTCTCTTGCTTCTACCTGTTGTAATTTAGATTCATACAACAATTTTTTTCTTCTATTAGAAACAAAAGTTACACCAAAACCAATAAATAAAATACTAGCACCAGCAACTAGCCAACCTATTGTTTTTTGTTGTTCTTCGCTTTCTAATTCTAGTTGTTTTTTTTGATTTTCAGTTTTTAAATTCGCATTTTCTAGTTCTTTTTTTTCTGTTTCATATCTAATTTTTGCAAATTGATTTTTCATCAACCTTTCTTTAACATTTAAACTATCGTTTAATTGAATATATTCTTTTAAATATTTTTTTGAAGTTTTACCTTTTGTTAAATCAGAAAGTAACTTTAATAAATCTAAAGTTCGATTGTTTATTTTTGCTTCTTTAGATATCTTTAAACCTTCTTTGGCATAAAACAACGCTTTTTCTTTGTTCCCTTTGTCTTTAAAATAGTAAGCTAATAAATTATTTGTACTAACAGAAAGTCCTATATGTTTTTCTTTTTTACTTATCTCTAAAACTTTATTATAGTTGCTTAATAAGTTTTTTTCATTGTTTAAGTGATAATTGTTAAAAGTTCTATTCTGTAAAAGCAAAGCATATTTTAAGGGGAACTTTTCTTCTATGCTATCAAATTTATTTAATCCTTTTTTTACAATGTCATTTGCTTTTTTATATTCTCTTTTAAGTTGATGTATTAAATTCACATTAATATAATAATTTAATGCAGATTTAATTACAAGATCAGTAATCTTGCACTTACTTAAATAATTTAAACTTAAATCAAAGTATTTTAACGCTTCTTTAAATTCATTTCTTCGTTTAGATACAAGTCCTAAATAATTATATAAATTTGCTTTGATTCTGTTCAAATTTGACTTTTCTAAATATTTTATAGCCCTAATTATAGTTATTTCTGAACCTAACAAATCATTCTCCTTCAATTGAACAGCTACAATATTCGTCATCCTACTTCCAGCAGTAACAGTGTCTCCAAGGATTAATAAAAGGTTTTTAGATTTATTGTAATGATAATAAGCACTATCGTGTATTTCTTTATATTTATAATAGGTTGCTATGTAGAAATGTACTTTTTGTATTTTATGTAAATCTTTAATTGTTTCTGCATTTTGTTTCGCCAAAAAACTATATTTTTTTAAAGAATCGTATTTTTTTTTTCTAAAATACATTAAGGCTATTTGAATATTTGCATCAAATTTTAAACTATCATTTAAAGGTTTTGATAAAAGAGCTGCTTTTAATGCATAAGATTCTTTTACTTCTTGTGGTAACTTTTTATTATTTATCTTTTTAAGATATTTAAGAAGTGTGTCTTTCTTTTCTTGAATTGTATTTTGAGAAAAAAAAGAAATTGAAAAAGAGAAAAAGAAAAGAAAAAAAGATTTTTTCAAAAGGTTATTTTAAAATTAAAAAACCTTAAATTGACTAAGGCTTTTTTTATGAGTAATAAATTAATCTTATTTTTTAATCTGGATCTTCTCCTTCTTCTCCTTCTTCTCCTCCTGTTTTAAGATCATCTCCTTCTGGATTTAAACTCATTGCAAATTCTTCTAAATTGTTTTCTTGAAAATTCATTTTTTTGATTTTTTGTTTAACTCTTTAAAAATAAAGTTTTAGATTTAAAAAACAAACGTTTTATTGCATTTTTTGAAATAAATCCCAAAGTACAACACCTGTGGTTACAGAAATATTTAAAGAATGTTTGGTGCCTAATTGCGGAATTTCGATACACAAATCAGAAGCGTTTACAACTTCTTGTTGCACACCTTTTACTTCATTTCCCATAACAATTGCATATTTCTGATTTTTCTCAGGAAAAAAATCGTTCAGTTTTGTGCTATTTTCAGCTTGTTCTATGGATAAAACTTTAATTTTTAAATCTTTGAATTTTTGAATCAACGAAAGCGTGCTTTCTGCATACTCCCAATCTACAGATTCAGTTGCACCCAAAGCAGTTTTATGAATGTCTTTGTTTGGCGGAGTTGCACAAATGCCACAGAGATAAATTTTTTCAATTAAAAAAGCATCAGAAGTTCTGAAAACTGAACCAATATTATTCAAGCTTCTAATATTGTCTAAAACGACAATTAATGGTGTTTTTTTTGTTGATTTAAACTCATCTACTGTAATTCTGCCTAATTCGTTATTCTTTAATTTTCTCATTTTTTAGTCTTTAGCTTTTGGTCTTTAGCCTTTAAAAAAACTAGTTGAAAACTAACAACTAAAAACTAACGACTAACAACTTTTTTCTATCTTCGCAAAACTAATTGAAATTTTTCAAAAATTGGCAAAATCAAAAGCTAAAAAGGTAACTCCTTTAATGAAACAATACAATGCAATCAAGGCAAAATACCCTGATGCAATGTTGCTTTTTAGAGTGGGAGATTTTTACGAAACTTTTGGTGATGATGCTAAAAAAGCTGCTAAAGTTTTAGGAATTACCTTAACAAAACGAGGTGCAGGCAGTGATTCTGAAACTGCCTTAGCTGGTTTTCCGCATCATTCTTTAAATACCTATTTACCAAAATTGGTAAAAGCAGGAATGCGTGTTGCCATTTGCGATCAATTAGAAGACCCAAAAATGACTAAAACCATTGTAAAACGAGGTGTTACAGAATTAGTTACCCCTGGAGTTTCTTTAAATGATGAAGTTTTACAAACTAAAAAAAACAACTTTTTAGCAGCAGTTCATTTTGATAAAAAACAACTCGGAATTTCCTTTTTAGATGTTTCTACTGGAGAATATTTAGTGGCGCAAGGAAATGCAGAATACATCGATAAATTATTGCAAAACTTTAATCCGAGTGAAGTATTAGTTCAAAAACAACACAAACAACAATTTTTAGAGTTATTTGAAAATCGATTTTATACTTTTTATTTAGATGATTGGGTTTTTCAAAAAGAATATGCAAATGAAACTTTACAAAATCATTTTGAAGTAAAAAACTTAAAAGGTTTTGGAATTCAGGATGTTAAAAATGGAATTATTGCTGCTGGGGCAGTCTTATATTATCTTTCTGAAACACAACACAATCAACTAAAACACATACAATCTATTAGTAGAATTGCAGCAAATAATTATGTTTGGATGGATAGATTTACAGTCAGAAATTTAGAGTTGTACAATCCGAATTCTGTAAACGCTGTTACACTTTTAGATGTAATTGACAAAACCATTTCGCCAATGGGAGGAAGGTTGTTAAAACGCTGGTTAGCGCTTCCTTTAAAAAATATTGAAGATATTAAAAATCGTCACGAATTGGTAAAGTTTTTTATAGATGCTGATAGTTTTTCGCAAACAGTAACCTATCAACTAAAACAAATTTCTGATATCGAAAGATTGATATCTAAAGTTGCCACAGGCAAAGCTTCACCCAGAGAAATTGTTTTATTAAAAGATTCTTTAAAAGCAATTTTACCTATTAAAAATGAAGCTGAAAAAAGTAAAAATAAAGCGGTTCAAAATTTAGGAAATCAACTACATTCTTGTGATGTTTTAATTGATAAAATTACAAAAACGTTGTTCGATGATGCGCCAGTTAACATCAATAAAGGAAATGCAATTGCCAATAATGTGCATCAAGAATTAGACGATTTAAGAGCGATTTCTTCATCTGGAAAACAGTTTTTAGATGATATGCTAAAACGTGAAACAGAACGCACAGGAATTACGAGTTTAAAGATTGCGTTTAACAATGTTTTTGGCTATTATATTGAAGTTAGAAATACACATAAAGACAAAGTTCCTGAAGAATGGATTCGTAAACAAACCTTAGTTTCTGCAGAACGTTATATTACTGAAGAATTAAAAGAATACGAAACTAAAATTTTAGGAGCTGAAGAAAAAATTGCCCAATTAGAGCAAGAAATTTTTTCTAAATTATTGCAATATGTTATTGGTTTTGTTCATAAAGTGCAAGAAAATGCGCAAATTATTGCAAAAATTGACTGTTTATTGTCTTTTTCGGTTTTAGCGATTGACAACAATTATGTGCGTCCAATTATAGATAAAAGTACAGATTTAGATATTAAAAACGGACGTCATCCTGTTATAGAAAAACAACTACCAATTGGTGAAGATTATATTGCCAATGATATTGTGCTAAACAGAAATCAGCAACAAATTATTATGATTACTGGACCCAATATGTCTGGTAAATCTGCCATTTTAAGACAGACTGCTTTGATTGTTTTATTGGCTCAAATGGGAAGTTATGTACCTGCTCAAAATGCAAAAATTGGCATTGTAGACAAGATTTTTACCAGAGTTGGTGCCAGTGATAATATTTCTATGGGAGAATCTACTTTTATGGTAGAAATGAATGAAACAGCATCCATTTTAAATAATATTTCTGAACGTAGTTTGGTTTTATTAGATGAAATTGGTCGTGGAACCTCTACCTATGATGGAATTTCAATTGCTTGGGCAATTTCAGAATTTCTGCACGAACATCCATCTAAAGCAAAAACTTTATTTGCCACTCATTATCACGAACTGAATGAAATGACCACCACTTTTGAGCGCATTAAAAACTTTAATGTGTCTGTAAAAGAGTTAGAAGACACTATTATTTTCTTGCGTAAATTGGTTTCTGGCGGCTCTAATCATAGTTTTGGAATTCACGTAGCAAAACTAGCAGGAATGCCAAATATGGTAATTCATAGAGCTAATAAAATTCTAGCTCAGCTAGAAAAAAACAACAAAAATGCTGAAGTAAAAGATGTTTTAAAACAGGCTCAACACGAAGAAATGCAACTCAGTTTCTTTCAATTAGACGATCCTTTGTTAGAAAATATTAGAGAAGAAATATTAGCTACAAATATTGATACTTTAACACCAATTGAAGCATTAATGAAATTGAATGAAATTAAACGTATGTTGATTAAAAAGTAGCTGTTAAGTGTTTAGTTGCACTTAACAGCTTGTTCATATTCTTCCCCATCAATATTATAAATTAAAGTATTATTTGAAGAATTGTACATACTCTTCGTAAAGTTGTCATAAAGTTTTACATCTTTTAGCTTAAAATAATTCTCAATACATTTATCACTGACAGTAAATCGCAGTATAATTTTTTTTACACCTTCAAAAGGTTCTCCTATTCCTTTTTTTGTACCATATAAAACTGAAGAAATAGAAATCTCTCCATTAGGTAAAATAGAATAATTTTTGTGGTTCACATTTTGTTTATTATATAAATTTAATTCAACATTTTCAGATGTTAAGTTTTTGTACACAAAACGAGTAGTTAAACTACCTTCATCATCTTTATTTCCACATGAAAAAATGAAAAATGAAATTAGTAAAATGTTAATTCCAATAATTAAATAACGCATCCAAATTGTTTTCTGTTCCATTGTTATATTTATTTTTAATATTATCTCTCCAGCTATTCCAAGTTTCTTGATGAATTAACGCATCTTCTATTTGTCTTATTGTATAGCCATTAACTGATTCTCCAAAGGTAAAAGTGTTGCCAAATCTGTTGTCATTATCTATCATATCCATTACAGCCAATGTGTAATTTGGTCTTATTTCAGGGGCTCTGTAAGTAGGGTATACCATTCTTGTTAATTCCCATTGCACACCCCTAGCCCAAGATTCTTTAACTTTAGTTTCAGAATCATTAAAATCACTTCTATCCATATTCCAGTGAGATCCGTGAGCCAATTCATGTATAACAGTAGCATAAGTATCCATAGTGGGTCTTTGGTATGTGTATATTTTAATTGGACTATATAAACCAAAGGCCCTCCAACCAGCTGTATGTGAACCAAGACTTCCTTCTTCAGAAACATTTTCTTTAAAAGCTCTAATTTTCATTTGCGTTCTCCAAAAACTATTTTGAGGTGGTCTCCTCAACCCTTTAATATCTTTATAGTAATAATGATGAGCAGCTCTAAAAATAGTAGCATAATATTCCTGTGTACCACCTTTTATATTTAAATTCCAATCACCTCGTTTTTTGGGGCCATTATATTTTGCACTTGACAACCATGACCATCTTATAGAAAAATTATCACGTTTCCATTTTATCTTATAATTTGCGGGTCTTCTAAATCTTCCATTACAAGAATAACGCCCTAGAGAATTAGTAATTCCTGTATGAGTTGTAAACCATCTTCTAGCTCTAACTCTTACGCCTTCTATTGGAACATAACTCCCATTTGTAGTCGTGGTTATATATTTATAAACAGCTCTTCTGCATTGGTTATCTATTGGCCTTATTAATTTTTCTAATTGTTCAGTCTTTTGTGCTATTAGTAAAATACGATCTCCATTATCACCACAGTCATAATATTCCCAATGACTAAAGACTCTAGTTGTAGACGTAGTTTGACCAATATTATCATCCCAAACTTTAATTGTTCCTGCTGGGCGCCATTTACTAGCTCTTGCTAAAGTACTTGTTTCTTCTTTTAATAATGTACCTTTATCTTCTAGATTGCCTGTTAATTTTAAAGATTCAGCAACAAGTAGTTTTTCATAACTATTGGGAACATTTTCATTGTCAGGAATAAATAAGTTTGATAAAATAACATACTCAATTCCTTCGGGTATTTTCTTTCCAATTGGAATAGAGGCATAATGAAAAGTTGGTTGATTAATAGGAACTTTAGGGTCATGATAGTAATCTCCTATTTGAAGAATTTCATAGTCTAAAGGAAAATCATAAGCAATTAAAGATGTATCTTTTTCAATTATTCCAAGTTCATCACTATTTTTCGGAATAAACTTTACATAGTAATGACTTGTTGATATATTAATATTATTAGTTGATTTTGCTGAAAATTTAGAAGAAAATTTAAGACTTTGCAATGCCTTTTTCATATTTTCAACAGAATATGGGTTTTCTAATTGTTTTCCTAAAATAATTTTTTCTCCAAAAGCTAAATCATTTTCAATTTTAAGATTTTCAATTGAACTATTAGGTTCTACAAAATCATCTTCATTTTGACAGGAATAAACTAATAGCCCAATCAAGGCTAGAGTTAAAAATCGTAATTTGCTTTTTTTCATAATTTTTGTTTTACATTTTTGCTAATCATTTTTTTATAAATAAAAAGTTATTCAATCACCTGTTTTTTTAAGTATAGTAAAAAAACTTCTAGTTTTTAACTATTATTTTTATGCATTTTCTGCTTAATAAAAATAGAAAACAAATAAAAGCCTGTCAATCCCTGAAAATGGGGTTTTTTCTTCTCACGGAAAACCGTTAGACTATTCACTGTTTTCCGTTACCTAAAAAATGTCCATTAAACAAACCCTTATTTTAGTCTCTATGAAACGTATCTTGACTAAAAAGTAATTATCTTTGCACAATGAGTTCTATTTTGTTATTTATAAGCGGACCAGAAATTATGGTTATTATGTTAATTGTAGTAATGGTTTTTGGTGCAGATAAAATACCTGAAATTGCCAGAGGTTTGGGCAAAGGAATGCGTCAAATAAAAGATGCTACAAACGACATTAAACAAGAGATAAAAGAAAGTTCTGACAAGCAAAAAGTTGCTACTGATGCAGTATCTGATACAGCAAAAGAAACTACCAAAGGTATTAGTGAAGAATTTCAAAGAGTTAAAAAAGATATAGACGATATTACTGGGCCCATAAAGCGTAATTTATAGTTTTGAAAAACATTATAAAATATCCTGTTTTTCTATTCTTTTTTGTTGTTATTTCTTCCTGTAAAAACCACAACAACCTTATTTCTGAAGAAGAAAACACAAAACCAATTGCGAATACTTTTTATGCTGCCGTAGATATTTCTTACTACCCAACCATTAAAGAAAAAGGAATTTCCTTTTACAACAGAAAAGGATTAAAAGAAGATTTTTTACAAATTTTAAAAAATAATGGCGTAAATACAATTCGTTTGCGTTTATGGCATTCTCCTAAAAACGCACACGCAAGTTTTAAAGAGGTTGAAGCTTTTTCTAAAGAATTAAAAAAACTAAAGTTTAAAGTTTGGTTAACTGTACATTATTCAGATACTTGGGCAGATCCTGGTCATCAGAAAATTCCGAAAGCTTGGCAAAATACTTCTTTTACTGTTTTAAAAGACAGTGTTTACAATTATACTGCTAAAATTATTAAAAAAATTAATCCAGATATTATTCAAATTGGAAATGAAATAGATGCAGGTATATTGCTTCCTATTGGTGATATTGGTTCTAAAAAACAACAATTTTTAGGTCTTTTAGAAAAAGGAATTGCTGCTGTTAGAAATAACAATTCTAACACTAAAATTATGATTCATAAAGCAGATTCTAAAAATGCTTCTTGGTTTTTTAATCTTGTAAAACCTTTAAATTACGATTTAATTGGCGTTTCTTATTATCCTAAATGGCATGGAAAAGATTTAACCGTTTTTGAAAATCAACTTAAATTCTTAGACAAGAATTATACGCAAGATATTGTTTTAGCAGAAACTTCTTATCCTTTTACATTAAATTGGAACGACAATACAAACAATGTTATTGGTAATAATTCTCAGATTATTTATCCTCAGTTTCCTGCAACTTTAGAGGGTCAAAAAAACTATTTGCAAGAAATTAAGACAATTGTAAAATCTTTAAAAAAAGGCATTGGTTTTGGCTATTGGGGAGCAGAATGGGTTGCTTTTAATGGTACAAGTTCTACAAATGGATCTTCTTGGGAAAACCAAGCTTTGTTTGATTTTAACTTAAAAGCCACACCAGCTTTAGAAATTTTTAAAGATTAGTTTTTACTCTACTTACTGTTAAACCATCTCTAATTGGCAACAAAACAGTTTCTATTCTAGCATCAGAATTTAAGAGTTTATTGTATTCTAAAAGTACTTTTGTGTCTTTATCTTTTGGGTCTAACTTTTCCACAACTTTACCGCTCCACAATACATTGTCGGATAAAATAATGCCGCCAGAATTCATTTTATCAATAATTAAATGAAAATAATTGATGTAGTTAGATTTGTCTGCATCAATAAAAACCAAATCAAATTTTTTATCAAGTTGAGGAATGATTTCTAAAGCATTTCCAACCAATTGTTCTATCTGATTTCTATATCCAGATTTCTCAAAATATTTGTTTTGCAAAGTTTCTAATTCTTCATTTTTATCAATCGTGATGATTTTTCCTTTAGGATGCAATCCTTCTGCTAAACACAAGGCAGAATATCCTGTGTAAGTTCCTATTTCTAAAACGTTTTTAGGTTGCATTAACTTAGAAATCATAGACAAAACTCTACCCTGAAAAGCACCACTCAACATTCTCGGATTCAACACTTTCTGCCAAGTTTCTCTACTAAGTTCTTTAAGAATTTGTGGCTCTTGTTGAGAATTTTCTACAACGTAATGGTCTATCTTTTTGGGTAAAAAAAGCATACTTATTGTTTGTTTGGGCGCAGTCAAAAACTAAATAAATCGTTAAAATAGAAACCTCTCGAAAACTGCGTTTATAATTTTAATCAAAATATATTTTGATTTTATGAATGTTCGAGTGGGCATTTTCGTTATCAAAAGTACAAAAAAACGGAATCTATATTGCTATAAATCCCGTTTCAATCTAACAAAAAATCAAAAAATGTGATTTTTTAAAAATCACGAAAAATATTTTTATTCTTTAATTTTTTCTAATTCTTTTTTAAGAGCTTCTTTGTCTTCTTTTGGCATACAATGTTTTAAGTCTTTACAACTACTAGCATATCCTTTGTAAATTTTTGTTAATGTTAAATTTTGTTTTGTATACTTAAAACAAATTTTACATCTTATAAAATGAATATTTAATTTTATTTTTTCTAACAGGGTAGCCTCTCCATACTGATTTTTATCACAGATAGTTGTGGCTTCATTACAAGTAATTTTAAAGGTTTTAAACATCATCTTAATTATTAAACCAGTTATCTTCCATACATTTTCTGAGCTGTGTTCTTGCTCTATGAATAATAACCCATAAGTTTGACGCTGTAATGTCTAACTCCTTACAGATTTCTTCTGTTTCAAATTCTTGTATGGTTTTCATTCTAAAAACCATCCCATATTTTTCTGGCAAAGCATCAATACAGTTTTCTAACTGATTTTTTAATTCTTCGTTTTCTATAGATTTTTCAGATTGATTGTCCCAACTTTGTGGCACTCTTTCTTCTAACCAATTTCCTTCATTTTCTCCATCATTATAAAAATTCATTCTAACTTCTGCCTGACCCTTTTTAGAGTTTATTTTTCTGTAATGATCTATGATTTTTCTTTTTAAAATAGAAACCAACCAAGTTCTTTCTGTAGATTTTCCTTGAAAGTTTTTAGCAGATTTTAATCCTGCAAAAAAAGTGTCTTGCACAAGATCTTTGGCTAAATCGCTATTATTAACACGTACAACAGCGTAATTATACATATAATCTGCATAATTATCTATCCATTTGTCTGTATTTAATACAACTTGTTCTTGCGCCATCATTTAAAATAAAAATCAAATATAATGTTAATTTTTATTATTTAACATGCTACAATTTTCCTTTCTTCTCATATCTACTAAATAAATAATTTCCCAGTTTCCGTTATTGTTAAATAACTGAAAAGAATTTGCCCCACAATGACTAAATTTTCCGTTTAAATAAAACTCATAAGGAGCCCAAACTGAAGCTAAATTTCCATCAATTTTAATGGTATAAGAAAGTAGTTTTTCTAAATAAACATCTTCTGGTTTTTTGTTGGCAACGCCTTTTAATAATTTAGATTTACCTTGTGTTCTAAGCTTTTTTTCTCCTTTTCTATTGGTATAAGTAGTTTGAATTTTAATTTGCTCATGTAACGTGCTTTTTAAAAGAGTGCTATCACCTTTTTGTAAACCATCAAAAAAAGTTATAATAACTTGTTTTACCTTTTTTTCAGCATCATTTTTTTGTGCAGAAATTGTTACAGAAAACACAATAGCAATTAATAACGTAATAATTCTTGGCATAAAAGTTTGATTTTTAAAACCCTAAAATTAATTAAAATAGTAATTGAAAATTTCTAATCATTTAAGATTAACTAAATATTAACTTGTTTTATTTCTGTTGATATTTCTTACATTTACATCATCATAAAAAATAAAAAATATGTCTACAGCAAAGAAGGAATATAAAAAGGTTACCGTAAAATCTCTTGTGGATATGAAGAAGAATGGAGAAAAAATTTCTATGTTAACTGCATACGATTTTACAATGGCTAAAATTTTAGATGGCGCTGGCATTGATGTACTTTTAGTAGGAGATTCTGCATCTAATGTAATGGCAGGTCATGAAACTACTTTGCCAATTACTTTAGATCAAATGATTTACCACGCAAGCTCTGTTGTAAGAGCAATAGACAGGTGTTTAGTTGTAGTAGATTTGCCTTTTGGTAGTTATCAATCTGACCCTAAAGAAGCATTGCGCTCTGCCATTAGAATTATGAAAGAAAGTGGTGGACACTCTATAAAATTAGAAGGCGGAAAAGAAATTAAAGAATCTATTAAACGTATTTTAAATGCAGGAATTCCTGTTATGGGGCATTTAGGTTTAACGCCACAATCTATTTATAAATTTGGTACTTATACAGTAAGAGCAAAAGAAGAACAAGAAGCAGAAAAATTAATGAAAGATGCTTTACTCTTAGAAAAACTAGGCTGTTTTGCTTTGGTTTTAGAAAAAGTTCCTGCTAAATTGGCAAAAAAAGTTGCAGACTCAATTTCTATTCCTGTCATTGGAATTGGCGCAGGAAATGGTGTAGATGGTCAGGTTTTAGTTACGCATGATATGATTGGAATGACACACGAATTCCATCCGCGTTTTTTACGCAGATATTTAGATTTGTATAAAGATATGACTGGGGCTTTTAAATCTTATATAAGTGATGTAAAAAGTGGTGATTTTCCTAGTGAGAAAGAGCAATATTAAATATAGGTTTTTAGATAGCCAGATTATTAGATAATTGGATATTAAAGTATCTCTAAATTTTAATTTATAAAAAATGTTCTTTCTAACAATCTAGAAATCCAAAAATCAAAATATGCATAGATATAAAGATTTAAAATTTTGGCAATTAAGCAGAACCTTTTGTAAAGAAATTTATTTAACAACAAAATCTTTTCCTGATGATGAAAAGTTTGGTTTAATTTCACAATTAAGAAGAGCTTCTGTTTCAATTCCTTCAAATATTGCTGAAGGAGCTTCAAGAAATTCTAATAAAGATTTTGTTCGGTTTTTGACAATATCATTAGGTTCTTGTTATGAAATAGAAACTCAATTGCTAATTTCTTTTGATTTAGGTTATATCAATAAATCAGATTTAGAAGAATTAAACAATAAATTACATCAAATTATAAAAATGATGTCTAGATTTATTTCTACTCTAAAAGTCTAACAATCCAAATATCCAATAATCTATTTTGAAAATCTTACATCTAGACACAAATCATCCTCTTTTACTAAATCAACTTAATGATTTAGGATATCAAAACGATGAAGATTACACCTCATCAAAACAAGAAATTGAAGCCAAAATTCATTTGTATGATGGTTTTATTATTAGAAGTCGTTTTTCTATTGATAAAAAATTTTTAGACAAAGCCACCAACCTAAAATTTATTGGTAGAGTTGGATCAGGTTTAGAAAATATAGATTGTGATTATGCTACGTCAAAAAAAATAGAATTAATTGCGGCTCCTGAAGGAAACAGAAATGCAGTTGGCGAACATTCTTTAGCAATGCTTTTATCACTTTTTAATAAATTAAATAAAGCCGATAAAGAAGTTAGAAACGGAAAATGGTTGCGCGAAGAAAACAGAGGAATTGAACTCGATGGAAAAACAATTGGTTTAATTGGCTATGGAAATATGGGGAAATCTTTTGCTAAAAAACTACGCGGTTTTGATGTTGAAGTGCTTTGTTACGATATAAAACAAAATGTTGGAGATGAAAATTGTAAACAAGTTTCTTTAAAAGATTTACAAGAAAAAGCAGACGTTTTAAGCTTACATACACCACAAACTGAGCTCACAAAAAAGATGGTAAATACTGATTTTATCAACAGTTTTAAAAAGAATTTTTGGCTGATAAATACTGCGCGCGGATCTTCTGTAGTAACAAAAGATTTAGTTGCTGCATTAAAATTGGGTAAAATTTTAGGAGCAGGTTTAGATGTTTTAGAATACGAAAAATCATCGTTCGAAAACCTGTTTTCTGATGATAAAATGCCTGAGGCTTTCCAATATTTAATCAATTCAGAAAATGTTCTTTTATCACCTCACGTTGCTGGTTGGACATTTGAAAGCAAAGAAAAACTAGCCCAAACTATTGTAAATAAAATTAAAGCAAAATTTTATTAACTTGTCAACATCAAAATATGATGTTATGCAATACAAAGCAAATTCACCAGAAGATTATATCAATCAAGTTCCTGAAGAACGGCAAGAAACACTAAAAAAATTACGAAAAATCATCAACAAAAATTTGCCAAAAGGCTTTGAAGAAGGTATGCAATATGGAATGATTGGGTATTATGTGCCACATTCTAAATATCCTAATGGCTATCATTGCAACCCTAAAGAACCTTTGCCTTTTATGAGTTTTGCATCACAAAAAAACTCCGTAAATCTATATCATAGTGGCATTTATGCAGTTCCAGAAATTAACGATTGGTTTGTAAATGAATATCCAAAACATTGCAAACGCAAATTAGATATGGGTAAAAGTTGCATCCGGCTTAAAAAAATGGATGACATTCCTTTTAATTTAATTGCAGAATTATGTAAAAAAATTACGGTTAAACAATGGATTGCTATTTACGAAACCAACACTAAAAATAAGTAGTTTATGAAAAAAAGAGTTACAGGAATTGGCGGTTTATTTTTTAAATCTGATGATGCTAAAGCCTCTAAAGAATGGTACAAAAAACACTTAGGTTTTAATACAGATGATTGGGGTTGTACTTTTTGGTGGAAAGATAAAGACGGAAAAGAATGCACTACACAATGGAGTCCGTTTGCAAAAGATACTTCTTATTTTGAGCCATCAAAAAAAGACTTTATGTTTAATTATAGAGTTGAAAATCTAGAAGAATTATTAGAAGCATTAAAAAAAGAAGGAGTTACAATTGTAGGTAAAATGCAAGAATTTGAGTATGGAAAATTTGGCTGGATTTTAGACAATGAAGGAAATAAAATTGAGCTTTGGGAACCTATTGACAAAGCTTTTAAATAAAATAAAAACCTAATTATTAATCAATTATGGAAGACAATAACTTAGAAAATAAAAAAGATGTAAACTCTTTTACAAATGATGCTAAAGAAATATTAGATAACGTAAAAGAGAAACTAGATGAAACTTTTTCTGATGAAAACATTGAAAAAGTAAAACAAAAAACAGAAGAAATAAAGGAAGATATTAAGGAAAAAGCCGTAGAATTTAGCAATGATACTAAAGAGGCTTTAGATATAATTAAAGAAAAAGGAGCTGAATTAGCAAGTGAAGCCGCAGAACATTTAGCTGATTTTGCAGAAGATGCAAAAGAAGAAATAGAGGAAGTTAAAGAAAAATCTAAAAACTTTTTTCAAAGATTATTTGGAAAATAAACCTTACTAAATATTTTAATTAAAATTGCACTCTAAAAACTATATTTGGTGTAAATACTAATGAAACTACGTCTTTTTTAGAAAGACTAAGTTTATTGTCTTCATCAGAATCAATTACAAAATCTCTTTGTAAAATATTTTTTCTATTATAAATATTTAAAAAAGAAACACCTATTTTACCTTTCCATTTTTTATTAGTACTAAAATTAAAAGAATAGGTACTAGAAAAATCTAATTTATGATAATAAGGCAATCTACTTCCATTTAATTCTTTTTGATAAATAATTTGGTTTTTAGAATCAATTCCTAGAGCATTTGTATAAGGAATCCCTGTTCTAAAATTCCACCCTAAAGAAAAACTATAATTTCCTACTTTTAAGTTATGAGACCATAATAAATTATGTCTTATATCAGAATTTATTGCAAATGGTTTTCCTTTATTTATATCAGAAAAAGTAAGTTTAGAATCACTAAAACTATAACTTAACCAAGAACTATAATTGTTCCATTTTTTTTGAAGCAGTATATCAATTCCTTTTGCCTCACTTTTTCCTTCAGAATAATCGTCACTAACCGTTTGAAAACCTTTGCTTAAAGAGGTTAACCCTGTTGTGTTTTTATTGTAAAAATCAATATCTAAGGTCCAATTATCTTTTTTAAAAATAAACCCAAGAGTAAATTGCCTACTTTTTAAAATAGGTATATTTTCATTTGTAGACAATGCCCAGATTTGATTTTCTAATCCAAAATCTAACGTTGTAAATTCTAATAATTGACTAATGTTTTGTTGTTTGGCCTCTATAGAACCCTTAGCCCAAAAATTTGAAGAAAGAAGTACCTGTGCATAAACTCTTGGGGCAAAAAAAACTTTATTTGTTAAAGAAAAATAATTAGCTCTTGCTCCAATTTGTAAGGTTAATTTTTTAGATTTGTTATAAACATATTCACCAAAAATTGCATGCGAATTATTTATATTTGATTCTTCTAAAAAAGTATTAAAATTAGAATTAATTTCATTTGTTCTATTGAGTTTATAAAAAACCTTATTGTTAGAAAACTGATATCCAAAATTATAAGTCGTCTTTAAATTTTTCTTTACCTTAATAGAAGTTTGGAAATTTGCTTCCGTATTTTTATTTAATTTAACACTATTTTGATTTTCATTTTTAGGCAATAAAATTGTATTACGCTTATAATCAAAATCAAAATCAGATAAATAAAAGCTGGTGTTTTGAACTAATTTATCATTCCAATTTCTTACCCATTTACTACTAAACCCTTTATTTTGAACGTCTAATGCATCTGTTATTTTAAAAGAATTATCTACTCGTTTAGACAAAAACTCTAATTTATTTCTTGTAAACAATTGATTAAAAACCAGCTTATCTTTTTTTGAAGGCTCATAAACTATTTTACTGTTAAAATCTAGGAAATGAAAATCTGTTGAAGAATAAATTTCTAACTCTTCTAAAATATTTTTTAAAGAAATAACTGTATTTTGAAACACTTTATCCGATAGTTTTTTAAAAGTATTTGTATTAAAAAAATCTCTAAAAGATCTTCTTGCCGAAAAAGAAAAACTTAAATTATTTTTTAATTTTAGCTTTAAAAATGCGTCTGTATGTGTTAAATTAAAACCAAAACCCCCAGTGGTTTTACGAGCTAATTCTTCATTTGTTTTAATATCTATAACACCCGAAATATGATTGCCATATTTTGCGCCTGCACCACTTCTATAAACTTTAATTTTTTCTGTTATATAAGGGTTAAAAGCAGATATCATTCCAAAAAAATGAGCGGAATTATACATTTTAATTCCATCAAAAAGTATTAAGTTTTGATCTGGTGTACCGCCTCTAATATGTATACCTGAAGCTGTTTCTTTTGGACTATTTATTCCTGGTAATAACTGAATACTTTGTAAAACATCTGGCTCTGTTAAACCTGGTAAAATTCCTAGTTTTTTTGACGAAATAACAATAGAACCATCTTTCTTTTTAGATATCCCTCCTGTTAAATAGTTAGTGATTAAAATTTCGTCTAAAACAGCAGTTATTTCTGTTAAATTAAACTTTTTACAGGGAGATTTTAAGAATTCTTTTGCAAGAATTTTTACTGGTTTAAAACCCACAAAACGAATGTTTATAGTGTCATTTTCTTTTATTGAGGATAACTGAAAATAACCTTTGTTGTCTGACGTTGTTCCTATTGCTTTAGAACTGGTAGTTATTGTTGCTCCTTCAATTGGTGTGTTAGAGAATGTGTCAAAAAGAAAACCACAAACTATATTTTTTGCATGCTCGTTTTTATCAGAAACAATAATATATCTTTTAGTGGCTTTTTGAAATACTAATTGGGTTTTTGATTGAATTTCTTGCAATATTTCATAAAGCGTTTTATTTTTTAAGTTAATAACTATAAATTGATTTGCTATTAATTTATCAGAAAATGAAAATTTAACACTATGCTTTTTTTCTAATTCAAAAAACACCTGATTTAGAGGTGTGCTTTTGAATTCTTTTTCTTGTGCTTTTATAGAAAACACTTCAATAAAAAGAGTACATAAAATTAGTAAAAAGTGTTTTTTCATTTATTGCTTTTGTAACACAACTGTTTTTTCGTCCTTAAAGGTAACACCTATTTTCATAGGAACAAAAACTGTTTGCAAAGCAATTTGTAAATTTTTATGAGTAAAGCTTCCTGTAAACTTTTTATTTACATCAATTTTTGAAGCATCTATGGTAATTTTATATTGATCTTTTAACGCTTTTATCACATATTTTAAAGGAATACTTTTAAACGTGCTCTCTCCTTTTTTCCAAGAAGGTTCTAGCTCTGTAACATTCCATTTTTCTGGTAAAGAATCTTTAATTTTTCTAAAAGCATTTCCTTTAGTTAAAATGTTTTGATGCTCTTTAGTTGCTGCTTTTACTTTTCCCTCAAAACAAGTAACTTCAAAAAGATTTTTGTCTGTTTTAACATTAAATTGTGTTCCTAAAACAGTAACTTTTCCTTCTTTAGTTTCTACAGTAAAAGAGCTACCTTTTTCAACTCTAAAATAAGCTTCACCATCTAGTTTTACGGTTCTGTTTTCATTCCATTTGTTCTTATTATAACTAATGGTAGTATTTGCATTTATAACAACTTTAGAATTATCTGGTAAAACAATTGCTAATTGTTCTCCTACTCCAGAAATATGTTTTTCTGGTAGATTTAAAAATTGAAAAACACCAAATATGATTACAATAGATGCTGCAATAGCATACATCCAAGGTTTAAAAAGAGAAATAACTTTACTCTCTTTTTGTTGTTTAATTTTATATTGAATATTATTAAAAACTTTGTCTTTATTAAATTCAGGAACCTGTAATTCTGAAGCTTTTTCTGTAATTTTTTTGTAGATTAAAAAATCCTCTGAAGCTTCAAAATCTTTTTTCTCATCTGCTGTAAGCTCGTTATTAAGCCAACGTGCAAGAAAAGTATCTGAGTAATTTTTATTCATAATTGTTTCTTTTAAAATATAACAGTTTATTAAAGTTTTACCCTACATTTATATATTACCTATCTTTTGTCTTAAAGTTTTTAACGCTAAACTCATTCTTTTTTCTACAGTTTTTATAGATACATCTAATAATTCTGCTATTTCTCTGTATCTTTTTTTGTCTATTCTGTTTAATAGAAAAACCTCTCTTTGCTTTTCTGGTAAATCTGCAATTGCTGTTTGCAACTTTGTCATAAACTCTTTTTCTTCTAATAAAAATTCAGGGCTTTCATTTGTTTGATGTGAAGTTTTTTGTTGTTGATGTTTTAGTACAACTTTTTTATGCGCATACTCATTTAAAAAAAGATTATTTGCAACCGTAAATAAGAATGATTTTGCTTTATCAACAAAAACTTTTGCGCAGTTTTTCCAAAGCTTAATAAACGCTTCTTGCACAAAATCATCTGCAGCTGCAGCATCACCACATTTGTAATAAATAAAGTTTCTTAAAGTTTTAGACTGCGTGTTATAGACTTCTTCAAAAACCTTTGGTTCGCAGACAGATTTTTTTTCTTCCATTTAAGACAAACATAGCAAAATAAATTGAAAATAAATAGGGTAAACTTTTTCTTAATTGTTTAACTATTAAGAAGTGCTAATTTTTTAAAAAATAAAACAGCAATTATGAAAATTTTAAAAAATATAATTTGGATAGTATTATTTTCTGCGTCTATAATATTTTTAAGCTCTTGTAATAAAGAAGAAGGTTTAGAAGCTAATAATATTGAAAAAAATGAGAACTCGAAAAAAGAAAATAAAGGTGAGATAACCCTCTATAATGTAAACAATGGAAACCTAACAAAAGTAACTGATTATAAGGTAACTGGAGTTGATTTAAGTTTTCAAAAAGACACAAAAAAGCATCAACAAATTTGGGCTTTAGTAAGAAAAATTGTTCCCTTAAATCAGCTTGAAAAAATGTCGGAATTTATGATTTATAGTGGAGAAACTGATGGAAGTGCTGGCTTTGTTTTTGAAAGAAACGAAGAATTAAGTAAATGGAGAATGGGAATTGCAATCGATTTTGCTTTTGAAGGAGGGTTTAATAAAGATGGCGAACTTGCCTATACTATTATTCATGAATTTGGGCATATACTAACCTTAAACAACCTGCAAGTTAATTCTTCTATTACAGAAGATAATTGCAAGAATTTTTTTACTGGCGAAGGTTGTGCAAAACAGAATTCTTATATAAATGAATTGTTTCAAAAATACTGGAAAGATATTGAAGAAGAACACCAGAAAGCAGGAAAAGATCAAAGTTCTCAAGAAAGGTTTTACAAAAAATATAGCAATAGATTTGTAACAAGTTATGCTTCTACAAACACAGGAGAAGATATGGCAGAAGTTTTTGCAACTTTTGTAACCAAAAAAGACAAGCCTAAAGGAACAACTATTGCAGAAAAGAAAATTCTGTTAATGTATCATAGAAGTGAGTTGGTTGATTTTAGAAATCATATTAGACAAAACCTACAGTTAAAAGGAAAAGGAAATAATATTGCTTTTGTATTACCTAAGCCTGGTTATTGGAAACAAGCAAACACATTTGGTAACCCTTACAAAACAAAATGTAGAC
Organism: Polaribacter sp. 2405UD43-2; assembly: GCF_058147125.1. Lineage (NCBI taxonomy): Bacteria > Pseudomonadati > Bacteroidota > Flavobacteriia > Flavobacteriales > Flavobacteriaceae > Polaribacter > Polaribacter sp. 2405UD43-2. The sequence goes on along the minus strand of NZ_JBYVJX010000008.1, from coordinate 59,044 downwards.
ATTAGTTTTAGAAATAAATTCTATGAAATATTCCGTTTTATCTTTTGTTTTTTTATTGATGATTAGCTGTTCTTCACAAAAAAAAGTTGAGCAAAAAGAATTAATTTACTACGGTAAAACACCATGTTTAGGCAAGTGCCCAGTTTTTGATCTTTATATTTTTAATAACGGAAAAGTAATTTATGAAGGCATAAAAAATGTTACAAAAAAGGGGAAACTCACTTTTAGTATTTCTAAAAAAACACTCAAAGAAATTAGTAATGAAATTTCTAAATTAAACCTAAAAAGTGATGCAAAGTTAATAAGAGATTTTCCTAATACAATTATTAAAATTTCAGGTAAAAAAATAGTTTTACAAGATTTAAATAAAATTAAAAAACTTGATAAGTTATTTAAAAAAATAATGCCTATTTATTAGGTTTTTATGGTTGGTTGATTTTGAAAGCTCTTATAATTAATTATAAGAGCTTTCTATTTTAATTGTAAATTTGAAAAAATATCAGAAAAAATGAAACTACTATCAAATTATCCAACAGAGATTTTAATCTTACTTTTTTTAATTGTCACTTTTTTACAATCTGGAATTGATAAAATTTTAGACTGGAAAGGAAATGTTGATTTTATTAAAGAGCATTTTAAAAATTCTCCTTTAAAAAATAGCGTACCCTTATTGTTAGCAATTATTTTAGCTATAGAAATTATTGCTGGTATTTTTATGATTATTGGGGTTTATCAAATTTATTCGTCTGGAGTAAAAGAAATTGCTTTATTAGGTGTTGAGCTTTCTGCTATCACTTTAATTTTTTTACTTATTGGTCAACGTTTGGCAAAAGATTATGCAGGAGCTATGTCTTTAGCTGTCTATTTTATCATAACTCTTTGGGGAGTTTATTTATTAAATAGTTAAAAATTATAACAAATAATTTATCTATAAGTTTAATTTATAAAAAAAGCTCTTAAAACATCAACTTTAAGAGCTTTTATATTTTTAGACAACAATTATTATTGCAAACAGCATAAAGTATAGTTAAAATAAATTTAAAGCGGTTTTTAATACTTTTTAAGGACATATATTAAAGAAGAATACTCTGAAGTGGTTCTTGCTTTTAAATTTGAGAGAAATCCTCTATAAAAACCTTTAATAGAATTCATTTTTCCTGTTTTATATTTTTCACTTAAAAGAGCAACATAATACGCATCAAAAATCATTGGTATTGTTTTTTCTACAATCATATTTTCTTTAGAAAATATTTTATGAATTGAACATTGAGAAAAATGCCAAAGATGTCTTGGAACATCAAAAGCCGCCCAAAATTCTTTGTAATATTTTGCATCGTAACTTTTATAATTAGGAACTGCAATTACAATTCTACCTTTATCAGAAAGTAATTCTTTTAATTTAGTAATATAATCAAACAAGTTTTCTATATGCTCTAAAACGTGCCAAAGTGTAATTACATCAAATTTTTTGTTTACAATATTATTTAATTCTTCTTTTAAAAAAACTCCTTTTTCTGCAGCTTTATTAATTGCGTTTGTGTTGGGTTCTACTCCAAAAACATTCCATCCATTTTTTTTACAAACATTTAAAAAATCGCCTGTACCTGCACCAACATCTAAAATGTTTTTATTTTCAGTTTTAAAAGAGTTAATTAAAGATAATTTTCTTTTTAAAGCATAATTCTTAACAAATTGATATAGTTTTTCAAACAATGTTTTTTTACTATCTGTGTGCGATATATAATCTTCACTTTGATAGTAATTTTCTAAATCTACTGGCACAGGTGATGTAACCAACATATCATATTCTTTGTTAAACATTACTTCGTAAGTTTCTCCTGAAACCGTGTAATCTTTGCAATCTAAAAAAGGTTTTAATCTTTTGTAAAGTTCTTTTTCTTTTCCCATAAATTTTCTTTTTTTATAAAATGTTCCACGAGAAACATTGGCAATTTTTATGATATTTTATCTACCCATATACACTAACAACACAGAAATATCACTGGGGGAAACACCACTAATTCTACTGGCTTGAGATATAGATGTTGGTTGTATTTTACTTAATTTTTCTCTAGCTTCAAAAGAAAGAGATTTTACTTTTTGATAATCAAATTTAGAAGGAATCATAACATTTTCTAATCTATTTAATTTATCTGCATTGTTTTTTTCTTTTTCAATATAGCCAGAATACTTTAAATGGATTTCTGCTTGTTCTATGATTTCTGCATCCATAGAATTTTCTTCTAAAAAAGAACTTAGTTTTTTTACATTCTTAAAATCGGAAAAATCTAACTGTGGTCTTGCCGCTATTTTAAAAAGTTTCATTGATTGATTGACCAAAGCCAAATTTTTTGCTTCTAAAATCGGATTTATTTCAGCTTCTTTAACACTTGTTTCTTTTAAAAATTTGATTAATAAATTAGTTTTAGATTGTTTTTCTAAAACACGATCCATTCTTTCTTTTGATGCTAAACCCAATTTAAAAGACTTTGGTGTTAATCTTAAATCGGCATTATCTTGTCTTAAAAGTGTTCTATATTCTGCTCTTGATGTAAACATTCTATAAGGTTCTTCAGTACCTTTTGTAATTAAATCATCAACTAAAACACCAATATAAGCTTCGTTTCTTTTTAAAATAAAAGGCTCTTTTTCTTGCACTTTTAAAGCAGCATTTACACCCGCCATTAATCCTTGAGCGGCAGCCTCTTCATAACCTGTAGTACCATTAATTTGACCCGCAAAAAATAAGTTTTTAATCAGCTTTGTTTCTAAAGAATGTGTTAGTTGAGTTGGTGGAAAATAATCATACTCAATTGCATAACCATATCTTAAAAACTTTACGTTTTCAAAACCATTAATAGCTCTTATTGCTTTATCTTGAATATCTTCGGGTAGTGATGTCGAAAATCCATTTACATACATTTCAACAGTTGTCCAACCTTCTGGTTCTACAAAAATTTGATGTCTATCTTTTGTTGCAAAACGATTAATTTTATCTTCAACAGACGGGCAATATCTGGGTCCTGTAGATTTAATTCGACCATTAAACATTGGTGATCTATCAAAACCTTCTCTCAATAAATTATGTACCTCAGGATTTGTATACGTTAAATAACAGGAACGCTGTTTGGTTAGATTTTTTGTAAGTGGTAAATAAGAAAACTTTTCAGTGTTTTCATCTCCTGGTTGCTCAATCATTTTAGAATAATCTAAAGATCTGCCATCAACTCTTGGTGGAGTTCCTGTTTTCATTCTACCAGACTCAAAACCTTTAGCAACTAAATCTTCTGTAATTCCTGTAGAAGCTCCTTCGCCTGCTCTACCGCCTCCAAAAGTTTTTTCGCCAATATGAATTAATCCGTTTAAAAAAGTACCTGCAGTTATAATTACTGTCTTGGCTTTTATTTCTAAACCTAAAGCGGTTTTTACACCGATAATTTTATCATCATTAAACAACAAACCATTTACAGAATCTTGATAAAAATCTAAATTTTCTGTTTGCTCTAACATCGTTCGCCAACATTCTGCAAACTGCATTCTATCAGACTGAGCTCTTGGACTCCACATTGCAGGTCCTTTAGACTTATTCAACATTTTAAACTGAATCGCAGTTTTATCTGTTACAATTGCGCTGTATCCTCCTAAAGCATCAATCTCTCTTACAATTTGTCCTTTTGCAATTCCTCCCATTGCTGGGTTACAACTCATTTGTGCAATATTTTGCAAATTCATTGTAATTAACAAAGTGTGCGCACCCATATTTGCTGCTGCTGCTGCTGCTTCACTACCAGCATGACCACCACCCACTACAATTACATCATATGTTGTTGAAAATAAACTCATTACAATATCGTTCCACGTGAAACTTAGTATTTAAAATACTGATTATTAATTACTTATAAAAATTAAAGCTTCATTTTCTGCTCTCCTCATCAGCTTTTTTTCTTCTGCTGTTTTATCTTTATATCCCATATAATGTAGTATTCCATGTAACATAACTCTTTGTAACTCTTCATCAAAAGAAACTTTATAATCTTTGGCGTTTTCTGCTACTCTTTCAACAGAAATAAAGATATCTCCGCTAATTAATTTTCCTAAAGAATTATCAAAACTAATAATATCTGTTAATGTATCATGTTGTAAAAACGCTACATTTAATTTATGGAGATAAGTATCATTACAAAAAATATAATTGATTTCTCCAACACTAAATAACTTCCATTGAATAAATTGTGTGATTCTTTTTTGTAAAAAACCCTCATTTTTAATCTTAAATAAAGTTTCGTAATTGAAAGTAATCATAGTTACTCTTTCTTTTTGTTAGAAAAATATGCTCTAACTTTCTTTTTATAATTTTGTTGCAAAGGTAAGGATTGTCTGTTTAATATTTCTGTTTGATTATAAAACTGTTTTTTAAACAGAATTGCTTTTATATTTCTTTTCTCAAATTCTTTTAGATTTGCATTTGATTTGCGTTTTTTATCCTTGCCTTGTTCTAATTTTGCACTATCTAACTTTAACAATTCGTAGTTTAAATTTTGCATTTTTTGAAGTGTGCCTGCATTAAAACCTTTTTCTAAAATTTCGTTTTCTAAGTCTTCCATTTTTTTTAGTGCTTTTCTGGCTTCAGAATTTACACCACTATTACCCCTTTCAGACTTTCTAATTTGTTCTTGTAATTCTTGTCTTAACAAACTTTGCTGTTTGTAAATCTGATAAATTTCGCCATCTAAATCATCCTTAGAATTACCTTCTCCATTTCCGTTTTTATTTCCTTCTTGTCCTGATTTCTTTCCTTTTTCACCTTTTTTACCTTTACCTTTTTCTCCATTCTTATCTGGTTTTTTTCCTTCTTTTCCTTTGCCTTTTTGCATTCCCTTCTGCATTTTTTTTGATAAACCTTCTTGCTTTTTAATTAAATCTGGCAAGCTAAAACCACCTCCTTTTCCTTTTTTTCCTTTACCCATTTTCATAGACATCGCATTTTTCATACTATTTAAAATAGTACTTAAATAGTCTGCTAAATTGTTTACAGAAGTCATTACATAACGCTGATTTGAAACTCCGTTTGGAAAACGATTTTCGGAAAAATTTTCTAAAGATTGATCTAAATTATAATGTGTTGTAGATAAATCTTCTTTTATTTTTGCAGATATTTTTGGCAAACGCATAGACAAAACATACAAACTATCATCTATATGTTCGAAATACGTTTTTAATTGATTTTGCTTTTTTAAATCTTTACCAAAGTCTGGATGTGAGGTGGAAATTTTGCCAAACTTATTCATTAAATTTTCTTGTTGAAAAGAAAAAATGACCAAGTTTTCTAAAATTTTACGCAAATCATCCATATTTTCTTCCATAGATTCACCTTCCATTTCTAACATAGATTGTTGCATTTTTGCACTCATTTCTTTCATCTTTTTAGATGATTTTTTTTGATGCTGTTTTGCGTTAGATGATTTCTGTTTAAAAAGATTTTCTTCAGATTTATTCAACTCAGAATCTATATCTTCTTTTTCATCATCAACATCAGGTAGATTCATTGGTTCTTTTAACTTCTCATTATCTTTTTTAAGTTCATTTAGTTCTTCTTTAATATTATTAAATTCTTTTTTAATTTCTTTTTGTTCCTCTAAAGTGTTTTCTTTTTTGTTGGCTAATTCTTCTTGCTTTTTAGAAAGTTGGTCTATTTTATTAGCAATTTGCATTGTTTTTTGCTCTACATAAAAACGTTTTGTGAGTTCTAAAATACGCTCTAAACTACGTTCTTGTTGTTTGTTTTGTTGCGCTAATTCTTTGGCTTTTTTTAGCAAATCTTCTTTGTTTAGTTTCTCTGCCATTTTTTGGATTTCATCCAGTAATTTTTGCTGTCTTTGTAGTTTCTTAAGTTCTTGAATCCGTTTTTTTAATTCCTCTTTTTTATTCTGAAGATTCTCATTTTGCTCGTTTTTCTCCTCTAAATTTTCTTGCAATTTATCGGTTTGACGTTGCATCATTTTATTGTAAAGATTCTGGCGTTCTACAAACTTTTGAATCTTCTTTTTGTCATTCCAAAGAAGCTGTTTTTTACTCTGCAAATCTTTCTGAACTTTCTCTAATTCTTTCTGTTGCTTTTGTTGTTTGCTAATAGAATTCTCAATATTATTTATGGTGTTTTTTTGCTCTTCTAGCAATTCTTGCTCAACTTCTTCATCTGTTTTTTGGCGATAATGAAACACTTTACTTTTTGCTTTTTTACTTCCGTTTACGGCATCATTGTCAAAAACTTGAAAAAACAACTCGTAATTAGCGCCTTTTTGTAAGTCTAATCCGTCAGGAAATTGATAAAAAAAAGTTTGAATATTTTCTTTGGTAATTGGCAAATCAACTATTTTTTGTTTTTGAGGATTTGCATCATTATAATAAACAATTTGTAATTTTCTAAGACCATAATCATCCGAAATCTGACCTGCAAATTGTGCTGTTCCGCGTAAAATACTATCGATGTTTGAAGTCACAGAAATTTGTGGAACTTCGTCTTTTACAACATCCACAGAAAACTGTAAATTCTCATAATCTGTTAATTTTTTGTTGGATGATGCAATTTTATAATTTATCGCTTTTCTGATTCTTTTAGAAAAAACAAACTCATTATCTGCTTTTACATCAAAATTAGTTCTAGAATTATTGTTGATAAAAACCACAGCATTTGTCTGATTTGTTTTTACATTCCAAGTAATATTTGTGCCTTCAGGAACCGTAATAATAGCCGAATTCTGAATGGTTTCATTTCTCTTTCCTAAATATTTTGGATATTGTAAATTCAAAGAAATATTGTTGATAGTTGGTGTCTGAATTACCTTAATTTGATACTCTTGAGACTGAATTCCGTTAGCTTCTATATAAAAATTAATGGTTTTTTGAACCTCAGAAAACGTGTAAGAAAATACTCCATTATTGTTATTTTGAAGATAATATTGTTGGTTATCAAACAAAATTTTTGCTTCGTTTGGCAATACTTTTCCAACAGTTTTTACTAGAATTGTAATGGGTTTTCCTTGAATAACATTTAGGTTTTTATTCACTAGAAAAAAGGAAAAAGGAGCTGGCGGAACAAATGCTTTTTGATGATTTACAACGCGTTTAAAACTTTCAGTAAAAACCCCTTTATTACCTGATAATAAAGTAATTAACCAAATTAATACAGGTACAATTGCATATTTTAAATACTTTCTGTTATTAGAAAAATCAACCGCTTTTACAAACGGAATGGTTTGCAATTCACTAGATTTTTGTTTGATACTTGCCAACAATAAATCAGATTGATTTGAGTTTTTTTTCAACTGTAAAACATTGAGTAATTTGTCTTGTACTTCAGGAAAATGATTGCCTATAATTTTTGAAGATTGCTCGTAAGTAATTCCTTTTTGTAAACCTATCAATTTAAAAATTGGAATGGCAATAAAACGTATCAACAAAAAAACCTCAACTACAACAAACAACCAAAATAATAGGGTTCTTGCGGTGGGTTTTAACCATAAAAAGTATTCTAAAAACAGCGTGAAAAAAAAGTACAAAAACCCCAAAGAAAGAAACAAAATACTTCCTTTTATCAACTCGCTAGTATAATATTTTCTAGTAAATTGATGTAATTTTTTTTCTATGTCTTTAAATTCGCCCATTATTAACTAATAAAAGTACTATTTTTACAATTATATACCATCAAATTAATTGTTAAAACGATTTTTGTAAGTAATTAAAAATTATTACAACTAAGGCTTTATAAAATTTATGACAATGAAACATTTAACAAAACTTTTATTCTTATTCATTAGTATTTCTGCATTTTCTCAAGGACCTTGGACCCAAAAAAAAGGTAAAATTTATACACAACTTTCTTTTTCTACAATATCAAATTACGATATGCTTTTTGGAAATCCAGATTACAATACAGAAAGAAAAACAACCGATAATACTTTACAATTTTACGGAGAATATGGGTTTTCAGACAACACAACATTAATTGTAAATCTTCCTTTAAAATTGATAAAAACTGGGGAAATAATAAACCCAATAGCAAATCTTCCAGAAAAGACAAAGGAAGGAAAAACAAACAAAATAGGAAATTTAGAAATCGGATTAAAACATAATTTTTACAAAAAAGATTGGTTGCTTTCGGGGCAACTTTCTGTAGAGGCAAATACCGGAAGTTTTGATAATACTACCGGAATTAGAACAGGATATAATGCTTGGTCATTGACACCATTATTCTTAGCAGGAAAAGGTTTTAGTAAATCTTATTTGCAGACTTTTATTGGCGCAAATATTAGAACTAATAATTATAGTTCTAATTTTAAAGTTGGTGGAGAGTATGGAAGAAAAGTTTCTAAAAATATTTGGTTGGTTGGGTTTTTAGATATTGCTAAATCTTTTAAAAACGGAAATGTTGTTTTGCCTAACAGCAATTTAGCTACAGGTTTGTATGTTAACGATCAAGAATATGGTGTTTTGGGTGTAAAAGCAATAGGAGAATTGTCTAATAATTTTGGAATAACAGCAAGCTTACCAACTGCTTTTTTTGGAAACAATGTTGCAAAAAAAATAGCTTTTAGTTTTGGAATTTACAAAAAGTTTTAGGTTTTTTAAAACATAAAATAAAAATAGTAAGGACTTCATATTTTTTGAAGTCTTTTTTCTTTCCTCTAATTTCTCTACTCTCCAATAAAACCTATCTTTGCAACATCATAAAAATTAGAAAAAATGGAGTCTAATGTACGTGTTCGTTTTGCACCAAGTCCAACAGGGCCTTTACATATTGGCGGAGTAAGAACCGCTTTGTATAATTACTTATTTGCAAAAAAATATAACGGAACTTTTGTGTTAAGAATAGAAGACACAGACCAAACACGTTATGTGGCAAATGCAGAAAAATATATTATTGATGCTTTACAATGGTGTAATATTCCTTTTGATGAAGGACCAGAAAAAAACGAAAAATTTGGTCCTTACAGACAATCTGAACGTAAAGAATTGTACAAAAAATATGCTCATATTCTAATTAATACGGGTTGGGCATATTACGCTTTTGATACTTCTGAGCAATTAGATTTTCATAGAAAAGATCACGAAACAAAAGGAAAAACGTTTATTTACAATTGGCACAATAGAGAAAAAGGACGTTTGGTAAATTCTTTGGTTTTGTCTGATGATGAAGTACAAAAACGCATTAATAATGGCGATAAATTTGTGATTCGTTTTAAAACTCCACAAGACGAAACCTTGATTTTAGAAGATGAAATTCGTGGAACCATAAAAATTGATACCAACACTTTAGACGATAAAATTTTATTTAAATCTGATGGTATGCCAACCTATCATTTGGCAAATATTGTAGACGATCATTTAATGAAAATTAGCCACGTAATTCGTGGCGAAGAATGGTTGCCTTCTCTCCCACTTCATTCTCTTTTATATAGCGCTTTTAGTTGGGATGCTCCAAAATTTGCACATTTACCATTAATTTTAAAACCTGTTGGAAAAGGAAAATTAAGCAAACGCGATGGAGATAAATTAGGTTTCCCAGTATTTCCTTTAGCATACACAAACGAAGTTACAGGTGATGTTTCTCGCGGATATAAAGAAGACGGCTATTTTGCAGATGCCTTTATAAATATGTTGGCTTTCTTAGGATGGAATCCTGGAACAGAACAAGAAATTTTTTCTTTAGAAGAATTAATACAAGAGTTTGATTTAAAACGTGTTAGTAAATCTGGTGCAAAATTTAATCCAGATAAAACAAAGTGGTTTAATCAACAATATATGCAACAAAAATCTGATGCAGAATTAACAGATTTATTCACCCTTATTTTAAAAGATAAAGGAGTTTCATCAAAAAAAGACTTTGTTGAAAAAGTAGTTGCATTAATTAAAGAAAGAGCTGTTTTTATAAATGATTTTTGGGATTTATCATCGTTCTTTTTTGAAGCTCCAACAACGTATGATGCAAAAGCAAGTAAGAAAAACTGGAAACCAGAAACTGGCTTGTTAATGAAAGAGTTGGTAGCTGTTATAGAAGGTATTCAAGACTTTTCATCAGAAAATACAGAAAAAGAAATCAAAGAATGGATTACAAATAAAGAAATTGGTTTTGGTAAAGTAATGCAGCCTTTACGTTTAAGTTTGGTGGGTAAATTAGCAGGTCCACATTTGTTTGATATCATTGCTATGATTGGTAAAAAAGAAACCATAAAAAGACTTGAAAACGCAATAGAAACATTATAATTTTTACAAAAGATTTAAATGAACTCAGTATTCGATTTATCAGAAAAAGAAATGAAATCTTATGGTTATAAAATTGTTGATGCAATTGTAAATCATTATATAACAATAGAAGATAAAAAACCGATAACCTCTGCAACTAGAGAAGAAATGGATGCTGCTTTTTTAAGGGAAGCTCCAGAAAATTCATCAGACGCAGCAGAAGTTTTAGACTTTGTTTTAGACAATGTAATTCCTTACTCAAACATTACTGCGCATCCAAAATCATATTCTTTTGTTCCAGGACCTAGTAATTTTATTAGTGCAATGTCAGATTCTATTGCCACTGGTTTTAATATTTTTTCTGGCGGATGGATGGTGTCTCCTGCTGCTGCAGAATTAGAAATTGTAACAATGAACTGGTTGTTAAAAATATTCGATTTTCCTATAAAAAAAGGAGGCGGAATTTTTACAAGCGGAGGTTCTACTGCAAACTTAACAGCCATAGTTACAGCAAGGCGCATAAAATGTGGCGATGATTTTAGCAAAGCTGTTATTTATCTTTCAGACCAAGCGCATTCTTCTAACATAAAAGCTATAAGAGTTCTTGGTTTTAAAAAAGAACAAATTAGAATTTTACCAACAGATATCGATTTTAAATTAAGTATTAATAAGCTTAAAAACGAAATTGCAAAAGACCGTTTATTAGGCTTACAACCCTTTTGTTTTATTGCTTCTGCAGGCACCACAAATACAGGTACAGTAGATCCTTTAAATGATATTGCTGATATTTGCGAAGAAGAAAATTTATGGTTTCATATTGATGGAGCTTATGGTGGTGCAGCCATTTTATCAAAAAAAGGAAAAAGCGTTTTAAATGGAATTGATAGAGCAGATTCTTTAACTGTAGATCCTCATAAATGGTTTTATCAACCTTACGAAATTGGATGCTTATTAGTAAAAGATGCCTCTTGGTTAAGTAATACTTTTAGCGAAAAACCAGAATATTTAAGAGATATTGAAGGTAATGAATCTGAAATTAATTTCTACGATTATGGTATTCAATTAACCAGAAGATTTAGAGCTTTAAAATTCTATATGTCTATTAAAACCTATGGATTAGAAACATTTAGAAAAGCAGTTACTTACAATATAGAATTGGCAGAAAGAGTAGAAAAAATGCTCAGAAAAAGTAAAAAATGGGAAATTATTTCTCCTGCTACTTTAGCTGTTATTAATTTTAGATACAATCCTATAGATTTAAATTTATCTGAAAAAGAGCTAGATGCTTTAAACCAAGAAATTTCTAAACGTATTTTAGCCTCTAAAGAAGCTTTGTTGGTAACCACAATTCTAAGCGGACAAGTTGTGCTTAGAATGTGTTTAATAAACGCAAAAACATCTATAGAAGACGTAAAACAAACTTTAAAACTCTGTAATAAATTTGCTAAAGAAATTATTGTAAAATAAAAAAGTTTTTATTTGAGGAATTCTTTTATACAAATTGTAACATTTTTTATTAAAATACTACTAATAAGTACTTAATCTTTTAAGTATCTTTACATAAACCTATTATTAACCTTTTAAAAAATTTACTATGCCTCCTTTTTTACCCATTATTATTGTCTTAGGATTACTTATTATTTTTGCCGCTTTTTTTATGGTAAAACAACAAACTGCTGCTATTATTGAACGTTTTGGACGATTTGAATCTATTCGTCATTCTGGATTAAGAATCAAAATTCCTTTTGTAGATAGAATTGCCGGAAAACTAAGCCTAAAAATTCAACAATTAGATGTTATTATTGAAACAAAAACGCTTGATGATGTATTTGTTAAATTAAAAGTTTCTGTACAATACAAAGTAATTAGAGATAAAGTTTATGATGCATTTTATAAGTTAGATTACCCTCATGATCAAATTACTTCTTATGTTTTTGATGTTGTAAGAGCAGAGGTTCCAAAAATGAAATTAGATGATGTTTTTGTAAAAAAAGATGATATTGCTATTGCTGTAAAATCTGAATTAAACGATGCAATGATGACTTATGGTTACGATATTATTAAAACCTTAGTAACAGATATAGATCCTGATGCGCAAGTAAAAGAAGCAATGAATAGAATTAATGCTTCAGAAAGAGAAAAAGTAGCAGCTCAATATGAAGGTGATGCACAACGTATTTTAATTGTAGAACGTGCTAAAGCAGAAGCAGAAAGTAAACGCTTGCAAGGACAAGGTATTGCAGATCAACGTAGAGAAATTGCACGTGGTTTAGAAGAATCTGTAGAAGTTTTAAACAAAGTAGGTATTAATTCTCAAGAAGCATCTGCTTTAATTGTAGTAACGCAACATTATGATACATTACAATCTATTGGGCAAGAAACCAATAGTAACTTAATTTTATTACCAAACTCACCACAAGCAGGAAGCCAAATGTTAAATGATATGGTTGCAAGTTTTACAGCAAGTAATCAAATTGGTGAAGCAATGAAAAATGCATCAAATAAAAAATTAGAAGAATAATGATTGTTACAACAACACCCTCTTTAGAAAACAAACCAATAACTCAATATTTAGGAATTGTAACTGGCGAAACCATTATTGGTGCAAACATTATTAAAGATTTCTTTGCAGGAATTAGAGATATTGTGGGTGGTAGATCTGGTTCTTACGAAAAAGTTTTGAGGCAAGCTAAAGATGCTGCACTAAAAGAAATGCAAGAAAATGCACAAAATTTAGGTGCAGACGCAATTGTTGCTGTAGATTTAGATTACGAAACTGTTGGACCAAATAGTGGAATGTTAATGGTAACCGCTTCTGGAACTGCTGTAAAGTTGTAGTTATTTAAAATAATAAAGCAAAAAACCGAAGCTTAAACTTCGGTTTTTTTTATATAAAATTATATTATTTCTTTTCTTCTATTTTTTCTTCAGGTTCTTCTTTAGCAGCATTTTTAAATTCTTTAATACCACTTCCTAAACCTCTCATTAATTCTGGTATTTTTCTACCACCAAATAATAATAGAATTACCACAACAATAATAATTATCTGTGGGCCACCAATCATCCCAAAATATATATTTAAACTAGTCATTTTTTTTTGTTTTAATTAAGACAAATATACAAAAAAGGATAGAACAGCATAAGAGTTTATTTATACTAATTTCTTTTCTGAATTATACCACCAATTACTTTTTTATCTTTTACAATTTTTGGATTTCCTTTATAAAAAATAGAACCTCCAAAACTAACTTTTGCATTTAAAGTTTTGCCAGCCAAAACTTCTGCTTTTGCGCCTGTACCAGCTTTTACTGTAGAGTTATTTTTAACTTTTAAATTAAAACCATGATAAGTTCCGTATAAATCTAAATCTACTTCTTGATTATTAGCAGAACCAGAAAGTTTTATAATACCGCCAGAAGAAGTTCTAACTTTTAAATAGTTAACTTTTGTAGTTAAATTAATAAAGGCTCTTTCTTGCGCATTTACTTCTAATTTATCTTGATTGATTTCTTTACCTGTAATAGTAGCACCTTCATTAGCATCTATAATAGCGATATCAGTATTGTAGAATAATTTAATAATAACCTCTCCATCTGCAGTATTATTTTCTGGTTTTAAAGAAAAAGGTAAAGATAATTTTAAAGTATTATTTACATTTTTAATTTTAACTCTTTCAGATTTTTCTCCAGTAATTTCTAATTTCTGACGATTAGATTTTATCAATTCTACTTCTATACCATTATATACTTTTAGGGTAGAAAAATCGCCTAAATTTTTAGTAATTTTAGATTGTGCAATCAATGAAAAACTAAACACAAATACACAAATAAATACTATTTTTTTCATCATTTAAAGGTTTGATTGTTATACTTAAATCAATAAGCATACCATTATAAAGACATTTTTTGTCTTTTATTGTGACAAAGATGAAAAAATTAATAAAACCTAAACTTTAATTTTTTATTATTTTTTTGTTTATAAAACCTTTATTGGTAATGATTTTTACAAAGTAAATACCGTTAGAAAAGTCTGTTAAATCTATCTTTTTTTGAGTTGATTTAATTATTTTTTTTCCTAAACTATTAAATACTACTATTTCTTTTAATTCTAAATTATTAGAAAAATTAATATTTATTCCGTTTTTAGTTGGATTAGGATGTACAAAAAGTTCTTTTTCTAAAATTGATTTTTCTACTGATAAAGCAGTATTAAAACTATACACTCTTGGAAAAGCTTTAGGTGAAGCTCCTATAAAAGTATCTCCATCTGCAGATAATGCAATACTTTGCCCAAAATTACTACTTCTCCAGGTAGAAATATTTATACCTCTTTGTGTCCAAGAATTATTCTTTAAAAAATAATTTTTAATGGTATAACCATAAGGATATCCAATAGCTATTTTATTACCATCAGAAGAAAGAGAAGAATAGCTACCAAAATTAATTGTATTACCTACTTTTTGCCAAGATTCTGAATTGTTTTTATAGATATTTACACCTTCATTAGATCCAACAGCAACTTTATTGCCATCAGAAGATAAAGAAACACTAATACCATTTCTTGTTGTGGTGCTTAAACCTGTAAAATCATTACCTATTTGAGACCAATCGTTGTTTTTAAATTTATATACTTTTACAGTTTTTCTACCTTTATTGCCAACAGCTAATACATTACCATTGTCAGATATATCTAAAGTTATTCCAAAAGCATCATATCTATATTCACCTTTTAAAGTTGTTCCTCTTTGTGTCCAAGTACCAGAAACATTTTCATAAACCTTAACAAATCCTTTTTTAGAAGAGTTTGTTTTGTAAGCAGTTGCTGCTAAAAATTTTGCATCTGGAGTTAAAACAACTTTATAACCTAAATAAAATTGAATTCCATCTCCAACAATTTCACCCTTTTTTATCCATTTATTGTCTCTAAATTGGTAAATACGGATATGACCTTCGTCTAAATTACCACCTTCAGGAGCACCTATAGCAAGAATTTTTCCATCAGAAGATAAAGAAACACTATGTCCTACTTTTTCTAAAACAGATTCATTTATAATATCTGATCCTAATTGTTGCCAATCTTTATTCTGATATTTATAAACCCTAACAAAACTATTTTCGTTGTTACCTGGAGCACCAATTGCTATAATACTTCCATTATCTGAAATTGCAACACCTGTTCCGAATTTACTGGGTTTAATATTGTTCTCATCAGGGTTATTTATTTGATTTCCTAACTGTGTTTGACCAAAAGTAATAATTGGTAAAAAAAAGAATAAAAGTAATGTTGTTTTCATGATGATTGTTTTTTACAAATTTTAATCAAATAGAAAACAAAAAAAATACGTCATATGACGTATTTTTCTAATTATTAAGTAGTTAAAACTTATTCTGCTTTAACTGCAGTACCTGTAATAGAAACTAATAAAGTAGATGAATTTGCAAGCGGTTCTATATCAACTTGAATACCTACAACTGCATTTGCACCCAATTTTATTGCGTTGTCTTTTAAATTCTGAAAAGCTTTTTCTTTAATAGATTCTAAACCTAAAGTATATTTTTCGTAATATTTAGACATACTAAACATATCTTTAAAAGACATTTTTTTTCCGTTTGAAGAGTAACTAGAATCGTAAGCAGAACCAGTAACAATACCTAAATAATCTACTATTTTAAAATTTTCTATGTTGTTTGTTGTTGTTAAAATCATACTATTTTTTATTTTTTTACGGAATTTTAATAATATCAAACCAAAAAAGTATTAGAAAAATTATAATCATTATTGGAAAAATCTTGTTTACAAAAAAATGACTAATCTTATAAAAATTATCATAAAAATGTAAAAGCTTTTCATTTTTATTACTAATACTTTTTCTCATATTCTGACTAGTTTTCTTTCTAAAAAATATCAAAACTGGTATTGATAATAAAAAAAAGAAAGTAATAATTAATTTTTGAAGTATCATTATCTAATAATTTACAATTTAATCTTCAATTAAATTAAAATCTAAGTGTTTGCGTTCTAAATCTGTTTTCTTTACTTGTACTTTTACATTATCTCCTAATTGATATAAATGTTTGGTAGATTGACCAACAATTGCATATTGTTTTTCATCAAAAATATAATAATCGCTTTTAATATCTCTAATTCTAACAATTCCTTCGCATTTATTATTAGTAATTTCTACATAAATTCCCCATTCTGTAACACCAGTAATTACGCCCTTAAAAACTTCATCTTTATGATCTTGCATATATTTTACTTGCATATACTTTATAGAATCGCGTTCTGCTTTAGAAGCTAATTCTTCTCTTTTTGATGAATGTTTACATTTTTCTTCGTACAAATCTGCTTTTGGTGTATTTCCGCCATCTAAATAATGTTGTAGTAATCTATGGGTCATTACATCAGGATAACGTCTTATGGGTGATGTAAAATGGCTGTAATAATCAAAAGCTAATCCATAGTGACCAATATTTTGAGTGGTGTAAACGGCTTTAGACATAGAACGAATTGCTAAAGTTTCTATCATATTCGATTCTGCTTTTCCATGTACATCATTTAAAAGCTGGTTTAAAGATTCTGAAGTTGTAGCTTTAGATTCTGTATTAATTTTATACCCAAATTTACTAATGATATTTTGTAGTGATGCTAATTTTTCTACATCAGGTTCATTATGTACTCTATAAATAAATGTTTTGTTTGATGGTTTTCCTTGATGTCTTCCAATAAATTCTGCTACTTTTCTGTTGGCTAATAACATAAATTCTTCAATTAATTTATTAGCATCTTTTGCTTCTTTAAAGTAAACTCCAACAGGATTCGCATCTTCATCTAAATTGAATTTTACTTCTACTCTATCAAAAGAAATGGCGCCTTGTTTCATCCTTTTTTTACGAAGAATTTTAGCTAATTCATCTAATTTTAATGTGGCTTCTACAATTTCTGGTATAACTTCATATTGATTATCAGTGATAGAAATATTTTTAGGTATTGTACAAATTAAATCTTGAGATTTCTCGATACTAATTTTCTTATTCTTCGAAAATTCACTCGAAATGACAGACTTTGAATTTTCTTTTTTCTTTGTTCTTTGTTCTCTTTTCTCTTTTCTATTAGCTTCTATTAAATATTGTGCTTCTTCATAAGCAAAACGTTGGTCTGAATACGTTACGGTTCTACCAAACCATTGGTTTATAATTTGTGCTTTTTCGTTGATTTCAAAAACCGCAGAAAAGGTTAATTTTTCTTCATTTGGTCTTAGAGAACAAACGCCATTACTTAACATTTCTGGTAACATTGGCACCACTCTATCTACTAAATATACAGATGTTGCACGCTCGTAAGCTTCATCATCTAAAATGGTTTTTGGTTGTAAATAATGTGATACATCTGCAATATGAATTCCTATTTCGTAATTACCGTTTTCTAATTTTTTAAATGATAATGCATCATCAAAATCTTTTGCATCTTTTGGATCTATTGTAAAAGTTAAATCTTTACGCATATCTCTACGTTTGGCAATTTCTTTTTCGGTAATTTCTATGGGAAGATTTTCTGCTTCTTTTTCTACTTCAGTAGGAAATTCATAAGGCAAATCGTATTCTAATAAAATAGAATGCATTTCTGTATTATGATCTCCTGGTTTACCTAAAACTGCAGTAATTTTACCAAACGGATTTTTAGAATTTTGTGGCCAATCAGTAATTTTAGCTTGTACTTTATCTCCATCTTCTGCACCATTCATTTTATTTTGAGAAATAAAAATATCTGCATACATTTTATTATTGTCTGGTATTACAAATCCGAAGTTTTTACTTTTTTGTAACACCCCTACAAATTCAGTTTTTGCACGTTCTAAAACTTCTACAACGTCTGCTTCTAACTTATTAGATCTTCTTTTTTTATAGATATAAACCTTTACAGTATCATTATGTAGCGCTTTACCTAAATTTACATTAGGTACAAAAATATCATGCTCATAATCATCAGAAATAAAATACCCATTACCATTAGATGTAGTATCTATAGTACCTACAGAATATTTTCTATCTGTATTAATCTGAAACTTACCTCTATCTATTTCTTTTATTTTTTTATTAGCTGTTAATTCTGCTAATTTTTTTAAAATTTGTGTTTTTCCTTCGGTATCAGAAATACCTAATTTTGCAGCAATTTGTTTGTAATTATAAAACTTAGAGCTGTCTTCATTTAATATTTTAAAGATATTTCTTGTTAAATCTTTTATAACTTTTCCTTTCTTTTTAAATATCTTTTTTTTCTTTCTTGTCATTAATTCTTATTTCTATTTATTTGTTACCAAAGTACAATTATTTATAATGATTAAACATTAAAAAACAGTTATCAATTGATTGTTGTATTTTGGCTTTTTATTAATTATTATTTATGTCTAATTCTTGGTTTTTAATTGTAAATCCTATTGCCGGAAATGGTAATTTTTCTAAACTATGGAAAGAAATTCAACAAAACTTAAAACTAAAGAATATAGACTACTCTTTTACTTTTACTCAGTTTTCTAAACACGAAATTGAATTGGTACAAGCTGCAATTCAACAAGGTTTTAGAAATATTATTTCGATTGGTGGAGATGGAACACTACATAATGTAGTTAACGGAATAATGCTGCAAAGATATGTAAAAACTTCTAATATAACTATTGGTGTAATTCCTTTAGGAACTGGAAACGATTGGATAAAGACCTACAACATACCTAATTCTATAGAAAAAGCGGTAGAAATTATTCATCAAAAAAAAATAATTTTACAAGATATTGGAGTGGTAGAAACCAATGACAAAAAACTTACTTTTTTTAATAATGTAGCGGGTTTAGGTTATGATGGATATATTGTAAATAAACTAAAATCTTTAAAACGTTTTGGTGCTATTGCCTATTTATTAAGTGGTTTAGCAGGTTTGTTATTTTATAAAAAATCTGTTTTTAAAATTATTTTTAATAATAAAATTATAGAAACTAATTGTTTGATGACCATCTTCGGAATTTGTAAATTTTCTGGTGGTGGAATGCAGTTTACAAAAAAGGTAAATCCGTCTGATGGGTTGTTAGATGTTACCATTGCTAAAAACTTAAATTTATTTGATTTAGTTTTTAATCTTAAAAAACTCTATTCAGGAAAAATAGTAGATCATAAAAAAATTGATACTTATAAAACCAGTAAGATTACAGTAATTCCACAAAATTCTAAACCTTTTATTCAAGCAGATGGTGAGTTAATTGGAAACGGAAAAGTAACTGTTAAAATTATAGAAAAAGGATTACAGTTTGTTGTTTCTTAAAATTTTCTTAAAAAAAATGTAACGTTTTCTTAAATAAGGCGTCTTTATAAAAAGAAGTCCTAATATTTAAGATGAAAAATTTAAATAAAATATTTGTTTTATTTGCCGTAATATTTATAACAGGTGTGGTAGTAACTGTTATTACTGTAAATTCTTCTTTAAATAAAACAGAAACTCCTGTTAAAGCTTCCGAAATTCAAAAAGACACCACTTATCTTCTAAAAGCTGAGAAAAAAATAAAAACGGTTTAAATAAAATTTACATTTTAACTTATATATATTTTTATTTTTACACTTATCAACATTCTTTATTATAATATATTTTTTCTTTTAAAAATTTTAAAAAACGATGATGTATATAATAGTATGTGAATAGCTACAATAAAAATTTTAATTTTAATTTTTTTATATGAGTTATTAAAAATCATTGACAACTTATCATTTATTTAAAAGCTTAAAAATCAATTTAAAATTACACTTATTAACAAAACTTATAAACAGTAATTAACCTTAAATTCTTAATAGTTAACAATGTTAATACTGTAAATAAATTGTAAATTTTATGTTGATAAACTTTTATCAAAAATCAATAAAAAAAGTTGTGTATATAAAACTACTACTTGTATTATAATAAATTTTAAAACTACCAAAAAAACTTACGAGTTTTTCATTACAACTTCTTAACATTTAGATAATATAGTTAAAGAGTTAAAAAAGAAACTGTTATTAAAAAAGATAAAAATTACAATGTTTATAACTGTTAATAACCATTAATTTCTATATTTTTGTAGCCTAACTATCTGTCATTCCGATTAAAGCGATAACGAAACAGAGGAATCTATAAATTACTTTATAACTTAGATTTTTCCATAAAGTCGAAATGACATATTTAAATAATCAATCTATTATGACAATTGCCATTGGTAATGATCACGCAGGAACCGAATACAAGTTCGAAATTATAAAACATCTAGAAGAAAAAGGATATAAAGTTCTTAATTTTGGAACAGATACAAACGATTCTATGGATTATCCTGATGCCATTCATCCAACAGCATCTGCAGTAGAATCTGGTAAAGCTGCTTTAGGAATTATTTTATGTGGTTCTGGTAATGGCGCTCAAATGACAGCCAACAAACACCAAGGAATTAGAGCAGCTTTGTGTTGGAATAATGAATTGGTTGCTTTAACAAGACAACATAATAATGCAAATATTCTTACAATTCCTGCACGTTTTGTGTCTTTAAAACAAGCTTTAGGTTTTGTAGATGTATTTTTAAATACTGAATTTGAAGGTGGAAGACACGCAAATAGAGTTGATAAAATTTCTTGTGCTGGATAAATTTTGCCACGAATAAAAACACAATATAACTCATAAAATATCATCGAGTGAATTTTCGAAGAATGAGAAAATTTATATCGAGAAACCTTTAATTAATAATGAATTTCATCACAAAATCTTTTTCAGAATTAAACACAACAGAATTATACGCAATTCTTCAATTACGTTCTGAAGTTTTTGTGGTAGAACAAGATTGTGTCTATCAAGATTTAGATTTTAAAGATCAAAAATCTTTACACGTTTTTGGTTTAAAAAACAATAAAATAGTTGCATATACACGTATTTTTAAACCTGGAGACTATTTTAAAAACGCAAGTATTGGTAGAGTGGTAGTTGCTGCTACAGAACGTAAATATGGTTTTGGACACGATTTAATAAAAGCTTCTATTAAAGCTGTAAAAACTCATTTTAAAGTTGATAAAATTACCATTTCTGCTCAAAAATATTTAAAAAAATTCTATGAATCTCATAATTTTTTTCAAGTAGGAGAAGAGTATTTAGAAGATGGAATTCCACATATAAGAATGGATAAAAGCTAATCTTTATCCTTTTTATTTAACTTGTAAATTAAATAAGCAAAACCAGCTACAAAGTGTAAAATTATTACTGCGGCAACAATATAAATTAAAGTATTAGAATTGGTATTCATATTACAAAACTATAAATAATTTATCTGTTTAAAAGTGATAAATGTTACATAAAATTTTCAACTTTAACAACGCCACCAACTTCTAATTCACCTAATTTAATTTCTCCAATTCTAACACGAATCAAGCGTAAAGTAGGATAACCTAGAGCAGCAGTCATTTTTCTAACTTGCCTAAATTTTCCTTCTCTAATAATTATTGAAATCCAACTAGTTGGTCCATGACGTTCATCTCTAATTTTCTGACTTCTTAATGGAAAATTTGGATCATCAATTAAAAAAGATTTACAAGGTTTTGTTGTATATTTTTTACCATTAAAACCAATTTCTACACTATTTTTTAAATTTTCTATAGCTTTTTGAGTAATTTCTCCATCAACCTGAACATAATATTCTTTTTCGTATTTATTACTCCTAATTTCTGCGGAAACTTTACCTTCCGTTGTTAATAAAAGTAAACCTTCAGAAGCAACATCTAATCTACCAATTGCCATAGTTCCTTTAGGAAAATCATACAATTCACCTAATAATTTTTTCTTTCTTTTATTAGGATTTACAAACTGAGAAATCATTCCCCAAGGTTTATGAATAATAAAATGATACTGTTTTTTCATTGTTTCTTTTAATGTTAACAATACTACAAAAATGAAATGAAATTATTAGGAAATTAAACGTAGTTTTTTGTAACTTGTCTCACTTTTAAAAATTGAAATTTCAACAATATTTATGGCGACAGACAAAGAAAAACAAGCAAAGCTAAAAGCATTGCAACTTACTCTAGATAAATTAGATAAAACTTACGGTAAAGGTTCTGTAATGAAATTAGGTGATGTAGTTACAGAAGATGTAGATGCAATTTCATCTGGTTCTTTAGGGTTAGATTTAGCTTTAGGAGTTGGTGGTTATCCAAGAGGTAGAGTTATAGAAATTTATGGACCAGAATCTTCTGGTAAAACAACTTTAACTTTACATGCAATTGCAGAAGCTCAAAAAGCTGGCGGAATTGCAGCATTTATAGATGCAGAACATGCTTTTGATAAATTTTACGCAGAAAACTTAGGAATAGATGTAGACAATCTAATTATTTCTCAACCAGATCATGGAGAGCAAGCATTAGAAATTGCTGATAATTTAATTCGTTCAGGCGCAATAGATATTGTGGTTATAGATTCTGTGGCTGCATTAACTCCAAAATCGGAAATTGAAGGCGAAATGGGAGATTCTAAAATGGGTTTGCATGCGCGTTTAATGTCTCAAGCCTTGCGTAAATTAACAGGTACCATATCAAAAACAAATTGTACCGTTATTTTTATCAATCAGTTAAGAGAAAAAATTGGTGTAATGTTTGGTAATCCAGAAACTACAACTGGTGGTAATGCATTAAAATTCTATGCTTCTGTACGTTTAGATATTAGAAGGAGAACACAAATTAAAGACGGAGATAGAGTTATTGGTAACAGTACCAAAGTAAAAGTTGTAAAAAATAAAGTAGCTCCACCATTTCAGATTGCAGAGTTTGATATTATGTATGGTCAAGGAATTTCTAAAGTTGGTGAGATTTTAGATATTGGTGTAGAGTTAGGAATTGTAAAGAAAAGTGGTTCTTGGTTTAGTTACGGAGAAACGAAATTAGGTCAGGGTAGAGATGCTGTAAAAGGTTTGATAAAAGATAACCCTGAGTTAATGGAAGAGTTAGAAGTTAAAATAAAAGATGCTATTGAAAACCAAGAATAAGTTTTAAAAGTTCTAACTATTTATTATTAACTGCTATAGAAATAATCAATCTATAGCAGTTTTTTTATTACTTAGAAAGTAATTTTACAATCCAAAGAATTAGGTATAAACCAATACCAAAACCTGCAAATAAAACAGCAATTACAAAACCAATTCTAATGTATTTTGCTTCGACATTTATTTTACTGCTTAACCAATCTGAAACTCCTAAAATCATAATTTTTAATTTTTTGTTATAAAATACAAAAGTAACTAAAATTAAATTCCTGTACTACCAAAACCTCCTGCACCACGTTTGGTCTCAGATAAAACATCAACTTCAAACCAAGTAGCACGTTCGTGTTTTGCAATTACTAATTGTGCAATTCGTTCACCATCATTAATCACAAAATCTTCGTTTGATAAGTTTACTAAAATAACACCAATTTCTCCACGATAATCTGCATCTACAGTTCCTGGAGCATTTAAAACAGTAATTCCTTTTTTAGCAGCCAAACCACTTCTTGGTCTAACTTGTGCTTCAAAACCAACAGGTAAAGCTATAAATAAACCTGTTTTTACAATGGCTCTTTCTAAAGGTTTTAAAGTGATGGATTCATCAATATTTGCACGTAAATCCATACCAGCAGCACCATTTGTTTCATAAGATGGAGTTGCGTGTTTAGACTTGTTAATTATTTGTACGTTCATAGTTTTATTTTCAATTCTTGTCATCACAAATATAATAATTCGCAAATGCATTCATCAATAGATAATAGTTTTCTTATTTTTGAATTATAAAAATGAATGAATGATGAGTGATCAGAAAAAAATAGCGGTTTTTGGTGGAGGAAGTTGGGCAACAGCCATTATAAAAATGTTGTGTGAGAATTTAGATGCTGTTGGCTGGTATATGCGAAATAAATTTGCTATAGAGCATATTAAAGAAAACGAACACAATCCTAATTATTTACATTCTGCAGAATTAAATGCAGCTCAATTAGATTTGTCTAGCGATATTAATTACACTATTGAAAACTATGACATTCTTATCTTTGCAATTCCTTCAGCATTTTTAACGAGCGAACTAAAAAAACTATCAACTTCTTTAGAAGATAAAATTATTTTTTCAGCCATAAAAGGAATTGTACCAGAAACAGGTTTAATTATTGGCGAACATTTTAATAAAACGTATCATATTCCGATTGAAAATATTGGTGTAATCACGGGTCCATGTCATGCAGAAGAAGTTGCTATGGAGCGTTTATCGTATTTAACAATTGCTTGTCAAGATGAAAAAAAAGCTGAATTTATAGGTAAAGCTTTACAGAGTTGGTATATAAAAACTAAAATTTCTGATGATATTATTGGCACAGAATACGCAGCAATGTTAAAAAATATTTATGCTGTAGCGGCAGGTATTGCCCACGGTTTGGGTTATGGTGATAATTTTCAGGCAGTATTAATGAGCAATGCAATTCGCGAAATGAAACGTTTTATTAAAAAGGTTCATAAAATGAAACGTAACATTAATAACTCTGCTTATTTAGGAGATTTGTTAGTTACAGGATATTCGCTTTTTAGTAGAAATCGTCAATTTGGAAATATGGTAGGTAAAGGATATACTGTTAAATCTGCTCAAATAGAAATGAGTATGATTGCAGAAGGTTATTATGCTACCAAAAGTGCTTTTAAAATGAAAGAAAAAAATGGTGCTAATACACCAATTATAGATACTGTTTACAATATTTTATACAACAATAAAAGTCCTAAAAAAGAATTTAAAAAGTTGACGGATAAGTTAGATTAATTGTTTAATTTTGAACATTATTGTAATGTATTAAACAATTATTATGAAAACAATACAAGAAGTTGTAGAAAGCACTATTAGAAAAACACCATTTATAGAAGAAGCTCTTCATGAAAAATTGATAAATGTTTCTTCTTTAGCAAGAATTATTTTACCAGAAGTTTCTACTATTTTAAAGAAAGAAGTTAAAGTTGGTGCGGTTATGATGGCAATTAATAGACTTTCTCCTGCAAGCGAATTACGCATCAGAAAAAACATAAAAAAACTTGCGCTAGATTTAGGCGATGTAATTGTACGTTCAGATTTGTGCGATTTTACTTTTAAAAACACGCCTTCTTTATTAAAAGAAATAGCTAAGATTTTAACAAAATCCTCAGAGAATTCTGATTATTTCTTAACAGTTTCTCAAGGTATTTTTGAAACCAATATTGTTACCAGTAAAAATTTACAACCTTATGTTCAAAAAATATTTGACAAAGAAATACTAACACACAGTATGTTAGATTTGGCTTCTATCACTATAAAATTACCGCAAGAGAATTTAGAACAATCAGGTATTTATTATTTTATTTTAAAACAATTAGCTTGGGCAGATATTCCATTGCAAGAAATTATTTCTACTACTAACGAAATGACAATTGTTGTTAAAGAGGAAGACATCAACCAAACTTTTGCCATTTTAATGGATATGAAATTAAGCTAAATAATGGCTAAAAACGATCCTTATGCAGCCTTAAGAATCAAAGAATTCAATATTTTTTTATTCGTAAGATTTCTCTTAGTTTTTGGTTGGTCTATGCAATTTATTGTTATTGAGTGGCAAGTATATTCTATTACAAAAGATCCACTTTCTCTAGGTATTATTGGGTTGATGGAAATTATTCCTGCTTTTACAATGGCATTATTTGCAGGCCATATTGTAGATCAAAAAGAAAAAAGAAATCTATTTGCAATTTGTATTGCTGCTTTTTCTTTAATCAGTTTAGGTTTGTATTTTTTAACAACTGATAGTATTGTAGAAAGTTGGTCTACCAATTCTATTCTTTACGGAATTTATGGTTTGGTTTTCTTTGGCGGATTTTTACGCTCATTTTTTGGACCTACAATTTTCTCTTTAGTAGCTTTATTGGTTCCTAAAAAAATATATCATAATGCTGCAACTTGGAGTACAAGTACCTGGAAAACAGCCTCTGTTTCTGGAGCTTTATTTGGTGGGTTTTTTATTAGTTGGATTCAGGTAGATAACACATTACTTTTAGTTTTTATCTTGGTAATATTGTCTTTAATATTTACTTTTCAGATAAAAAAGAAACCCGTTTTAAACACAAAAATAGGAGAACCTATTAAAGAAAGTTTAAAAGCGGGTGTAAGATTTGTGTTTAAAACCAAAGAAATATTAGGCGTTTTAACCTTAGATATGATTGCTGTTTTATTTGGAGGAACAGTGGCCATTTTATCTGTTTTTGCACAAGATATTTTAAAAGTGGGTCCAGAAGGTTTTGGTATTTTAAACGCATCTATTTCTGTAGGAAGTATTGTAACAATGTTTTTAACAACTTACATTCCCATCAACAAAAATACAGGTAAAAAAATGTTGGTTTCTGTCTTTATTTTTGGGTTAAGTATTATTGCTTTTGGTTTATCGTCTTTATTTTGGGTAAGTGTTTTAGCTTTGTTTATAAGTGGTGCTGCAGACGGAATTTCTATGGTTATAAGACAAACTATTTTGCAATTAAAAACACCAGATGAAATGAGAGGTAGAGTATCATCTGTAAACTCTATGTTTGTAGGTTCTTCTAATGAATTGGGTGCTTTTGAAAGTGGTTTAGCAGCCAAATTAATAGGCCCTGTTGCTGCTGTTGTTTTTGGCGGATCTATGACTTTAATTACTGTAGTTACCATAGGAGCTATAAACCCAACATTAAGAAATTTAGACTTAACCAAAGATATTCCAGAGAATGAAAAACCAGAATAAAATAATTTTAATCGAAAAGAATTTCTTAAGACTCAGCCTCTGAGTTTCTGTTAAAATTGTCATTCCCGTGAAAACGGGAATCTAAATAAAGAATTACATTTGTAAAAAAATAAAAAACTTGAATCAATTTGTTTTTAAAAGATTAAATAAAAAAATTATAGAGATTTTTTTTCTGTTTATACTCACTCCAATTGTTTTAGCTTTACCAATAACTATAATAATAAAGTTAGTTTATTTGCTTGTAGGAATTGGTTATATTTTATGGGTTTCTATAAAAAAAGAAAATTTTGATAGAAATCATAATTTATCAAACAACAAAAAAGCATTGCAAAATATTGTTTTAAGGTTTATTTTAATTGCTTTGGGTTCAGCACTTTTTTTGTTTTTTACTGATAAAGAATCTTTGTTTAATGTGATGATGAACAAACCTTTTTTATGGTTAAAGTTTAGCGGAATTTATATTGTTTTTTCTGTTATACCACAAGAATTATTATATCGTACATTTTTTGTAAAACGTTATCAGAAATTATTTAAAAACGAACTTTGGTTTCTATTCATAAATGCTGTGCTTTTTTCATTTGCTCATATTTGGTTTAAAAGTTGGGTTGTTTTAGCGTTTACTTTTATTGGTAGCGTACTTTTTATGAAAACGTATTTAAAAACAAAATCTTTTAGGTTGGTAATTTTAGAGCATTCTTTATACGGAGTTTGGCTATATACAGTTGGTTTTGGAGAACTATTTATGTTCCCAGTTTAAACGTTTATTATTTAAAAGTTGTTGCATATTTTATTTTTTCTTCCAATTCTTGTTGCTGTTTTTCTGCAGTATTTTTATCCCAAGAAAAAGCTTTTTTAAATTCATTAAAAACTAAATTTTTATACAAATACACACTTTGCGAGTCAAAGAATAATCTGCCTGTTCTACGCATAAAAAAATCTGTTAGTGTGCAAGCCATTTCGTAATTTATGGTAAACCAAACTTCAGCTTTTATCATTTTTTCTTGTTGATTTTCATCTGTCAGTTCATCAAACTTTTTTAAGATAATAGCTGTTTGTTTACCATAATTATAAACTAAATATTCTGCATCTTTTTGTGAAAACCCAACTTCATTTATACGATTATAAATAGCATCAGTATAACTTTTTACTTCCTCAAAATTTTTAAAAGTTCCGCCAGAAAGTACAATGTGTTTGGTTTTTATGTCGTCAAATTCTTTATTAAATTTTCGTTTGTATTTTTTTGCAACCAAATCTACAATACGTTCTGCCATTTTTCTGTAGCCTGTTAGTTTTCCGCCAGCAATAGAAATCAATTCTGTATCAGAAACAAAGATTTCATCTTTTCTAGACAATTCTGAAGCAGATTTTCCTTCTTCGTGAATTAACGGACGCAAACCAGCCCAAGAAGATTCAATATCATCTAAAGTTAAATTTATTTCTGGAAACATATTATTTACAGCAGAAATTAAATACATAGCATCTACTAAGTTTGTTTCTATTTGATCTTTATTTTCTTGATAATTAGTATCTGTAGTACCAAAATAAGTTACTTTTCCACGAGGAATTGCAAACATCATTCTACCATCAGGAATATCAAAATACACAGATTGTTTTACAGGTAGTTTTTTGTGAGCAACCACCAAATGAACTCCTTTTGTTAAATGTAAACGTTTGCCTGTTTTAGAGTGATTTTTCTGGCGCAAATTATCTACCCAAGGCCCAGTAGCGTTTACAACATATTTGGCTTTTATATTAAAAGTTTGCTTAGTAAAACTATCTTTTACAGTAGCACCAACAACGCTATTTTCTTCATAAATAAATGTGGTTGCTTTTGTATAATTAATGATTTTTGCATCGTAATTTAAAGCCGTTTTTAAAACTTCTAAAGTTAATCTGGCATCATCAGTTCTATATTCTGCATAGTAACCAGCGCCATTTAAAATGTTTTTAGGCAACAAAGGTTCTTTTTTTAAAGCCTTTTTTTTAGATAACATTTTACGTTTGTCATCACCTTCTACAGAAGCCAAAATATCATATATTTTTAAACCAATTGATGTTAACCAAGAACCATAAGTTCCGCCTTCAATTAAGGGTAAAATCATTTTTTCAGGAATCACCAAATGCGGTGCTAATTTATGCACAATGGCACGCTCTGTACCTACTTCTTTTACCAGCCAAAAATCGAATTGTTTTAAATATCGTAAACCTCCATGAATTAGTTTTGTAGATTTACTACTTGTACCAGAGGCAAAATCGTTTTTTTCTATTAAGGCAACTTTCATTCCGCGAGAAGCTGCATCTAAAGCGATTCCTGCACCTGTAATTCCGCCACCAATAATTAATACATCAAACTCTGTTGAATGTAAATCTGTGGTAATATTTTTTCTATTGAAATATGAAAAGTTGTTCATTTATTTTTTTAATTTTTAAGGCAATTTTAGTCAAAAACTTTGCTATATTTATGTTTTAAAAAACTCTAAAAACTCTTTTTTATATTTTTGACCTAAAGGTATTTGTTTAGAGTTAATTATCACTAAATTTCCTTCAACATATTCAATTTTATTTTTGTTAATAATATAAGATTTATGTATTTGTATAAAACTTGATTTTGGAAGTTGATTGTAAAATTTAATTAATGTTTTATAGGTTACTAATGTTAAATCTATTAAATAAACCTTAATATAATCTCCTAAAGCTTCTATATAAAATATATCTTTAATTTTTATTTGATGAAGTCTTTTATTAGATTTAATAACTAAAGTGTCATTTTTATAGTTAGTTAAATTTTTAACTTTTGTAACAGCTTTTAAAAAGCGTTCAAAAGAAAAAGGTTTTAAAAGATAATCTATGGCATTAAGATTAAACCCTTCTATAGCGTATTCTGAGTAAGCTGTGGTAAAAATTACATTTGGAGAATCTTGTAAAGATTTATAAAAATGAATACCTGAAATATGAGGCATCTTTATATCTAAAAAAAGTAAATCTACACGATTGTTTTTTAAATATTCTAATGCTTCTAAAGCATTGTTGCAAATACTTAAAAGCTCTAAAAAATCGACTTTCTTAATAAAAGATTTTAAGACATTTTGCGAAGAAGGTTCATCATCAATTATAATACAGCGTATTTTCATTCTTTTAAATCTATTATTAAATTAATAGTAAAAATATTATTTTTGTTTTCAATAGATAAAAAATGTTTATCTGGGTAAACTAAAGCTAAGTTTTCTTTTATATTTTTTAAACCAATTCCTATAGAATTTAAATTATTCTCGTTTTTAATAATCTTATAATTATTTGAAATATTAAAACTTAATTTCTTTTTTTCTTCCTTTAAAATAATATTAATATATGGGTTTACAACTCCAGATTTTAAACCGTGTTTAAAACTATTTTCGATAAGAGGTAACAATAACATTGGATATATTTTCAAGGTTTCATCAATCATAAAATTAAATGAAATTTCTGAATTTTTAATATGTCTGTTTTTTTCAAAAGCAATATAATTTTGTATTAAATCCACTTCTTTTTTAATGGGTATTTTATCAAGCTCAACATCATAAATAACATATCTTAAAATGTTTGATAATTGTAAAATTGCATTAGTTATATCTTCTTTTTTTTCTATGGCAAGAGAATATAAAACGTTTAATGAATTAAATAAAAAATGTGGATTTATCTGACCTTTTAAATAGTATAATTGATTTTCAATTTGTTGTTTTTGTTGTTTTAAAACTTTGTTTTCTAATTTATTTAAATAAACCCAATCTTCAGCTAGTTTTATTAGAGTTGTTAAAATAAAAAAGAGAAAGAATATAAAGTATATTTCTAGTTTATTATGATATGAGATAAAGAAATAATCATTAAAAAAAGTATTAACAATAAAACTAAAAAACCAAGGATTTAGCTCTGAAAATAAGACAAGATTAGCTATAAATATAAGACTAAATATAAGATACTTTTCTTTTTTAAGATATTTTGGTATCAGCCAATAAAGATTTAAAGAAACAGGGATAATTAAAGTAACTACAAAGCAGATTGTATAGATATAATCAATTTTTAAAGGAATTGATCTACCAGAAAACAGAAACAAGAGAATAAAAAAAGAACAACTCCATAATATTGTATTAAATAGAACAATATTATGAGAGTTTGCTTTTTTAAAAAATGATTTAATTTTTATCATTTATTTTACTTAAAATAAATTTTGTTGAAGTTTTCCACTTTTCAGAATCATTAGAAGCAATATACTTTTTTATAAACTTTTGAAGTTCTTCTGATTTAGCAGTTAATAAATATTTATCATTTAAAACTCCAAATTTTTCATATTTAATTTTTATCTTTTTTTCTTTAAAAAGTGCTTCAACTTTATCTTCATCTAGCCATTTTATTTCTATATCACCATTTTTTTTAACATCATATTTTACTAAACTATGAGTATAAACAGAATGACTTTCAAGCAAATTGTCTATATCATCTTGGTAATCTAATGGAAAAAAATCTAAGAAACGTTCATTGTTTATAATAAATGGAGTAGCAATAAAAAGAACAGTTTTGTTTTTATATTCTCTTTGTATATAATAGCTATTTTTATATTCATTATATAATAATAAATCTTCTTTTTTCATCTCATTAACAGGATTTTCTTTTGTGATTTCTTTTTTAAATGAAATTACTTTCCATTTTCCATTTTTAGAATCTTTCCATTCTCCAAGAAAATTTTTATCAAAACTGATTGTCTTTTTTGTATAAAAAGGATGTAAAGACTTAACAACACAAGAACTTAAAAAAAGGATGCTAATACTTAAAACTACATTTCTAATTTTCATAATTATCAAATTTAATATTATTACAACAAAAAAAGAACAGATATAGAAGAAAGAAAACTTTTTTAGATAAACCTATATTTTTTCTCGTCAAACAAATATTTTTTCTTTTAATTCTTACCTTTAGACAAAATAAAATATAGTTTTATGGAATATGGGTTTCTATCAATTTTACCACCAATAATTGCCATCATTTTAGCATTAAGAACCAAGCAAGTTTATATTGCATTGTTATTCGGAATTTGGTTTTCTTGGTTGATTATTAACAATTGGAATCCGTTAGAAGGTACTTTAGCAATGATTGAAGGAATGGTAGACGTTTTTCAAGACAAAGGAAGTACAAGAACTATTATGTTTAGTGCTTTGGTTGGCGCCTTGTTAATTTTTATTCAATATTCTAGAGGTGTAGAGGGTTTTATCAATATTTTAAATAAAAGGTTAGAAAAGTTTGAAAATAAAAAATCTGGCTACAGTAGAATAATGGTACAGGTTTTAGCAACTTTTACTGGGTTGTTGTTGTTTGTAGAAACAAGTATTAGTTCTTTAACAGTAGGAACTTTATACAGACCCATTTTTGATAAATTAGGAATTCCGCGCGAAAAACTCGCTTATATTGCAGATTCAAGTTCAGCGCCATCATCTATATTAATACCTTTTAACGCTTGGGGTGCTTTTATTATGGGGTTATTGTTAACTCAAGGAATTGAAAAACCCCTACCGCTTTTGTTAAAATCTATTTTTTACAATTTTTATCCATTATTAGCAATCTTGTTGGTTTTTGTTGTGATTTTATCTAAGAAAGATTTCGGACCAATGAAAAAAGCAGAAAAAAGAACCAAAGAAACAGGTGCTTTAATGAACCCTAATGCAAAACCAATGGTTTCTGACGAGATTACTTCTTATCCGCCAAAAGAAGGTGTTAAAGCGAAAGCATATAATATGATTGTGCCGCTTTTAGTAATGGTGTGTATGATGCCCATAAACCTAATTTACACAGGAT
The DNA here is from genome assembly GCF_058147125.1 of Polaribacter sp. 2405UD43-2. Lineage (NCBI taxonomy): Bacteria > Pseudomonadati > Bacteroidota > Flavobacteriia > Flavobacteriales > Flavobacteriaceae > Polaribacter > Polaribacter sp. 2405UD43-2. The sequence continues at coordinate 26,182 of NZ_JBYVJX010000008.1, read as the reverse complement.
GGAATAATGTAAAAGAATACACATCTACATTAGATCATCTACAACAAGCAATTGGCGAAGGTTCTGGGTCTTCATCCGTTTTATATGCAGTAATTACTGCAATTTTAGTAGCAATGCTTTTATATTTTGTTCAAGGAATTATGAAGCCAAAAGAAGCCGTAAACTTAACCTTAAAAGGAATTAGTGAGTTAATGCCATTAGCTTTATTAATGTTATTGGCGTTTGCAATTGGTAATGCTTGTAAAGAATTAGAAACAGGAGTTTATGTTGCCAATGCTACAAAAGATTGGTTATCGCCAGAATTGTTGCCAGCAGTTGTTTTTATAATCAGTTCATTTATTGCATTCTCTACAGGAACTTCTTGGGGAACATTTGCAATAATGTTGGCTATAGCAATTCCGATGGCAAATATTCACAATGCAGATGTAACAATTGTTGTGGCTGCCACTTTAGGAGGAGGTATTTTTGGAGATCATTGTTCGCCAATTTCAGACACATCAATTATTTCTTCTATGGCATCAGCAAGCGATCATATAGACCACGTAAAAACACAATTACCTTATGCTTTAGTTGGTGGTATAATTACAACATTATTGTATTTGGTTTTTGGATACTTTGGATAAGTTCAGTAAGAATGTCTTTTCGAAATGAGCTTTTTTAAGCGATTGAGAAATCTTTTTTATAAGTGATGTTTTTTCCTTTCGTCGAAATAAAAAATAGCTTTTATTTGGCTAAAACTCCACGTTTTTTAATTTCATCAATCATTCTTAAAGCACCTTCTTTTATAGAGTTTTCTTTAAAAATAAATGTTTTTTCGTACAAAGTATTTCCTTCAAAAAAAGTTACTTGAAAACGATTATTGAGTTTAAATAATTCAGGTTGAATTAACTCAACTTTAGCAAATGAATTAGCAGGTAATTTATCTAATTTTTTACGCAATAAAGAAGTGGTTTTTGTTTTAGAAAAACCTTGAGAAACAATTACAATCATTTCTAAATCAATGTTTTTATTGTTGATGATATACACATTCCAATCATCAGTTTTATAAATATCATTATATTCATAAACAACAGCTATTTCTACATCAGTTACTTCTGGTATTTGGATGTCTTTTTTCATTAGTGTATTGTGAAAAAGTGGCAAAGAAACAAAGTTTCAGAGTTGCAAAGTATTAAAATTTGGGTAAGCTACTAACTTTGTAACTCTGTGGCTTTGTAACTTATTTTTAAATCACAGATTTAAACTGCTCCAAGAAACGTTTATCATTCTCATAAAACATTCTAATATCTGGTATTTGATATAGCAACATTGCAATACGTTCAATTCCCATTCCAAAAGCATAACCAGAATATTTAGTTGGATCAATATTGGCATTTTTAAGAACGTTTGGATCTACCATTCCACAACCCATAATTTCTAACCAACCTGTACCTTTGGTAATTCTGTAATCGGTTTCTGTTTCTAATCCCCAATAAATATCAACTTCTGCACTTGGCTCTGTAAACGGAAAATAAGAAGGACGTAAACGTATTTTAGATTTCCCAAACATTTCTTTTGTAAAGTATAAAAGAGTCTGTTTTAAATCGGCAAAAGAAACATCAGTATCTATATACAAACCTTCTACTTGATGAAAAATACAGTGTGCGCGTGCAGAAATATCTTCATTTCTAAAAACTCTACCAGGAGAAATAGTTCTAATGGGTGGTTTGTTTTCTTCCATATAACGTACCTGTACAGAAGATGTATGAGTACGCAATAAAATATCTGGGTCTTGCTCAATAAAAAACGTGTCTTGCATATCTCTTGCAGGATGATATTCAGGCAAGTTTAATGCCGTAAAATTATGCCAATCATCTTCAATTTCAGGACCTTCAGAAACCGTAAAACCAATTCTATTAAAAACGTCAATAATTTGGTTTTTTACCAATGATATTGGATGACGTGAACCTAAATTAATAGGTTCTGCAGGTCTAGTTAAATCTCCATAAACACCTTTTTCTTCAACAGCATTTTCTAAAGTATCGTTTAATTCTGCAACTTTGCCTTCAGCAGATTTTTTTAAATTATTTAAGGCTTGTCCAAAATCTTTACGCATTGCTGCATCAACATTTTTAAATTCTGCAAATAAGCCTTTTAATAAACCTTTGCTACCTAAATATTTAATTCTAAAAGCTTCTACTTCTTCTTTAGAAGTTGCATTAAAAGCTTTTACTTCACCAATCAATTCTTTTACTTTATCTAACATTTTCAAGGATAAATTAGGCTGCAAATTTAATCTTTTTTAAGCATTTTTAGTTTGCAATTTTAAAGAAAACATATATGGCTATCGAAATCGATTGAAATAAGGCTTTTTTGAAAAAAATATAGAAAAGTTTTTATATTATCATATTGAAAATTAACTATCTTTGCGCCGTTAAATTTTTATTAATCTCATAAAAAAAGATGGAGAAAAATATCAAATCTAAAATTGATGGATTCATGGAGTTGGTAAAACAACGAAATAATCATGAACCAGAATTTTTACAGGCTGTACAAGAAGTAGCAGAAACTGTAATTCCATACATTATTCAACACGATATTTATAACGGTAAAAATATCTTGTTAAGAATGGTAGAGCCAGAAAGATTAATTTCTTTTAGAGTTTCTTGGGTTGATGATAAAGGAGAAATTCAAGTAAACAGAGGTTATAGAATTCAAATGAATTCTGCAATTGGTCCTTATAAAGGTGGTTTACGTTTTCATCCAACAGTAAATGCAAGTATTTTAAAATTCTTAGCTTTTGAACAAGTATTTAAAAACTCGCTAACAACTTTACCTATGGGTGGAGGAAAAGGTGGTTCTGATTTTGACCCAAAAGGAAAATCAGACAACGAAATTATGCGTTTTTGTCACGCTTTTATGACAGAGTTATTCAGACATATTGGTCATAATACTGATGTTCCAGCTGGAGATATTGGAGTTGGAGCAAGAGAAATTGGTTTTATGTTTGGTATGTACAAAAAATTAAACAACACATTTACAGGAGTTCTAACAGGTAAAGGTTCTTCTTGGGGTGGTTCTTTAATTAGACCAGAAGCTACAGGTTATGGTACTGTGTATTTTGCACAAAATATGCTGCAAACTAAAGGAGATTCTTTTAGCGGAAAAACTATTGTAATTTCTGGATCTGGAAACGTTGCGCAATATGCTGCAGAAAAATCTATAGAATTAGGTGCTAAAGTAGTAACGCTTTCTGATTCTGGAGGATATATTTATGATGAAGATGGTATAGATACAGAAAAGTTAGCTTTTGTTATGGATTTAAAAAATAACAGAAGAGGTAGAATTAGCGAATATGTAGAAAAATATCCATCAGCAAAATTTGTAAAAGGAGAAAGACCTTGGTCTGTAAAATGTGATATTGCTTTACCTTGTGCAACTCAAAATGAGTTAAATGGAGATGAAGCAAAAACATTAATAGATAATGGTTGTATTTGTGTTTCTGAAGGAGCAAATATGCCTTCTACACCAGAGGCAATGCACACTTTTCAAGAAGCAGGTATTTTATTTGCACCAGGAAAAGCGTCTAATGCAGGTGGTGTAGCAACTTCTGGTTTAGAAATGAGTCAGAATTCTTTACGTTTAAGTTGGACTCGTAAAGAGGTAGATGCTAAACTAAAAGTAATTATGGAAGATATTCATAGTTCATGTGTAGAATATGGTAAAAATGATGATGGTTCTATAGATTATGTTAGAGGAGCAAATATTGCAGGTTTTGTAAAAGTTGCAGACGCAATGTTAGCTCAAGGAGTTATTTAGACTTATATTTTTAAAAGTTATATTCTTAAAACGCATCATTATTGATGCGTTTTTTTATTTATAAATAAATAGTAATTTTAAAGAATTGATTTCGACCTAAATAGAAAACTAGGCAAATGATTTCAATTTTTTTCTTAGGATTGCTGTTTTCTTTTTTAGGTTACACACCTCCAAGTGTGTTAAATATGACCGCTTTAAAAATAAGACTTAAAGGAGAGAAAAAAGAGTTCAATTACTTTATATTTGGCGCTCTATTAATTGTTCTTTTTCAAGCTTATATTTCTGTTTATTTAACAAAATACATTGCAAATAACCCAATGTTAATAACCTTTTTAGAAAAAGCAGGAATTGTGGTTTTATTCTTTTTATCTGTGTTTTTTTATCATCAAAATAAGAAAGAAAAAAAACAGATTAAACTTAATAATAAAAAGAAAAATTCTTTTTTTACTGGCGTTGTTTTATCCTCACTAAATATGTTTGCTATTCCTTTCTTTTGCGGAATCATAGCTTTTCTTACTAATTATAATTTAATGGATTTTAACACAAACTCAATGCTTTTATTTATCTGTGGCTCCGTAATTGGCACTTTTTACATTTTGTTTTTGTATGGAAAATATGCGCATAAAATTCAACAAAAAACAGGAAATCTAACCAACAACATCAATTTAGTTTTAAGTTTTATAACAGCTAGCTTTGCTTTATTTACTTTTATTAAATTTGTAGTATAATGATTATTAATGAAAATACTTAAAAATAGTATTGTTGATGGAAAACATCAAAAACCAATTTTGGTTGATGTTTTTTACAAAGAAGCGCATCAACAAAAACCAATGGTTGTTTTTTGCCACGGATACAAAGGTTTTAAAGATTGGGGAGCTTGGAACTTAATGGCAAAAAGTTTTGCAGAAGCAGGTTTTTTCTTTATCAAATTTAATTTTTCACATAATGGCGGAACAGTTAAACAACCTATAGATTTTCCTGATTTAGAGGCTTTTGGAAATAATAATTATACCAAAGAATTGGATGATTTAGAATCTGTAATAGATTGGATTTCTACAAATCCTAATTTTAAAAAAGAAGTTAATTTAGACGCAATTTCGCTAATGGGTCATAGTAGAGGAGGAGGAATTGTGTTGCTAAAATCGAATGAAGATTCTCGTATTAAAAAGGTTATTACATTGGCTGGAGTTTCGGATTATAAAAGTAGATTTCCAAAAAATGAAAGATTTGAATCTTGGAAAGAAAAAGGTGTTTATTATGTAAAAAACGGCAGAACTCATCAAGAAATGCCTCATTATTATCAGTTTTATTTAGATTTTATTAAAAATGAAAATCGATTAAATATTAAAAAAGCTACAGAAAATTTAGAAATTCCACAACTTATAATTCACGGAGATAAGGACACTTCTGTATTTATTAAAGAAGCAGAAAGTCTCAAAAAATGGAACCCAAAAAGTGAATTTAAAATTATTAAAAATGCCAATCACGTTTTTAATACTTCTCATCCTTGGAAAGAAAAATTACTTTCTAAAGAGTTAGAAAAAGTAACTCAAATTTGTACTAAATTTTTAAAAAATAAATAGAAAAAATAATCCCAATAAAACAAATTATTGGGATTATATCATTGTTTTTACTTTATTTTTTTGGTAGCAAACCATTTGCTAGAAAAATAAATATCTATAGGCGATTCTCCTACTTTTTCAACTGTTTTTTCTAAAGTTTTATCTTTTTTGTAGACGGTTAAAATACTATTCTCTGCACTTAAAAAATCTTTTAATCCAATAACATAAACTTGTTTTGTTATTGGGTTTTCTTTAACAATTGTTGTAATAGCAATACCATTTGTATTTGGTGTTGCAAATTCTTGGATGGTTTCAGTTTGGGTATTAAAAGTATAAACTTTACCAGAAGAAGATTCTGCCCAAAAAGCATTATTACTTGAAGAATTTAATGTTAAAATACTGTTTTTATAAAGGTTTATTTTAGGGTCTTTAATCTCTACTACTTTGTTTATAGTATAATTTGCATTTAATTTTGTAAAAGCAGCTTTCTCTGTTCTTTTTTCTGTTGCCACCCAAATAGCACCAGCTTCATCTTTTACAACACCAGAAATATTTTCAGTAAACGTTAGTAATTTTTTTACTTTTTTGGTTACTATGTTAAAAGCTTTTAGTTCCTTAGCATCTGCCACTAAAACATTATTGTTATCTAATAATAAAGCCGAATTATTATAGAGTATTTTATCAGAAAAACCTTCTAGCTTTTCTTCTACGCCATTAGTAATGTTAATTTTTGAAAGATTGTAAGTTTTTCTTCTTCCTCTACCACCAGTACTAATTATTAATCCATCTGTATTAGAATACATTTTTAAATAAGAGGGTGAGCTAACTTTAGATTTTGTAACAACATTTTCTACTTCTAAAGTTTCTAGGTTTAATTGAGAAACGAAATTTGGACCTTTTTGACTTATCACAAATAACTTATCTTTAAAACTAGAAAAAGAAGTACTTCTTTTGTCTAGAGATTTAAAAACGTTTAAAGTAATTTCTTTTTTGTCATTAAGATAACTAATAGAAGTTCCATCACTTTTTAAAGACAATACAAAAGCATTATCATATACAGGAGTTTCTTCTGTTTTTTTGGAGCAAGATAGCACCATTAGTAAGCTAACTAAAACTAGCTTAGACACATAATTTTTCATTATATAGTTTATTAAAATTGTTTCAAAATATATAACACACAACAACTATTTAATTGATTTAAAAACAGGTTGAAGTATGAAAAAATCCTTTATTAACTTTTATCCCGAAAGCTAAAAAAACGCATATAAGTATTGGCAGGTCTCCTGGCTTGCGTTTTGTTAAAACCTTCCCATCTAAAAAACAGACAGTGGTGTAAGATTTAACAAACATCTTTACAGACTTAGCTTACAGTTGCGGGTACAGCTCAGGCTTTTTATTCTTAAAAACTACCTGATTCCCTTTTAATTTTTTTGAATAAAACATTCTAAAAAACCAAAACTTTACCGTGCAAAAGTAAATTCTTTTTTAGTATAATAAAAGATGAATTTTACTTTTTATTGATAAGATTACTTTAAGAAAAATGCATACCTTTAACTGCCTTTTTATTAAAGGTTAAAGAACCTCAAAAGTTTAAAATAGATACAATTATTACAATTGAGTTGATATAAGAAACTTTTTAGATTTACACTAAAGTGGAATTTTATAAACAGTATAGAAAAATTATTCACATAGATATGGATGCATATTATGCTTCTGTGGCGCAATTGGACAATCCTGAGTTAAAAGGAAAAGCAATTGCTGTTGGAGGTGGTGGAAAACGTGGTGTAATTTCGGCAGCCAGTTATGAAGCTAGAAAATTTGGTGTAAAATCTGCTATGAGCGGAATGTTAGCAAAACAGAAATGCCCGCATTTAATTTTTGTAAAAACAGATTTTTCTCGTTATAAAGAAATTACAACTAAAATTAGAGAAATTTTTTACGAATACACAGATTTAGTAGAACCACTTTCTTTAGACGAAGCGTATTTAGATGTTACCGAAAACAAAAAAGGAAATCCGTCTGCAAGTTTAATTGCCCAAGAAATTCGTCAAAAAATTTTTGATACAACAGGTTTGCGAGCTTCCGCAGGAATTTCGATTAACAAATTTATTGCAAAAGTTGCTTCTGATATAAACAAACCAAATGGCCAAAAAACGGTAAATCCAGAAGAGGTGATACCGTTTTTAGAAGAATTACCCGTAAATAAATTTTATGGCGTTGGTAAAGTAACAGCAGCTAAAATGTATAATTTAGGCATATTTGTTGGAAACGATTTAAAGAAAAAATCATTAGAAGAATTAACAAATCTTTTTGGAAAATCGGGTAAACATTATTACAATATTGTTCGCGGAATTCATAATAGCAAAGTAAAACCGAATAGAATTCGAAAATCGATTGCAGCAGAACGTACTTTTTTCGAAAACATTTCTTCAGAAATTTTTATGATAGAAAAGTTAGACAAAATTGCTGACGAACTTGAAAAACGACTGTTAAAATCGAACACAAAAGGAAAAACAATTACCTTAAAAATTAAATATTCCGATTTTACACAACAAACCCGAAGCAGAACAGTTGGATATTTTATGCAAAAAAAAACTACCTTTTTTCCAGTTGTAAAAGAATTGTTGTACCAAGAAAAATTAAAAAACTCTGTGCGATTATTAGGATTATCTTTCTCAAATTTAAACACAGAAAAAAAAGAACCTGTTTGGGTGCAATTAAAGTTTGATTTTTAATGAATTATAGTTATTGGGAACTTAAAGAATGGTTTACAAACATCGATTTTACAATTGTTGGTAGCGGAATTGTGGGTTTAAATTGTGCTTTAGAACTCAAAAAAAAGCATTCAAAAGCAAAAATTTTAGTTGTAGAAAAAGGAATGTTACCACAAGGAGCCAGTACAAAAAACGCAGGTTTTGCTTGCTTTGGCAGTTTATCTGAATTGATTAATGATTTAGAAACGCATACAGAAGAAGAAGTTTATCAATTAGTAAAAAAACGTTGGGAAGGATTACAATTACTTCGTAAAAATTTAGGCGATGCAACTATTGATTTTCAACAAAACAATGGTTTTGAATTGTTTAAAGATAAATCCTTTTTTAACCAATGTTTAGTAAAAAAAGACAATATAAATAAATTATTAAAACCTCTTTTTAAGTCGGATGTATTTACGGTTGATGATAATTTTTTTGGATTTAAAAATGTGTATAAAAACTACATTACTAATAATTTTGAAGGACAAATTGATACAGGAAAAATGGCTTTCCAATTATTAAAAAAAGCGCAACAAAAAGGAATTAAAATTCTAAATAATATTATTGTAAAAAGTTTTGAAGAAACCCAAAATAAAGTTGAAATTAAAACCAATCAACTTAATTTTACAACCAATAAATTATTGATTGCTACAAACGGATTTACAAATCAGCTTTTAGAAGAAAATGTACAACCAGCAAGAGCACAAGTTTTAATTACAAAACCCATAAAAAATTTGCACGTAAAAGGAACTTTTCATTTAGATAAAGGCTTTTATTATTTTAGAAATATTGATAATAGAATTTTGTTTGGCGGTGGTAGAAATCTCGATTTTAAAGGTGAAGAAACCTCAGAATTTGGACAAACCAAAATTATTCAAAACAAATTAGAAGAGCTTTTAAAAACCACAATTTTACCCAACATCAATTTTAAAATTGATTATAGATGGAGTGGAATTATGGGTGTAGGAAATCAGAAAAAAGCAATTGTAAAACAACTCTCTAACAATGTTTTTTGTGGAGTTCGTTTAGGCGGAATGGGTGTTGCCATTGGTAGTTTGGTTGGTAAAGAATTGGTAGATTTGGTATAGAGCGTCATTGCGAGGAACGAAGCAATCTCATCATTTTTTAAATAGATTGCTTATTAAATTAGCAGTGTCAAGAATTTAAAAAATGAATACAAAAGAAGAACTTTACAAGCAATGTCTTGCTTATGTTAACAAACGTTTGCAAACAGTCGAAGAAATTATTAATTCGAACCAAAAAGCACTACAATCTGAAACCAAAAGTTCTGCTGGCGATAAACACGAAACAGGTAGAGCAATGTTGCAATTAGAAATGGAAAAAGCAGGACAACAACTGTTAGGAATTGCACAAATGAAAGAAACATTGGCTAAAATAAATGGTTTTAAAACAGCAAAAAACGCACATTTAGGAAGTCTTATTTATACAGATAAAGCTAATTATTTTTTATCAATTTCTGCAGGACAAATTACAGTTAAAAACAATACTTATTTTGCAATTTCTGTTTCTTCACCTATTGGAAAATTATTGTTAGGAAAACAAGAAAATGATGTAATTACTTTTAATGGAAGTCCAATTAAAATAAAACAAGTTGTTTAAATAGGTTTCACTAATGTTTTATATTCGTCGTTAGTAAAGATTGTTTTTTGTGTATTGAAACGATATATTTTTCTTCTAGCACTTAACAAAAGTAAGGTTTCTGTTTGTTTTTAGTTGATAATTTTTTTTGCAAGGTAACGCCCAATAAAAAACCGACACTTTTGCATCGGTTTTTATAATTGTTTTTTAAGAGTTAACTCTTAATTTTCGCTTTTGGCGGATTTGGTAATTGGTCAAATCCCATATTAAAAAGAGTAAACCCAAAAATATCTGCATATTGCTCAATGGTTTTAGCAACAGGAGTTCCTGCTCCATGGCCTGCATTGGTTTCTATTCTAATTAAAGTTGGATTATTTCCTGCTTGTTTGTCTTGCAGTTCTGCGGCAAATTTAAAACTATGTGCTGGTACAACTCTGTCATCATGATCACCTGTAGTTACCATTGTTGCAGGATAAGAAACACCTTCTTTTACATTGTGTACTGGCGAATATCCTTTTAAATATTCGAACATTTCTTTGCTGTCGTTTGCGGTTCCATAATCATAAGCCCAACCTGCACCTGCAGTAAATGTATGATAACGCAACATATCTAAAACACCAACTGCTGGTAAAGCAACTTTCATTAAATCGGGTCTTTGCGTCATTGTTGCTCCAACTAACAAACCTCCGTTAGAACCTCCACGAATTGCTAAATAATCTGAAGATGTATAGTTTTTAGCAATTAAATATTCCGCAGCTGCAATAAAATCGTCAAATACATTTTGCTTTTTCATCTGCGTTCCAGCATCGTGCCATTTTTTACCATATTCTCCACCACCACGCAAATTTGGTACTGCGTAAATTCCACCTTGTTCCATCCAAACTGCGTTGGCAATACTAAAACTTGGTGTTAAACTAATATTGAATCCGCCATAACCATATAAAATAGTTGGGTTTTTTCCGTTTAATTCAATTCCTTTTTTATGAGTAATAATCATCGGAACTTTGGTACCATCTTTAGAATTGTAAAAAACTTGTTTACTTTCATAATCATCAGAATTAAAAGCAATTGAAGGTTTCCAGTAAGATTCGTAAGTTCCAGTTTTTGGATCGAATTTATAATAAGAATTTGGAGTGTTGTAGTTTGTAAATGAAAAATACAACTCTTTTGCAGCTGTTTTTCCACCAAAACCTCCAGAAGAACCAACACCTGGTAGTTTTATTTCTCTAATTAGTTTTCCATCAAAGTCGTATTGTAACACTTTAGAAACAGCATCTACCATATATTCAGTAAAGAAATAACCAGCACCTGTAGATGGCGATAACACATTTTCTGTTTCTGGTATAAAGTCTTTCCAGTTTTCTGGAGTTGGATTCGTAGCATCTACCGTTACAATTTTTTTATTTGGAGCATTTAAATTGGTAACTAAATAAAGTTTGCTTCCTCTATTATCTATTACATAAGTATCGCTTTTAACATTATCTAAAACGGTTACCAATTTGCTATTTGGTTTGCTTAAATCTTTGATAAATAATTTATTTCCAGATGTAGAAACAGATGCCGAAACAAGTAAATATCTATTATCTTCTGTTAAATAACCACTAACATATCTATGTTTTTCTGATGGAATTCCGCCAAAAATAACAGGATCTTCTTTTTGTGAAGTTCCTAATTTATGATAATACAATTTGTGTTGATCTGTTTTGGCAGACAATTCACTTCCTTTGGGTTTATCGTAACTAGAATAGTAAAAACCTTCGTTTTTGTACCAAGAGATTCCTGAGAATTTAACATCTATCAAAGTATCTTCTTTAATCGTTCTAGACTCAGCATCCATTATAATAATTTTTCTCCAATCAGAACCACCTTCAGAGATTGCATAGGCTGCAGTTTTTCCATCTTTAGAAAAACTTAAAGAACCTAAAGAAGTTGTTCCGTCTTCAGAAAACGTATTTGGGTCTAAAAATATTTCTGGTTCACCACCCTCTTTTTGTCTGTAAACAACGTATTGATTTTGCAATCCGTTGTTTTTATAAAAATACGTGTAATCTCCTTCTTTAAAAGGAGTACCTACTTTTTCGTAATTCCAAAGTTCAGACAACCTATTTTTTAGTTGTTCTCTGTACGGAATCTTACTTAAATAATCGAATGTAACTTCGTTTTCTGCTTTTACCCAAGCTTCGGTTTCTTTGCTTCTATCGTCTTCTAACCAACGATAATTATCGGTAACAGCTGTTCCAAATAATGTATCTACAACAGCTATTTTAGCAGTTTCAGGGTATTTCACGTCAATATTTCTTTGTTTAATTTCTTCTTTACAAGACACAAAAATTGCACTTGCGCATAAGATAGGAATGATTAATTTCTTCATTTTGATTGTATTAGTGATTGCTCAAAGTTAGCAGAAAATGGATAAAAAATCTTCATTTTAAGACGATTTTAACAGTTTGTAATTTATAGGAATAAAAACGACTATTTTTGTGCAACTTTTTTAGTATTAAAAAAACAATAAAAATTAGATTCCCGATTTCTAGGAAAGACAAATTAATGAAATCTCAACAAGGTTGAGAAAAATAGATTATTATGACAGAAAACTTAACAAAAGCAACCTTTTTAGAAAAGGTTTTTAATTACGAAAAAAATAAAGAGTGGAAGTTTGAAGGAAAAAGACCTGCATTAATAGATTTTTATGCAGATTGGTGTGGCCCTTGTAAAATGCTAGCGCCAATTTTAGAACAGCTTTCAGAAGAATATGGAGACAAAATTGACATTTATAAAATAGATACAGAAGCAGAACAAGAATTGTCTGCTGCATTTGGTATTAGAAGTATACCATCTATGTTGTTTTGTCCTGCAGAAGGAGATCCGCAAATGGCAAATGGAGCTTTACCTAAAGCAGAACTAGAACGTATTATTGCGGATGTTTTAAAGGTGACAAAATAATTATTTTGTCATTCCCTTGAAAAAGGGAATCCTTATTATATTGAGTTAAAAAATCCTGAGAAGAATAATCTCAGGATTTTTTAAGAATTAATACATAAGAATTTTATGCATAAAAAAATTATGCATATATTTGTTTTATGGGAAATCAGAAATTATACAAAGGTTCTTTGCAAACCATTATTTTAAAATTATTAGAAACTAATACTAAAATGTATGGCTATGAAATTACTCAAAAAGTAAAAGAACTCACCAAAGGAGAATTAAAAATTACTGAAGGTGCCTTGTATCCTGCATTGCATAAATTAGAAGCAGATGGTTTGTTAGATGTAGAAGTTGCAAAAGTTGGAAATCGTCTTAGAAAATATTACAAACTTACCGAAAGTGGCACTAAAGAAACCGCTAATAAATTAGAAGAAATGCAAGAATTTTTAAAAACGATGCAGCATTTGGTAGACCCTAAATTTAGTTTGGAGTAAGATGGAAAACACACTAACCCAAAATCAAATACAAGAACTCTACAAGTTTACCAGAAAACATTATGTAGAACATTATGATGTACAAACAGAATTGGTAGATCATTTAGCCAACGATATAGAACAAATTTGGCAGGCACAGCCTGATTTATCATTTATTGAAGCTCGTAATAAATCTTTTAAAAAATTTGGTGTTTTTGGTTTTATGAATGTTGTAGAAGCTAAGCAAAAACAGATGAGTAAAAAGTATGTTAACATATTATGGAGATTTGCCAAAGAATGGTTTGAGCTCCCAAAAATTATTTTAACAATTGGAATCTTTTATTTATTCTATTATCTTATACAATATCCTTTTGGTAACTATCTAATATTTACGCTATTTTTTATAACCGCTATTTTTGCTTTTTTTAAATTAGTACAACTTCAAAAAAAGATAAAAAGAAAAGAAAAAAAATGGATGTTAGAAGATCTTTTATTTAATCAAGGAGGAGCAAATTCTGCAATTATTGCTACCTATCCTTTTCATTCATTCAACTTTAATTTTACAGGAGATTATAAAACAATTTTAATGAGTCTTTTTTTAATGGCGATTTGTATTTTGTTATATGTTTCTTTAGAAGTTATCCCAAAAAAAGCAGAAGAATTATTACAAGAAACTTACCCAGAATATAAAATCTCTTAAAAATTGTAACAATTTCTATTTATAAACTACTTATTACCAATCAAACTAATTAACCAAATATGATTTCACACTTTTTAAAACTAGAATGGAAACAATATTTCCGTTCTTCTCATTGGCAAAAAGGAATTGCTTTAAAAATAATTATGGGCTTTTTTGTCTTGTATTTTATTGTTTCTTTTTTAGCCATTGGTGTAGGTGGCTATTACATTTTAAAGAAAGAATTTCCAGAATCAGACCCATTGCAATTGGTAAACTCTTATTTGTTGTTTGCTATTTTTGGCGATTTAATTTTTAGGTATTTAATGCAAAAATTACCCGTAATGAACATAAAACCATTACTGATTTTACCCATACCAAAAAACAAATTGGTACATTATGTTTTAGGAAAATCGGCTTTTTCTATCTTTAATTTTTTAAGCTTGTTTTTTTACATTCCGTTTGCAATTGTTTTAATTACAGAAGGCTACAATACAACAGGAGTTCTAGGTTGGTTATTTGCAATGATTTTAATCATTCAATCTGCCAATTTTCTTAATTTTTTAATCAATAAAAATAACAAAGCACTCATTTTTTTAGCCACTCTTTTATTGGGTTTAATTGGGTTGCAAAAGTATACTACTCTAGATGTTGTTGGCTTTGGAGGAGCTTTTTTTGATGCCATTTACGCAAATCCCGTTTATTCTTTACTAGGCATTGTTGTTTTAGCGGTTTTATATGGGTTAAACTATAAACAATTACGCAACTTAGTGTATTTAGATGAAGCAGTTGCCACCAAAATAAAAGAAGCAAATTCGGCAGATTTATCTTGGGCAGATAAGTTAGGAGATGTGGCTCCGTTTATAAAGAACGACATCCGTTTAATTTGGAGAAACAAAAGAACCAAAACCGTTTTTTTAATGTCTTTCTTATTTCTTTTTTATGGATTGATTTTCTTTACAATGGATGCCTATAAAGACAAATTACCTTGGTTAATGTTTGCATCGTTATTTGTAACAGGGGGTTTTGCATTAAACTACGGACAGTTTATCCCAGCTTGGGATAGTGCACATTACAAAATGTTAATGAGCCAAAGTTTTAGATATCGTAAATTTTTAGAATCTAAATGGTTTTTAATGGTTGCAATGACAACAATTTTGTACTTCTTAAGTTTTCCATATTTATATTTTGGAACCAAAATTTTCTTAATGATTACGGCTGGCGCCATTTTTAATATTGGCTTTAATTCACTTTTTTTATTGTATGCAGGCTCGTTTAACAGAAAACGAATCGATTTAACAAAAGGAGGTTTTGGTAACACACAAGGTACAAGCGCAACACAGTTTTTAATTATTATTCCATTAATGTTGTTTCCAATGTTATTATTTTGGGTTTTCGACAAATTTGTAGGATATAATTCAGGATTTATAGCAGTTACTTTAGTGGGTATTTTAGGATTGGTTTTTAAAAATTATTTTATGAAATTCATCGAAAAAAAATACATAAAAGACAAATATGTTATGATAAACGCTTTTGGTAAAGAAGCATAAAACAACACAAACTTTAAAGAAAAAAACAATGATTACAATCAATAATATTTCAAAAAAATACGGAAAAGCAGAAGTTTTAAATGTTGAAAATATCAAGATTCCTACAGGACAAAGTTTTGGTTTGGTAGGTAATAACGGTGCAGGAAAAACAACATTGTTCAATATTTTATTAGATTTAATTGGACCAACTACAGGTGCAATTACCAATAATGATATTGTTGTAAATACAAGCGAAGATTGGAAAAATTTTACAGGGTCTTTTATTGATGAATCTTTTTTAATAGGCTATTTAACACCCGAAGAATATTTCGATTTTATAGGCGATTTACGCGGAATGAATAAGGCTGATGTAACATCGTTTTTATCGCAATTTGATGAATTTTTTAATGGAGAAATTCTAGGAAAGAAAAAATACTTAAGAGATTTAAGCAAAGGAAATCAGAAAAAAGCAGGAATTATTGCTGCATTAATGGGCAATCCACAAGTAATAATTTTAGACGAACCTTTTGCAAATTTAGATCCAACAACACAAATCAGATTAAAATCTATTATAAAAACGTTAACAGAAAATAGAGAAATTACCGTTTTAATTTCTAGCCATGATTTAACACACGTAACAGAAGTTTGCGAACGTATTGTTGTTTTAGACAAAGGAAATGTAGTAAAAGATATAGCAACATCTGCAGAAACTTTAAAAGAATTAGAAAGCTATTTTTCTGTATAGCTCTACTATTCTTAATTTATTACTATTTTTACGCTCTTATTTATACTATTTTTTTAATAAAGTAGTTGTAAATAAGAGTTTTTTAGTTTCTTAGCTTAGTTAAAAATAGTTTAATCAATATTTATTTGTGTGAAATACACTAAAAAAATAGCATTCATTCTTTCAGTATTTGCAATACTTTATTCTTGTAGCACAAAAAAAGACACTGTTATCAGTAGAAATTGGCATTCATTAAACACAAAATACAATGTGCTTTTTAATGGTAAAGAAGCCTTTAAAAAAGGTGTAAAAGGAATTAATGATAGATATAAAGACGATTGGTTTGCTCAATTACCAATAGAACCCATAAAGTTTGAAGAAGATAAAGTTACTATTCCGCAATATAATTCTGGTATTGGTTCTGGGTTTGATGATGGAAATGAAGTGCAAAAAGCATCTACTCCTTTTGGCAAAGCCGAAGAAAAAGCGGTAAAAGCCATTCAAAAACACGGAATGAATATTAATGGTATAGAGCGCAATAATCAAATTGATGATGCGTATTTATTACTAGGTAAAGCTCGTTATTACGAACAACGTTTTATTCCGGCAATAGAAGCCT
This sequence comes from Polaribacter sp. 2405UD43-2, assembly GCF_058147125.1. Taxonomy (NCBI): domain Bacteria; kingdom Pseudomonadati; phylum Bacteroidota; class Flavobacteriia; order Flavobacteriales; family Flavobacteriaceae; genus Polaribacter; species Polaribacter sp. 2405UD43-2. Next base: position 9,524 of record NZ_JBYVJX010000008.1, on the reverse strand, counting down.
TTAACTATATAATTGCAAGTTATCCGTATGCAAGTTTAATTAGCGAAACTAAAATTTGGAGAGCCAAAGCCAACATCAGAATAGATAATGAAGAATTGGCAATAGAATCTTTAAAATTATTGTTAGAAATAAGAAAAGGACAAGAAGAAAATTTGCCTGATAAAATTAAAGAACAAGCGCACACAGCTTTGGCAATGGCGTATGTAAAAACAGACAGCCTACAAAAAGTAAAAGAACATTTATTAAAAGCCACAAGAACCCTAAATAACAAAGAACAAGGAGCAAGAAACTTATTTATTTTAGGACAAATTTACAGCGCAGAAAACAAAAAAGATTCTGCTGTTTTGGTGTTTGATAAAATCATCAACTTTAAAAAATCGCCTTATAAATACAAAATTCATGCGAATATAGAAGTTGCAAAAAACACCACCAAAGATTCATCTAAAGTTGCCTTGTTAGACAGAATGTATGAGTTGATAGAAAACAGAGATAATAAAAAATATTTAGACGAATTGTATTATCAAACAGGCGTTTTACACGAAGATAATGACAGTATTCAATTAGCAATTAAGGCTTACAATAAATCGTTAAAATCTGCTGGTAGCAACAAACAAAAAACATTTACTTACGAGAAATTAGGAAACCTGCATTTTAAGAATTCAAAATATTTGGTGGCAAATTCTTATTATGATAGTGTTTTAAAAGTTTCTACAGACACTTTAAATTTAAGGTTTAGAAGAATTAAAAGAAAGCATAAAAACTTAGCATCATTAATTACCTACGAAAATTTAATTTCTAAGAACGATAGCATTCTTAAAATTGCTTCAATGTCTAAAGAAGCCCAAGAAAACTATTTTCAAAAATATATAGATAATTTAAAAAAGAAAGATGAAGAAGCTGCACAATTACGATTAAATCAGCAAGCATTTGGTGGTTCTTTTGGTGGTAGTTCTTTACAATCTAGGAATAAAGGAAAATGGTATTTCTATAATTCGCAATCTTTGAATTTTGGTAAAACAGAATTCGCAAAAATTTGGGGAAACAGAAAATTGGCTGATGATTGGAGATGGTCATCAAAAATAAAAATAGGGAATGCAAAAGATGCTGCGCAAATCAACAAAAAAAGTTCGCGTTACGATTTGGCGAGCTATATAAAAACAATTCCTACAAATAAAAAAGTGATTGATACTTTAAAGTTAGACAGAAATCAGGCTTTATACGAATTAGGATTGATTTACAAAGAACAGTTTAAAGACACAAAATTAGCCATAGAAAGGTTAGAAAGAGTAAAAAATTTACATCCGAAGAAAGAATTAATTTTACCCATAAATTGGCATTTATATCAAATTTATAAAAACCAAAAGAATACTTCTAAGGCAGAAATTCATAAGAATATCATTTTAAATAGGTATCCAAAAACTAAGTTTGCTCAAATCATAAAAAATCCAAACGCAGTTATAGAAGAAGATGTAGCTGTTAGCGAAATTGAAAAAACATATAAAGAAACGTATTATTTATACAAAGAAAATAAGTTTGAAGAAACCGTAAAAAAGATTGATGAAATTTTACCTAAAATTCAGAATTCAAAAATAATTGCTAAATTTGAACTCTTAAAAGCTTATGCAATAGGTAAATACAAAGATAAAGACAGTTATAAAGCTGCCTTAGAATTTGTTATTGTAAACTATGGAAACACAGAAGAAGGAAAGAAAGCAAAAGCAATAATAAAACAATTAAGTAAGTAAAATGTTTAGTAATAAAGATAAAAATTCTCAAAAACCTAAAACTATGGAAAGAAATGTTGTAGCTAAAAACACAACCATTGTTGGCGATATTAAATCTGATGGAGATTTTAGAATTGATGGCACTTTAGACGGAACATTAATTACAAACGGTAGAGTAATTATTGGCGTAGATGGTTTTATAAAAGGAAAAGTAGAAGCTACAAATGCAGACATAGAGGGTAAGTTTTCGGGAGAATTATTTGTGTCTAACATACTCACCATAAAAACAACTGCAGATATTTCTGGTGATGTTGTAATTGGTAAACTATCTATAGAACCAGGAGCATCATTCAACGCAACGTGTGCTATGAAAGGCGCAATAAAAGAATTGAATTCTAGCAATGAGCAAAAAAGAATCCCAGAAAAAACCGCTTAATAAAGCATTACAACTCTCAGGAGCAGGTTTGCAAATGGGGTTAACAATTTATTTAGGTTTTTTGTTAGGAGAATGGTTAGATAAGAAGTTTGAAACTACTTTTTTAACAGAAACCGTAACGTTGTTTGCTATATTTTTAGCAATGTATTCATTAATAAAACAAGCCAATAGAATTAATGATTAAAAATATTCTTGTTTTTTCAGTCGTTTTCTTTTTTTTATTTATTTTAAGCTTTTCTCTTCATCAATTTTATTTAGAAAATCAACAATTAACAGTTCCTTTTTCTTTAAAAAAAGTATACCTTTTTCACCTTTGTTTTTCGCTATTAATATGTATTAATTTTTCGCTATTTTCTAGTGTTGATAAAATTTTTGAACAGCTAGGTTTTATCTATTTAGGTACCATCGTTTTTAAGTTGGTACTTTTCTGCTTAATCTTTTATAAATCAATCTTTACAGAAGAAAACTTATCTTATGTAGCAAGAACATCTTTGTTTATTCCAATGTTTATATTTTTATTAACAGAAGCTGTTTTTGTCGCTAAAATTTTAAAGAAAAAGTAATAATAAAAAATAGCTTTAAAAAAGGTTTGTGGTTTTGATTTATTGCCTATCTTTGCGCGGAATTTAGAAAGCGTATTTTAACAATGAAGATTGCACAAAAAACAATCAAGTTTCTTTTAATAGCAGCAATAACCCTCTTTACTTCAGTCGGTTTTGCATCAGAATCTGATAAAAAACACGACAATCAAAATGATGGCGGTCGCGTAAATACGAAAGAAGAAGTAGAAGCATATATTCTACATCACATAAAAGATTCTCACGATTTTTCTTTATTTTCATATACAAATGATGCTGGAGAAAGAAAACACATTGGTTTTCCGTTACCAATAATTATTTGGACAAGCAAAGGTTTAGTAACTTTTATGTCTTCAGAATTTCATCACAATGACGATGGTCACGTAATTGTAGAAAAGAAAGGATTAAAATTTGCTAAAATTCACTCTAAAATATACGAATTAGACAAAGGAGCTGCATCAGTTTCTTTTGATGAAACTCATCACGCAACAAATGCACACAAAGTTTTAGATTTTTCTATAACAAAAAGTGTTGTTGGTATTCTTTTAATTGGCTTGTTATTATTATTTTGGTTTTCTAGATTGGCAAAACAATATAAAACAAAACAAGTTCCTACAGGTTTTGCAAGAGTTTTAGAGCCTTTAGTAATCTATGTTAGAGACGAAATTGCAAAACCAAATATTGGTGAAAAACATTATAGAAGATTTACAGGATATTTATTAACTGTATTTTTCTTTATCTGGGTATTAAATTTAGCAGGTTTAACTCCACTTGGATTTAATGTTACAGGTCAGTTAGCAGTTACAGGATGTTTAGCAATTTTTACATTAGTAATTTACACAGTAAGTGGCAATAAGGATTACTGGATGCATATGATTTGGATGCCAGGAGTTCCTGTTTTAATTAGACCAGTTTTAGCAATTATAGAATTGGCTGGAGCATTGTTAATTAAACCATTTTCATTATTAGTACGTTTGTTCGCAAACATATCAGCAGGTCATATTGTGGTAATGAGCTTAATTGCAATTATGTTCACATTAAAAGAATCTTTAGGGGTTGTAGGTGCAACAGGGTTGTCTTTGGTATTATCATTTTTTATAACATTAATTGAGGTTTTAGTAGCTTTTTTACAAGCGTATATCTTTACAATGCTTTCAGCATTATTTATTGGTATGGCAGTAGCAGAGCCTGAGCATCATTAATACAAATTTGTTTAATTTAATATAAATACATTTATTATGTACAATTTAATTGGAGCAGGATTAATCGTAATCGGAGCAGGAATTGGATTAGGTCAAATTGGTGGAAAAGCAATGGAAGGAATTGCTCGTCAACCAGAAGCGACAGGAAAAATTCAAACAGCAATGATTATTATCGCTGCATTATTAGAAGGTTTAGCATTTGGTGCATTATTCTTAGGAAAATAATCCAATCAAAAACAAAAAATAGCTTTCTGTAACGGTTGGTTACAGAAGCTATTTTTAAATTAAACAATCAAAAAACAAAAAAATAATTAGTTAATAGAATGGAAACTTTATTAAACGATTTTTCACCAGGGTTATTTGTAGTTTCGTTAATTTTATTATTAGCGTTAATAGCTTTAATGGTAAAATTTGCATGGAAACCAATTTTAAATTCTTTAGAAGAAAGAGAGTCTGGTATAGAAGACGCTTTAGCAGCAGCAGAAAACGCTCGTAAAGAAATGCAAAACTTGCAAGCAGATAATGAAAGACTTGTAAAAGAAGCAAGAGCAGAGCGTGATGCAATGATGAAAGAAGCAAGAGACATTAAAGATAAAATGATAGCCGACGCTAAAGAACATGCTAAAGAAGTTACAGCAGGTTTAATAGAAAAAGCACAAGCCGCTATTGTTCAAGAAAAACAAGCAGCTTTGGCAGAATTAAAAAAGAACGTTGCAGAATTATCTATTGATATCGCAGAATCAGTAATTAAAAAAGAATTATCTTCTAAGAAAGAACAACTAGAATTAGTTGAAGGAATCTTAAAAGACGTTACTTTAAACTAAGCAAAGTATGAAAGACGCAAGAGCTGCATTACGTTATGCAAAAGCAATTTTAAATCTTGCTAAAGATTCTAAATTAGAAACAAAAGTAAATGACGATATGTTATTTATTGATGATACAATTTCTAATAATAACGAATTTGAAGTAATGTTAAGAAGCCCTATTGTAAAAGCCGAAGATAAAATAAAAGTCTTAAACGCTTTATTTGACGGTAAAGTAAACAATATAACTCTTGGCTTATTTCATTTATTACAAGATAATAAAAGAATAGCAATGCTGTCTTCTATTGCTAAACAATATGCAATCATTTATGATTTTGATAAGCATACCCAAGAAGCAAAAGTAACTACGGCTGTTCCTTTAACCGAAAAAGTAGAAAAAGAAGTTTTAGCTAAAATTGTAGCCTTAACAGGAGAAAAAGCAAATTTAGTAAACGAGGTAAATCCAAATATTTTAGGAGGATTTGTTTTACGTGTAGGAGACGTGCAATATGATGCAAGTATCTCTAATTATTTAAACGAATTGAAAAAGGAATTTGACAATAGTCATTACATTCCAAAAATATAATAATAGCTTTTAGCCTTTAGCCTTTAGCCTTTAGCTAATAGCCAAAAGCCAAAAGCCAATAGCAATTATAAAATGGCAAGTATTAAACCAGCTGAAGTATCAGCAATTTTAAAACAACAGTTAACAAATTTTGAAGCAAAAGCTACTTTAAATGAAGTAGGAACTGTGTTACAAGTAGGAGACGGAATTGCTCGTGTTTACGGTCTTTCTAACGTTCAATATGGTGAATTAGTAGAATTCGAAAACGGATTAGAAGGTATCGTATTAAACTTAGAAGAAGATAATGCAGGTGTTGTATTATTAGGAGCTTCTACCTCTATTAAAGAAGGTTCTACAGTAAAACGTACAGAACGTATTGCTTCTTTAAGAGCAGGTGAAGGAATTGTAGGTAGAGTTGTAGATACATTAGGAAACCCAATTGATGGTAAAGGGCCAATTACAGGTAAAACTTATGAAATGCCTTTAGAGCGTAGAGCTCCTGGGGTTATTTATAGAGAGCCAGTAACAGAACCATTACAAACTGGTATTAAATCTATTGATGCAATGATTCCTGTAGGTAGAGGTCAACGTGAGTTAATCATTGGAGACCGTCAAACTGGTAAATCTACTGTTGCCATTGATACTATCTTAAATCAAAAAGAATTTTACGATGCTGGTGAGCCAGTATATTGTATATATGTAGCTATTGGTCAAAAAGCTTCTACAGTTGCAGCTATTGCTAATATGTTAGAAGAAAGAGGGGCTTTAGCATACACAACTATTGTTGCTGCAAATGCATCAGATCCTGCAGCAATGCAAGTATATGCACCGTTTGCTGGAGCTGCCATTGGAGAGTATTTTAGAGATTCAGGTAGACCAGCTTTAATTATTTATGATGATTTATCTAAACAAGCTGTTGCCTACCGTGAGATTTCTTTATTATTAAGAAGACCTCCAGGACGTGAGGCATATCCTGGTGATGTATTTTACTTACACTCTAGATTATTAGAACGTGCTGCAAAAGTGATTAATGATGATAAAATTGCAAGTGAAATGAACGATTTACCAGATTCTTTAAAAGGAATTGTAAAAGGTGGAGGTTCTTTAACTGCATTACCAATTATTGAAACACAAGCAGGAGACGTATCAGCATATATTCCAACAAACGTAATTTCGATTACAGATGGTCAAATTTTCTTAGATGGAGATTTATTCAACTCTGGTGTACGTCCAGCAATTAACGTAGGTATTTCTGTATCTCGTGTTGGTGGTAATGCTCAGATTAAATCAATGAAAAAAGTAGCAGGTACTTTAAAATTAGATCAAGCTCAGTTTCGTGAATTAGAAGCATTTGCTAAATTTGGTTCTGATTTAGATGCTGCTACTATGAGTGTAATTTCTAAAGGACAACGTAATGTTGAAATTTTAAAGCAAGCACAAAACGATCCTTTTGCAGTAGAAGATCAAGTAGCAATTATCTATGCTGGTTCTAAAAACTTATTAAAAGATGTTCCTGTTAACCAAGTTAAGAAATTCGAGAAAGATTATATCGATTACTTAAACGCAAAACATAGAGATACATTAGATGTTTTAAAATCAGGTAAATTAACAGATGAGGCAATTGCAGTTTTAGAAGCAGCAGCAGCAGAGATAACTAAGCATTTTGCTTAATTAGACTTTAGTTTTTAGAGGTTAACAGTTAAACTAACAGCTAAAAACTAATAACTAAAAACTAAGAAATGGCAAACTTAAAAGAAATTCGTAATAGAATTACCTCTATTAAATCGACTATGCAGATTACCTCTGCTATGAAAATGGTATCTGCAGCAAAGTTGAAAAAAGCGCAAGATGCAATTACGGCAATGAGACCTTATTCATCTAAACTTACAGAATTGCTACAAAATCTAAGTGCAACTTTAGATAGTGATACAGGAGGAGCGTATTCAACGCAAAGAGAGGTTTCTAAAGTTTTATTAGTAGTAGTAACCTCTAACAGAGGTTTGTGTGGTGGTTTTAACTCATCAATCTGTAAAGAAGTTATTAAAACAATAAAAGAAAAATATAGTAATGTTGAGGTAGATTTATTTGCTATTGGTAAAAAAGGAGCAGATGTTTTAGCTAAAGATTACAATGTTGTAGCTACTAGAAATGATATTTATGATGATTTAACTTTTGATAATGTAGCTGCTATTGCAGAAAAGTTAATGAATTTATATTCAGAAGGAACTTATGATAAAATTGAATTGGTATACAATCAGTTTAAAAATGCGGCAACTCAAATACCGCAAGTAGAGCAATTTTTACCAATTAAACCTATTGAAGGTTCAGAAACAACTGCAGTAAATTCTGATTATATTTTTGAGCCATCTAAAATAGAAATTGTAGAAGCTTTAATACCTAAGTCATTAAAAACACAATTATACAAAGGTATAAGAGATAGTTTTGCTTCTGAACATGGTGCACGTATGACAGCAATGCACAAAGCAACAGACAATGCAACTGAGCTAAGAGACGAGTTATTATTAACGTACAACAAAGCACGTCAAGCAGCAATTACTAACGAAATCTTAGAAATTGTTGGTGGAGCAGAAGCTTTGAACAATTAGACGAAGCATAAGCGAAGTCAAATTACACAAAAGAGTAGAAGCTTTGAACAATTACGTTTCACATTTCTTCTTTTTACATAAACTAATAAAAGATAGAGCTTATCAAAATTTGATAAGCTCTTTTTTTATATCTTGGCATATACTTTGAAGTCTATTAAGCAAAATTTTTAAAAATGAAGACAATGAAATTTTTATCTATACTCGCAATGATTTTTAGTTTTTCACAATGTGGAAGCGTAAAGTTTGACAAAAACCCGCCTTTTGCTATAGAAGCTGCAACGTATACAAATTGGGTTGGAGGTCAACCAGGTGTTAGAGGTGTAAAAGTTGAGATTGTTTTATCACAAAAATCGAATATCTTATTCAGTTCTTTGTTTTATGGTAATATGGAAACCAAGTTAGAAAAAGTAGAAACGAATGGCAAAACCATATTATTAGGACATTTTAATACATCTACCAAGCAAGATATAATACTAGATGCCGATGCTACAAAAGAGTTAAAAAATAAACCACCAAAAGAAACAACATTTCCTTTCGAATTAAAAAATGACGAAGCTGTTATTAGTTATCATATAAAAAACAAGGCACATTATTTTAAATTAAAATCCTTAAAGGAAGTAAAACAAAAGATTACAAAGTATTAAACTGCTGATAATCAAAATGAAAACCACTCACAAATCGCTACCTTCTGGACACAAATATATTTTTTATCTTTTGGGATAAAAAATGCAGACCAGACATTTTAAATAATTAAAAGATAAGCGATTGTTGAATAGGGGAAATTCTATTTTGAATCGCTTATTTTCTTCTAGTGTACATTCAATTCGACAATTAGCACAAAATGATTCAGAAGCAAAAAAGCTATGTATTGTTTTTTACAGAACGACAATGTTAGTGAGAATGATATTATCTTGAATATGTCATCAAGTTGTATCAATACTGTTGGGAGTAAATCGGTTCTTTGTATTTAGGACACTAGTGAAATTAATCTATATAATCACAACAACAGGATACCGAAAGATGGTCGTATTGGTACAACTAATTCCGAGTTTTGTGGTTGATTCACAAACATTAATGCCTTATGGATTTTCTGATGTTAAAGAATGGAATAGATTACACGAAAAGCCTACAAAAGATAAGAGTCATAAAAAGAAACTACTTTCTATTGAGCAAAGAGAATCCTACAAATGGATAGAAGATCACTCAAGAGTAAACAAGTTCTTTGCTGTGCACAAGAAATAATCATTGTTTAAGATAGAGAAGGAGATATTTATGAGCAATTTTGTGTTGTTCCCGATTCTAAGACGCATCTTTTAATAAGAGCAAAGTCAAATAGAATTCTTTACGGAAAGACTAAGCTTTTTGACTATCTCTCAAGCCAAGCACAACAAGGTAGTTATCAAGTGGAACTTGAAGGGGATAAAAGAAGAAATATTAAAAAAAGAATTGTCACAGTAGCAGTTCGCTTTGCTAAAGTAACCATAAAGGCTAATCAATACACTTCTAAAAATCTTCCTAAAAGCGTCACTTTTTATGCTATTGAAGCTAAAGAAATTGGTCATAATATTGAAAGCCCAATAGATTGGATACTTACTACCAAAACGGTGGAT
>NZ_JBYVJX010000007.1:0-193262 GCF_058147125.1 Polaribacter sp. 2405UD43-2 | reverse complement strand
TTTAGAAAGTGTGTATTGTGTCGTCTGGATGGATGGTATTGTTAAAGTACGACAAGCTGGAAAAGTCATCAATAAAACCATCTACTTAGCTGTAGGACTTAATAGAGAAGGCTATAAAGAACTTTTAGGAATGTGGTTAGGACACAATGAATCTGCTGCTTTCTGGCAAGGTGTGTTAACCGATTTAAAGGCAAGAGGTGTAGCAGATATTTTAGTTACTGTCACTGATAATTTAAATGGATTTACGCAGTCTATTAAAAACATTTTTCCAACAGCAGATACGCAAATCTGTGTTGTACATCAAATACGCAACGCTGCACGTTATGTGGTTTGGAAAGATAAAAAGGCCTTTACAGCAGATATGAAACATATTTACAATGCACCAAATAAAGAAATGGCTGCTGCTGAACTAGAACGATTTGCAGAAAAATGGAACAGTAAATACCCTTATGCTGTACGTTCTTGGAAACAAAACTGGGAAGAACTCACTGTCTTTTTTGACTTCCCATTAGAAATTAGAAAGATAATTTATACCACTAATTTAATAGAAAACCTAAATGGAAAAATCAGAAAATATACCAAAAACAAAATGGCATTCCCTACGGATGATGCTCTTAAAAAATCAGTATACCTTGCGCTAATGCAAGTAACCAAAAAATGGATACAACCAATTCATAATTGGGGATTAATTCTTAATCAATTTTTAACTATATTTGAAAAAAGGATTCAACTCTAAATTAGTTAAACCCTCTGAAATTCTAGTTACACAAAATTTTGGATAGTGTCGATTTTAGAAGTCTTTTTCAGTAATCTGAATATTTTTATGAGCATCAGAAATCAACATTTTTAAAGTATTTTTATTTTTGTTGATAAAAAATTGATGTGATACTTTTTTGTTTGAAGTGTTTGTGAGTTTGTGTTTTTCTAAAATTGCTTTTGTCTGTTTAGCAACTGCTTCTCCAGAATCAATAATTTTAATTTTATTGCCAACAATTTCTCTTATTTGAGGAATTAAATATGGATAATGTGTACATCCTAAAACTAAACAATCAATATTTTCTTTAACTAAAGGATGCAAATAACTCGTTAATAATTGAGTCATTTCTTTAGAATTTAGTTTCCCGTTTTCAATCAGTTCTACCAAACCTTTGCCAATTATTTCTTTTCTAATTATTTTTTGATTGATTAAACTAGAAGTTTTTTCAAATAACTCGCTATTTAGAGTTCCTTTGGTTGCTAATATTCCTATTTTAAAAGTCTTGGTTTGTAGTGCAGCAGGTTTTATTGCAGGCTCTATACCAATAAATGGAATCTTATATTTTTTTCTTAAAACTTTTATTGCATTTGTGGTTGCAGTATTGCAAGCAACAATTACAAGTTTACAATTTTGCTTCAACAAAAAATCTGTGTTTTTTATTGATAAATCTATAATCTCTTTCTTAGTTTTTACTCCATAAGGAGCATTTATACTATCAGAAAGATAAATGGTGTTTTCTAATGATAAAAGCGAAATAACTTCTTTCCAAATAGAAGTTCCGCCCACACCAGAATCAAAAATACCAATAGGAAAATTATTAGATTTCATATGTGTAAAAATAAAAAAACCTACTTTTTTAAAGTAGGTTTCATATATCATTTAAAAGATTTTTTAGAATCCTAATTTAGCTTTTACAGCAGCCATTAAGTCTTCGCCTTTTTTAACCAATAAGCCTTTTCCAGGAGTTGAGTCTAATACATAAAGAATTCCTTTTGCAGCAGCAACTTCTTCAATTGTTTTTTGAGCTTTTTCTATAATTGGGTTTAAACCTTCTGCTTGTTTTTTTTGCATTTCTTGATAAGCTGTTTGTCTAGCTTGTTCATATCTAGCACCATCTTTTTGTACTTCTTGAGCTCTTTTGTCATTAGCTTCTTTAGTTTGCGTATTTTGCTCAGCAGAATATTTTTTTATTTTTGCATCTAGCTTCTTTTTCATTCCCTCAATTTCATCTTGATACGTTTTTCCAAGCTTTTCTATGTTTAATTTTAAAGCTTTAGTCTGTGGCATTTCTGCTACTAATTTTTCAAAATTTATATGACCTACTTTTTGTGCATTTGCTACACCAGCAACACCTAAAGTAAATACAGCAATTAATAGTAACGTTTTTAAATTTTTCATTCTTGTTTTAATTTAATTATTATTCTTGTCTTTTTTGTTATCTTCTTTTTTCTTTCTTGCAGCTTCCTTTTTTTCTCTTAATAATCTTCTTTTTTCTGCTCTTTGCTCTAATAGTTTTTTTCTTCTGTCTGCTATAAGTTTTTTCTTTGCTTCTTTTTCTGCTTCCTTTTTTGCTTTAGCATCTTCTATTTTTTTTACAGTATTTTTCTGTTTTTCTGTTAGTTCTTTTTTAGGAGCAATTTTTTTTGCATTTTTCTTTGCTTTTTTTCTTTCGTTTTTATCATTAACTAGCCTTGTTCTATCTATAGTGGCTAAAACGAGGTCGCTAATATCGTATTTTTTATTTGAAAAAAGCATTACTAAATCACTTGTTTTATCAAATACAAAATCATATTTTTTTCTTTTCGCAATTTTCTGAATTGCATTATAAACCTGGTCTTGAATTGGCTTAACCAATTGTTTTCTTACCTGAAACAAATCGCCTTTAGACCCAAAGTACAAAGATTCTAATCTTCTTAATTCTTCTTGTTTTAAAGCTATTTCTTCTTCTTTTTCTTCAATTAAGTCTTTGGTTAGAATTGCTTTTTCGTTGGCTAAATCTGTTTTAAGAACCTCAATATGTCTTGCTTGTCCGTCTAATTTTTTTCTCCATTTCGCAACTTTTCCGTCAAGGGTATTTTGAGCTTCAAGATATTCTGGAACATTTTCTAGAATATAATCCATATCTATATAAGCTATAATTTGATTTCTTTGCGACCAAAAAACTGTTACAGTAAATAAAAGAACGAGTGTTAAAAATATTTTTTTCATTTGTATAATATGTGTTTAGAAAAAACCGTGCCAAAAAAACTTTAGCATTACAAATGTACAGTTTTCTTAGAATTGTCTTCCAATAATAAAATGTGTTTGCCATCCAGATTTTACAGTCTGACCTGGTAAAGGGTCGAAACCATGTGCAAAGTCTATACCTAATAAACCAAATGCAGGCATAAAAATTCTAACTCCTAATCCGGCAGAGCGTTTTAATTCAAACGGATTAAATGTTCCAAAATTGTTATAAGAATTCCCTGCTTCTAAAAAACCTAAAGTATAGATTGATGCTGATGGAGAATCTGTAATAGAATAACGTAATTCCATTTGAAATTTGGTGTAAATTGTACCTCCTTGATTCGCATTTCCATTTTCATCTCTTGTAGATAGGCTGTTGTTTTCGTAACCTCTTAAGCCTATTGTTTCTCTACCATCTAATTGAAACTGTGCAATACCATCACCACCAACAAAATAACGTTCAAAAGGATTTTGACCTAATTTTGAATTATAAAACCCTAAAAATCCCATTTCTGCGTTAGACATTAATACTAATTTGTTTGTAAAAGAAGTGTACCATTTTCCTTTTGCATTCAATTTATAATACTCTAACCATTTGTATTTTTCAGCAAAAAAATCATTTTTCTCAGCATCAGTTAACCCTGCAGGTTCAGTATAGTCTTTTTTACCATTTACTAAAGAATAAGGAAAAGTAGCTTTTACACCAACAGAAAATTCTGATCCATAGGTTGGAAAAATTCTACCAGGCCCAGATGAGTTTCTTGCTAAATTAGCACTGTAAGATAAATTGTTAAGTGTTCCGTTGTTTAAAACAGCTGCCCCCACTCTAAATCCATAGTTTTTTAATCTAAAACTTTGATATGAAATAGTTTGTGATAATTGGAAAAAATCATCAGGCCATTTTAAACGTTGTCCTAAACCTAAAGATGCACCAATAATACCTAAATTTTGATCTTTATTAACTCTTCCTGTTTGGTAGTCAAATCGATATTGATTAGATGAATAAATTGAAAAAGATAAAGATTTAGGTTTTCTACCTCCTAACCAAGGTTCTGTAAATGAAAAGCTATAAGTATTGTAGGTTCTACTAGATTGTAATCTTAAAGATAATGCTTGTCCATCTCCCATAGGTAATGGTTTGTATGCTTCTTTGTTAAAAATATTTCTGATAGAAAAATTGTTAAAAGATAAACCTAAAGTACCTATAAAAGATCCACCACCATAACCACCTTGTAATTCTATTTGGCTACCTCCTTTTTCTACTACAGAAAAATCGATGTCAGCAGTTTTATTTTGATAATCAGGGACTACATCTGGCGTTACATTTTGATCAAAGAAACCTAACTGACCTATTTCTCTAATAGATCTAATAATGGCAGTTCTACTAAATAAATCTCCTGGTTTAACTCTAAGTTCTCTAAAAATAACGTGGTCGTTCGTTTTGTCGTTTCCAGAAACGGTTACTTTTTTAATTCGTGCTTTTTCATCTTCTCTAATTCTAATTTCTACGGTTATAGAATCATTTTCAACTTTTGTTTCTACCGCATTTACAGAAGAGAATAAAAAACCATTGTCTTGGTAAAGAGTAGATAAATCTTCTGATGTTGGTGTTCCATCACCTTTTACACGTTCTTTTAAAACTTCGCCATTATAAACATCGCCTTTATCAATTTTTAAAATTGAGTATAATTGTTCGTCTGTATATTCTTTGTTTCCTACAAATAATATTTCTGCAAATCTATATTGTTTACCTTCTTCTAAATTGATGTTTATATTAATGGTATTATCATCATTCCAAGAAATATTTTCATTTAAAATTCTGGCATCTCTATAACCTAACCTGCTATAAGTTTTTAAGATGTTTTCTAGGTCTTCTTGATAATCTTCTTCAATATATTTAGAGCCTTTCCAAAAACGACCCCAAAATTTTTCTTTGGTGTTTTTCATAGTCTTTCTAAGTTTTCTGTCAGAAAGAGCTTTATTACCTTTAAAGTTGATGTTTTTAATTTTAATTTTTTTTCCTTTATCAATAAAAATTGACATATTTACCACGTTGATATCTGAGGTGTCTTTTTTTACATCTAAATTTACTTTTGCTTTTAAAAAGCCTTTATCAGTATATTTTTTAGTGATATAATTTTTTGTGGTTACAATTAGGTTGTCTGTAACCATAGCACCTTCTTTTAATTCAGTTTCTTTAATGATTTCTTTAGACTTTCCTTTTTTAATACCATTTATTTTTACAACTTTTAACTGTGGTAGTTCTTTTACATCAAACTGAAGGTATACAGCATTGCCATCGATTCTTGCTAAATAAACATCTACATCGCTAAACTGTTTACTTTCGTACAATTTTTTTATGGCGCTTGTTAGTTTGTCTCCAGGAAGTTTAATTACTTGTCCGTTTCTTAAGCCTGTAAAAACTCTAACAGTTTCTTCGCTATACTTTTTTAGACCAGTAACGGTAATGCCTCCTAAAATATATTCTTTACCTTTTTCAAAGGAAATATTTTTTGTTACAATGGTATCTTTTTTTACAACAGGTATACTATCTTTCTTTATTTGTGCGTTAGCATTAAAAGTAAAAAATAGTGTTATAAACACTATTGTTGCAGAAAATAATTTCATAAAAAATTTATTCTGTAATTTGTTCGCTTGTTTTTCCAAATCTTCGTTCTCTATTCTGGTATTCAATAATTGCATCATAAAAATGCTCTTGTCTAAAATCTGGCCAAAGTATATTTGTAAAATATAATTCGGCATATGCCATTTGCCATAATAAGAAATTACTAATGCGTTGTTCTCCACTAGTTCTTATCATTAAATCAACCTCGGGCAAATTAAACGTATATAAATGATTATTTATAATATTTTCATCAATTTCTTTAATATTAAGCTCTTTATTAACAACTTTTTTAGATATGTTTTTAATTGCGTTAACAATTTCTTCTCTAGAACCGTAACTTAATGCAAAGGTTAAAATAATATCTGTATTGTTTTTTGTTTGAGAAATAACATCGTTTAAAACTTTTTGTGCTTTTTTAGGAAGTGTTTCAATAGCACCAATAGAGTTTACTTTTACTCCATTTTTCATAAACTCTGGTAATTCTTTTTTTAAAGAATTGATGAGTAAGCTCATTAAAGCGTCTACTTCTAATTTTGGTCTGTTCCAGTTTTCTGTAGAAAAAGCATATAAGGTTATGGCTTCTACATTAACTTGTGATGCTGCTTTAACGGATTCTCTTACGGCTGTTAAAGCATTTCTGTGACCAAAAACCCTACTCATTCCTTTGCCTTTTGCCCAGCGTCCATTACCATCCATAATAATGGCAACGTGTTTAGGAACTCTTTGTAAATCGATGAGTAGTTTTTTATCCATATTAAAATCCGTCTTTATAACATGCAGGTCTCCCAAATGTGTAAATTAAAGAAAACCCTGTAAATACATACCAATCATTTCCTGTTCCTTCTATATTTATATTAGGGGTTATGTTTGATCTGTAATCTAAATCATCTACAAAAGTGTATCTAAATTTTGTTTCTAAAGAAAAAGCTAAATCTTTATATAATTTAGATTTATAACCAAAACCAAAAGGAATAGCAACAGATGTTTTACTACCCATAATTGGTTTTCCTGTTGGTGGATGTGATACCACATTTGTGTAATTAAAACCAGCTAATTCTAGCAATAAATAAGGTGTCCAGGTTTTATCTTCTGATGATAAATCGTACTCATAAAAATTATATTCTATACCTATTGCCAATTCGTTAATTGTATTTGTAAAATTAATGCCTCTGTCTTTTCTAAATTTAGTGTCTGCTTTTGCATCATTTCCTTGAATTGGTAAATAGCTATAAGTAGCTCTTAGTGCAACTCTGGGATTCCAATTATATTTTAAAAAAATAGCACCTGCTGGTTTATCAGGATATATATAATAATTTTTACCAATATCACCAACATAATTTGTGCCCCCAAAAGAAAGCCCTGCTTCGTACACTTGTCCTAATGAAATTAAGGAAAAGCTAAAAAACACGATAAATAAAACATTTTTTTTCATCCTAAAAATAGCGAGCAAATATAAGTATTTCAATTTGCTTTATAAAGTTAATATTCAGTCTTTTTTGAATAACAACTATTTTAAAGAATTATTGCAAGAAATACGTTAAAGATTGGTTTTGTTTCTAATATCTTCTCCCCATAATAATTTACTTCGTAAAGTCTTTAAAAACGATTGGTTTTTAGGCAAAATACTTTTAATTGTGTAAGAAGATTTTTCTATAAATATTTTAGTGTCTTTTGGTACACTTGTAACTCTAGAATCTAACGAGATGATGTAACTTTTTTCTCTAGAATCTACTTTTAATTCAATCTTAGTTTCATCAGAAATAACCATTGGTCTTGCATTTAAATTATGAGGTGCAATGGGTGTTATGACTAAGTTTTTTGAATCTGGTAAAATTACAGGCCCATTACAACTTAAAGAATAACCAGTAGAACCTGTGGGTGTAGAAATTATTAAACCATCTGCCCAATAATTGGTTAAATATTCTTTGTTTAAATAGGTTTTTACACCGATCATAGAAGTGGTGTTTTTCTTTGCAATTGTAACTTCATTTAAAGCAAAATTAAGCTCTGCAAAATCTTTAGTTTTGGGTACTGTTTTTACAGAAAGTAAAGATCTTTCTTGCAATGTATATTCGCCATTAAGAACCAATTCTATACTTTCTTCTATAACATCTTTGGGCACAATTGCTAAAAAACCGAGTCTACCCGTGTTTATGCCTAAAATAGGAATGTCTAAATCTCTAATGTGAGTTACAGAGCGTAAAAAAGTACCATCTCCACCAATGGTAAACATAACATCAAAAGAATCGTCTAAATCATTAAAATTGCTAAAACATTTATAATTGTCTTTTAGAACATTATTTTTAATTAAAAGTTTGTAAAATTGATGTTCTATGCAGAAATCAATTCCGTTTTTTTCTAAAACGTTAAGTAATATATGAATTTCTTTTTTTGATGAAATGGCGTAAGATTGACCGTAAATTGCTGCTTTTTTCACAAAATTGTCTTTTAATTAATGTTTTTAGAGATTTACATTTCTAAATATTTTTGAAGATATTCAGATCTGTTTTTTAAATCTTCTAAATAAATATCATTTTCATGTATAGAGATTATTTTATAATCATATCTTCTAAAGGTTTGCATAATTTCGTTGACTTCATCAGAAATAATTTTTAATGTAATTTGCACAAATTCTGATGATTTTTCTGAAATATAGAGTCCTAATAATTTACCTCCATTAGATTCTATGATCTGTGTTATTTGGCTCATAGAATAATCATTTCTCAATTTTTCTAAGATTAAGGTTTCTCCTTCTTCAACCATAAACGGACTTGTAGAAAAAACGTCTAACACATCGCGTAAATCAAAATAACCCAAATATTCTTTATCGTAATTGAGAACAGGAATAATGTTAGTATCATTGTCTGCAAAAATCTTTATCAATTCTAAAACTGTGGCTTTTTTATCGACAAAAAACGAATTTAACAAATGTGCATATGCTACTAATTCATTCTCTTTGTTTTCTATAGTTTGTATATCTTCTTCAGCAAAAGAACCCAATAATTGGTTGTTTTCTATGACAGGAAAATGTGTAATAGGATAATTTTTAAACACCTTCTGCGCACTTTTTACTGTATCTTTTAAACGAAGCGGTTTTATTTCTTCTAGTATGTAATCGTTCATATTCATTCTTTACGAATATAGGATAAAATGATTTAATAAATTACCTTTGCAGCCTAATTTTAGACAATGACAAAGTTAAGTGTAAATATCAACAAAATAGCAACTTTAAGAAATTCTCGTGGCGGAAATGTGCCGAATTTATTAACAGTGGCAACAGATATTCAAGAATTTGGCGCAGAAGGAATTACAATTCACCCCAGACCCGATGAAAGACATATTCGTTATCAAGACGCAAGAGATTTAAAAAATATTGTAACAACGGAATATAATATTGAAGGAAATCCTATAAAATCGTTTATAGATTTGGTGTTAGAAGTAAAACCAACGCAAGTTACTTTGGTGCCAGATGCTGTAGATGCAATTACGTCTAATGCTGGTTGGCATACGATTACGCATCAATCTTTTTTACAAGAAGTAATTTCTGAATTTCAACAAAACGGAATTAGAACCTCAATTTTTATTGATACAGATTTAAAGTTGATAGAAGCTGCTGCAAAAACCGGTACAGACAGAATAGAATTGTATACTGAGCATTTTGCAAGCGAATTCGAAAAAGGAAATACACAAGCTGTAAAACCTTATATTGAAGCTGCGATTTTAGCACACAATTTAGAATTAGGAATTAATGCAGGGCACGATTTAAGTTTAGATAACATTAGGTTTTTTAAAGAAAATATTCCGAATTTGGTAGAAGTTTCTATTGGTCATGCTTTAATTGCTGAAAGTTTATATTTAGGTTTAGAGAATGTTGTAAATATGTATTTGCATAGGTTGAAGGGTTAGGAAGTTGCAAAGAAACAAAGTAATAAAGTTGCAGAGTTGAAAATGAAATGAATTTTGACAATATCAAGATTCTAAAAGCCTAATAATATAAGTATTCAATAATCTAACAATCTAAATGTCAAACAATCCAATTCTACATTCAACCATAAAAGGAAAAGGAAAACCACTACTAATCTTACACGGTTATTTTGGAATGTCTGATAACTGGAAAACCTTAGGAAATAAATTTGCAGAAGATTATCAAGTTCATTTAATAGACCAAAGAAATCACGGACGTAGTTTTCACGAAAATGAGTTTAATTACGAAGTTTTAGTTGATGATTTACACAAGTATATGCAACATCATCAATTAGAAAATGTTTATTTAATTGGGCATTCTATGGGCGGAAAAACAGCAATGTTGTTTGCGGTAACTTATCCAGAATTGGTAAATAAATTAATTATTGTTGATATTTCTCCAAGAGCATACAAACCACATCATAATGCAATTTTAGCAGGTTTAAATGCTGTTGATTTTTCTATTCAAAATACAAGAATTTTGGTGGATAAAAAATTATCTGAATTTATAGAAGATTTTGGCGTACGTCAGTTTTTGCTAAAGAATGTGTATTGGAAAGAAAAAGGACTATTAGCATTTAGATTTAACTTAGCATCTTTAACCCAAAACAATCCAGAAGTTGGCAAAGCATTGCCTTCTTTTACCTTTTTTGAAAAAGAAACTTTATTTTTAAAAGGAGAAAAATCTGATTACATTACAAAAAATGAAGAGCCAATTATAGAAGCTCATTTTCCAAACTCAAAAATTGTCGAAATAAAAAATGCGGGTCATTGGTTGCACGCAGAAAATTCAAAGCAATTTTATGAAGTTGTTTATGAGTTTTTAAAGTAATTCATCTTCTTTAGTTTATTAAATAAATCTTTAAATTATTTCGTAAATTAGAATGTATAGGGTTGCTTTTTTTTGATTAAAACGAAACTTAAAACCTGTTTTTATTTTAATAGAACCTCTATAATAGTATCTATTTTGTTCTTTTTATCCTCTGGAATAGCAATAGTTAACTGCCCTTTTTTTAACTTAAATTTGTGTTTGTTTTTATCATCAAAAAACTTCACTTTTTTAATTTTACCTTTAAAATTATCAATTTTAAATTCATTTAACTTTGAATTTAAAATATGAATATATAAAATTTTACCATTTTGAGTAGATACATAATCTGAAGTCGCAGGTATAATACCACTTCGTGTTCCGTAAATAGTTTTTCCGTTTTTGACCAACCATTTACCAACTGCTTGCAAACGTTTTTTGTGTTCATCTTGAATTTTTCCATTTGGCATAGGTCCCACGTTTAAAAGAAAATTTCCGTTTCTACCTGCAGCATTTACAACGTATTGAATAAGTTGTTTTACCGATTTATGATTATCATCTTGTAAATTAAATCCCCAAGAATGGTTTATGGTTTCGCAAGTTTCTAATGGTAAGGGAGATATATTTGCGCTACCAAAACCAGTTGTGCTTTTTCCGGGTAAATCTTTTTCAAACATTTGAAAATCTTCTCCTGGAAATGGATCTAAATGATGATTATTCCCAATTAATAAAGCAGGATTTACATCATGAATCATTTTATAGGTTTTTAAAAGTTCCCAACGTTCTACACCTTCTTTTCTAGCTTTTAGTGTACGTCCTTTTTCTTTTAAAACATCCCAAAATCCATCAAACCAAAATCCAGCAATATTATAATTTTCTGCCAATTCTTTTATTTGCGCATCTTGATAAGTGATGTAGCTTTTCCAATTTCCAGAATTGGGTCTACCAACTTTTTTACCTGTATAACCTCTTGGATAATAATCTGGGTGCTGCCAATCTAGTTGCGAGTAATATGCATAGAGTTTTATGCCTTGCTTTATACATTCTTGTTCTAATGCTCTAAAAATATCTTTACCATAAGGTGTTGCTTTTACAATATTATAATCAGATATTTTAGAATCATACATTGCAAATCCATCATGATGCTTTGTGGTTATTGTAATGTATTTCATACCTGCATCTTTAGCTAGTTTTACAACTTCTTTAGCATCAAATTCTAAAGGATTAAAAAAAGTTGGCAATAATTTATATCTATCAACTTTAATGTTCTGATTTGTCATTACCCATTCGCCATCACCTAAAATACTATATACACCCCAATGAATAAACATTCCAAACTTATCATCTTTAAATGCTTTTCTCGCTTCTAAATTTTCTTTGCTTGGTATGTAATTGCTCTGTGCAAATACAGATTGTGTTGCAATTACTAATCCTAAAATTATTAATAAGTTTTTCATCTGTTTAGTTTATAAAATTACAATGTCCTTTTTTTATTTATGGACTTTTTAAGTCCTTATAAACATAATTAGCTAAGTTATTAGAAAATAAATTTAGAAACAACCAAATTTAAAAGTAGATTTCCCTTTTTCTTCAAATTTACTTTATCTTCGTTTTTTCTAAAAAATGAAACTTAAAAATGAGTAGAAATCTTAAAGATTATATTGTAATTGGTTTAAAAGGAATGGCAATGGGTGCTGCAGATGTTGTGCCTGGTGTTTCTGGTGGTACAATTGCTTTTATTTCTGGTATTTACGAAGAATTATTAGGCTCAATAAGTAATGTAAAATTAAGCCTTTTAAAGACTATAAAAAATGATGGTTTAAAAGCTGCTTGGAAACAAATAAATGGTAATTTTTTAGCAGCATTATTTGTAGGCATTTTTATAAGTATTGTTTCTTTGGCAAAAGCCATTAAATATTTACTAGAAAACGAACCTATTTTATTGTGGTCTTTCTTTTTTGGTTTGGTGTTGGCAAGTATTATTTATATAGCGAAACAAATTAAAAAATGGAATTTTTTTACTGTTTTAGTTTTAATAATTGGTGCTTTTTTAGCCTATTATATTACTACTTTAAATCCGTTAGTTTCAGAAAATTCTTCTTCGTTATTTATGTTTTTAGCTGGCGCAATTGCAATTTGCGCAATGATTTTACCAGGAATTTCTGGCGCATTTATTTTAGTATTGTTAGGAGCTTATAAACCTATTTTAGCTGCAGTAAATGATAGAGATTTAAAAACAATAGTTATTGTTGGTTTGGGTGCAATTGTGGGTTTGTTGAGTTTTTCAAAAATTTTAAAATGGTTGTTTGCTCATTACAAGAACCTAACTTTAGCAGCTTTAACTGGCTTTATTGTAGGTTCTTTAAATAAAATTTGGCCTTGGAAACTGACGCAGTCAGTTTTTGATAAAATGTCTGGAAAAGTAATTCCTTTTTCAGAGGTTTCAGATCTAGCAAACCTATCCTTATACCAAAAGCAAACTAATAATTATGAAAATTATAAAGTTGCACTAGAACAAAGTGTTTCTCCTTTTTCTTTTGATGGAAATGCACAATTAACGCTTGCAATAGTTTTAGCAATTGTTGGTTTTGCTTTAATTTTATTGATGGAAAAATTAGCCGTTCAAAAAAAATAAATGCAAAAAGAAAGAACTTTTTCACAAAAAGTAAACCTTTTTTTAAAAGGATTGGCAATGGGAGCTGCAAATAAAGTTCCTGGTGTTTCTGGCGGAACAGTTTCTTTTGTTTTTCGTTTTTACGAAGAATTAATATATTCTTTTAGAAAAATAAATTTAAAAGCTTTTAAATTACTGTTTAATGGCAGATTTAAAAGTTTTTATAGATATGTAAATGGGCAATTTCTCTTGCTAATAATGGGAGGAAGCATTTTTAGTTATTTTAGTATTTCTTTAGTGTTAGATTATTTTCTTGTAAATTACGAACTCTATGTTTGGAGTTGGTTTTTTGGGATGATAATTGGCTCAATTTATTATATTGGTAAAGATTTTGGCGATTGGAATTTTAAAAATATTTTTTCTTTAATTATTGGGGCTTCTGTTGGCCTAGGAATTAGTTTTCTAACGCCAGCCACAGAAAACGACAATCTTTGGTTTGTTTTTATTTGCGGAATTATTGGTGTTTCTGGTATGACCCTTCCTGGGCTTTCAGGCTCATTTATCCTTATTTTAATGGGGAATTATGTGTTGCTTTTAGTAGATTCTGTAAATGAATTGTTTTATGTAATTACCAATTTATTGTCAGGTAATTTTGATGTTTTAGCAGATCCAGTTAAAATTAGATATTTAAAAATTATTAGTGTTTTTACTGCGGGTTCTGCTTTTGGATTGGTTTCTATTTCGCACGTTTTAGGATATGTTTTAAAAAGATGGCATCAAATTGTTACTGCAGTTATTATTGGCTTTATTACAGGTTCTTTAGGAATTGTTTGGCCTTGGAAAGAAACTATTTATCTGCAAGAAAAAGGTCAGTTTTTGTTGGATAAAAAAGGAAATAAAATTGTTGAAAACTATGAACGATTTATTCCTGATTTTTCTAATTCTGAAACTTGGTTTGCCATTTTTTACATTAGTATTGGTATTGCTTTAATTTTGGCTATAGATTATTATGGAAGAAAAAAAAGATAAGATTTTTGGTTTATTAGGTAAGAATATTTCTTATTCATTTTCTAAAGGATATTTTAAAGAAAAATTCGAAAAAATTGGTTTAGGAAATCATAAATATGTCAATTTTGATTTAGAAAATATTGAAGATTTTACATCAATAATAAATAAAACAGAAAATTTAAAAGGGATGAATGTTACCATTCCTTATAAGCAAACTGTTATGCAATATTTGCATAAACTAGATAAAACTGCCAAAAAAATTGGAGCTGTTAACACAATTAAATTTACAAAAAAAGGTAAATTAAAAGGTTATAATACAGATGTTGTTGGTTTCGAAAAATCACTATTACCTTTCTTAGAAAAACATCACAAAAAAGCATTGATTCTAGGTACAGGTGGTGCCTCTAAAGCTGTTGCTTTTGCTTTAAAAAAGAATCATATTAAGTATAAGTTTGTTTCTCGTAATCCAAAAAGTAGAAAAGAAATTTCTTATGATGATTTATCAAAAGAAATGATAACTAAACATAAAATCATTATTAACTGTACACCTTTAGGAACTTCTCCAAAAATAGAAAAATCACCAAATATTCCGTATCAATTTTTAACAAAAAGTCATCTTTTATATGATTTAATCTATAATCCAGCAGTAACAATATTTTTAAAAAAAGGGCAAGAAAAAGGTGCCATAACTAAAAATGGATTAGAGATGTTAGAACTTCAAGCAGAAGAATCATGGAGAATTTGGAATACCTAAAATAATATTTAAAAACCTTTTTACTGCTCTAAATCTTGTAAAATTTGTAAGTTGTCAGTATCTTTATAAACTATTTATAATTATAGTATTATATAGACCTTAAACATTGTAGATATGTTAGAAAATGATGACCAAAACGTTGATAAAACGGAAAAGAATACTGATAAAACTTTGCAAGAAGTTACAGAAACAACGAATCTAGAAAAGATAGATAAAGTTGATGACGCTACTGAAGCTGTTGAAGAAATTGAAAAATCGATGGCAGAAGATGCAGAGAAAGATACTTCTAAAGAAGATGATACTCCTAAGGTTAATTATGCTGAATTAAGCCTAGAAGAATTGGTTTCTGAACTTAAAAAAACACTTTCCTTACAACCAGTTCAAAAAATTAAATCACAAGTAGAAGGAGTTAAAAGTGCTTTTAATCAGAAGTTTGGAACTTTGTTAGCTGAAAAAAAAGCAGCTTTTTTAGAAGCTGGAGGTAATTCTATAGATTTTAAATTTTCTAGCCCAATAAAATCTGAATATAATAAATTGTTATCAGATTATAAAAAACAAAGAGATGCTTACTATAAAGATTTAGAAAAGCAATTATCCGAAAATTTAGAAAAAAGACTTACTGTTATTGAGCAATTAAAAGATTTAATTGTAAATGCTGATACTGCTACTATGTATAAAAGCTTTAGAGAATTGCAAGATTCTTGGCGTGCAATTGGTCCTGTTCCTAAAAATCATTATAATGATACATGGAAAACATATCATCATCATGTAGAACGTTTTTACGATTTATTACATTTAAGTAATGATTTTAGAGATTTAGATTTTAAACACAATTTAGAAGAAAAATTAAAAATTATTAAAAAAGCAGAAATACTTGCAGATGAGGCTGATATTAATGTAGCTTTTAAAGAATTGCAAGAATTGCATAAAATTTGGAAAGAAGATATAGGTCCTGTTTCTCAAGATATGAGAGAAGAAGTTTGGGGTAAATTTAGTGCAGCTACAAAAAAAATTCATGATAGAAGGCATGATTATTTTAGAGAAATGCGTTCTAAATATCAAGAAATAATTGTAAAAAAACTTGTAGTTGTAAATCAAATAAATGCTTATGATACTTCAAATAATAAAACTCACAACGATTGGCAAAAAAGTATAAAAGATATAGAAGCTCTTAGACAAGCTTACTTTAATGCGGGCAAATTACCTTATTCTAAAAGTGAAGAAGTTTGGCAAAAATTTAAAGCAGCAACCAAAAAATTTAATAGTGCTAAAAATGTTTTTTATAAGCAAGAAAAAAGTGGTCAGCAAGATAATTTAAAAAAGAAAATAGCTTTAATAGAATTGGCAGAATCATTAAAAGATAGTGAAGAGTGGGAGACTACAACCAACACTATGAAAAAGATTCAATCCGATTGGAAAAAAATAGGACATGTACCACGTAAATTTTCTGACGATATTTGGAAAAGATTTAAAGCTGCTTGTAACCATTATTTTGATAGATATCATCAACAAAGAAATTCTTTAAATAAAGAACAACAAGAAATTGTAGATGCTAAAAAACAGTTTTTAGAAACGCTGAAAGAACTAAAAGAACCAACAAAAGACACCGTTTTAGAGGCTATTAATTCTTGGAGAGATTTAGGTAGATTACCAAGAAATGCACGTCATTTAGAAGGTAAATTTAACAAACAGATAGATAGAATTTTAGAAAGCTTATCTTTAGATAAGAAAGAAGTTACTATGCTAAAGTTTACCAATGTTGTTGATGGTTATGCAGCAATTAATGATTTTAGAAAGTTAGACTCTGAACAGCTATTTGTTAGAAAAAAGATTGATGAAGTTGTTAGAGAAATTCAGCAATTAGAAAATAATTTAGGTTTCTTTGCCAATGCCAAAGATGATAATCCTTTAGTTTTAAATGTAAAGAAAAAAGTTAATGAATTTAAAAACGATTTAGCTGTTTGGAAAGATAAATTAAGTTATTTAAAAAAATTAGATTATTAAAAATCTAGACAATTCTAAAAAACAAAAAACTCGAAGCTTAGCTTCGAGTTTTTTTTATGAATTTATGTGACTTAAATTATGAAAATAATTTATCCATTTTTGCTTTTTCTTCTTCAGCTAAAGCTGCATCAACTAAAATTCTACCACTATGTTCGTCAATAGTAATTTTCTTTCTATTTGCAATTTCTAACTGAACTTGTGGCGGAATAGTAAAATAAGAACCTCCAGAAGCTCCTCGTTCTATAGCAACCACAGCTAAACCATTTTTAACTTTATTTCTAATTCTTGTATAAGCAGAAAATAAATGATCTTCTAAAGATTTAGAAAACTCATCAGATTTTTTTATTAATAAGGCTTCTTCTTTTTCTGTTTCTTTTAAAATGGCATCTAATTCAGCTTTTTTATGACCTAAATGTTGCTCTTGTTTTGCTAATTTTTCTTTAGTAGCATCAATTACTTCCATTTTTTGAGCAATCTTAGCTTTATACTCGTTAATTCTTTTCTCTGCTAATTGAATTTCTAATTCTTGATATTCAATTTCTTTAGATAATGAGTCAAATTCTCTGTTATTTCTAACTTTCTTTTGTTGCTCATCATATTTTTTCATTAAAGAATTAGATTCTTCAATAGCAAGTTTTTTGTTGTTAATGTCAGTTTCTAAGTTAGAAACATCCTGATTTAAGTTTGCAATACGCGTGTTTAATCCGGCAACTTCATCTTCTAAATCTTCAACTTCTAAAGGTAGTTCACCTCTTACGTTTCTAATTTCGTCAATTCTTGAGTCAATTAACTGTAAATCATATAAAGCTCTTAACTTTTCTTCAATCGAAATTTCTTTCTTCTTTGCCATATTTATAAATAATATATAGGATTTGTACTTTCTTCTGATAAAATGATTGCAAAATTACTAAATTTTTTTGTAAGATAATCAACCAAAAGGTTTTTTGTAAACTGTTCGCTCTCATAATGTCCAATATCTGCTAAAAGTATCTTGTTTTCTGCCTTAAAAAATTCATGATATTTAAAATCTGCACTCACATAAGCATCTGCACCAGCTTTTTTTGCGTTAGCAATGGCAAAACTTCCAGATCCGCCTAAAACAGCCACTTTTTTTATTTTTTTATTGATAAAACTAGAATGACGAACACAAGCTGTTTTCATAGTTTTCTTTAAATACAAAAGAAAATCTTTTTCTTCCATTTCTGATGATAATTCTCCAATCATTCCCATACCAATATTTTGATGTATGTTTTCTGTGGTTACAATTTCGTAAGCAACTTCTTCATAAGGATGATTTTCGAGCAAAGATTTTAGAATAGAACTTTCATTTTTACTTTCAAAAGTTACAGAAATTTGTATTTCTTTTTCTGTGTGATTTTTTCCTTTTTCACCCAAAGTAGGATTGGAGTTTTCATTTCCTCTGTAAGTTCCATCACCTAAAACATTAAAAGAACAATTGTTGTAATTACCTATGTTTCCTGCGCCAGCTTTAAAGAGAGATTTTCTTAAATTATCAGCATTTTCTAAAGGAACATAAGTGGTTAGTTTTTTAATAATTCCTTTTTTCGGAATTAAAATTTTGGTGTTTTTTAAACCTAAAACTTCACACATTTTTGCAGAAACGCCATTTTTAGAATTGTCTAAAGCTGTATGTGTTGCATAAATGGCAATGTTATTTTTTATGGCTTTTAAAACCACTTTTTCTACATAAGAATTACCGTTTAATTTTTTTAATCCACCAAAAATAATAGGATGAAAACTCACTATTAAATTGCAATTTTTTGCAATAGCTTCATCAACCGTTTTTTCTAAGGTGTCTAGCGTTACCAAAACTCCAGTAATTTTTGTGTTGTAATTACCAACCAATAAGCCAGCATTATCAAAATCTTCGGCATAATTTAACGGAGCTAACTTTTCAATATAATTTGTAATATCTTTTATAATCATAAATTAAAATGTATAACAACCCAAAGTTACTGTTTTCTGTTTAGCAATCCATAAAAATGCCTTATTTTCGTAATAATGAAAATGCTACGTTTTTTATTATTTCCGTTTGCAATCGTTTACGATTTAGTGACAAGAATTCGTAATTTCTTTTTTAATGTTGGTCTTTTTAAGCAAACTTCTTTTAAAATCCCTGTAATTGTAGTAGGTAATTTAAGTGTTGGTGGAACAGGAAAAACGCCACAAATAGAATATTTAATAAGATTGTTAAAAGACACAAAAAACACTGCCGTTTTAAGTAGAGGTTATAAACGAAAAACAAAGGGTTTTGTGTTGTTAAACGACTCACATTCTGCTAAAGATGTTGGTGATGAGCCGCTACAATATTTTAAGAAGTTTCATACTATTGATGTTGCTGTAGATGCAAATAGAGTAGCTGGGGTTTCAAAATTGATTTCTAAAAAATCTTCTGAAGTTGTTTTGTTAGATGATGCTTATCAACATAGAAAAGTAAAAGGAAGTTTTTATATTTTACTCACTAAATTTAATGATTTATTTACAGATGATTTTTTACTACCAACAGGAAATTTAAGAGAAAGTAGCAAAGGAGCAAAAAGAGCGGATGTAATTTTAGTTACTAAATGCCCAGAAAATTTGGATAAAAATTCGCAAAAAAAAATTGAAAACAAATTAAAAAAGTATCATAAAAAAGTATTCTTTACAACCATTACTTATGATGAAAAAACATCTGGAAAAGAACAAGTTTTAGTGGATGAGTTAAGAAATTACAAAGTTTTATTAATAACAGGAATTGCAAATCCAAGTCCGCTTTTACGTTATTTAAATGAAAAAAAGATAGAATTTAAACATTTAAAATATCCTGACCATCATCAATTTTCTAATAATGAAATTGAATTTATCAAGAAAGAATACTCAGAAATTAAATCATCAAAAAAGCTTATTTTAACTACAGAAAAAGATTTTGTTAGATTAAAAAGCAAAATAAAGGAGGTTTCTTTTTTAGGCATAAAAACATCCTTTTTACAAGAAGGAGAAGCGTTTAACTCAATAATAAATTCTCATATAAAACAAAACCAACGCTGTTAAAACGTTGGTTTCTTTTCTTGATTTTTGTTAGAAGTATCTTTTTAAAGCTTACTTCATTTAATAAGACACAGTTTTTCTTAAAAGTCACATTTTGTATATTTGGTATTATTTTTGATATTTTTGTAGAAACTAATTTATATGAAAAAAGTTATTTTAGGATTTGTTTTTTGTTTTTTTACAACAACAATTATTTCAGCGCAAGGTAATGCTATTGAAACCCCAGAGTTATTAACTGCTACTTGGGAACCTACCTATAAGAAAGCTTTAAAGAAATCTAAAAAAGAAAAGAAACCAGTTCTTATTTATTTTACAGGTTCAGATTGGTGTGGGCCTTGTAAAGTTTTAGATAAAAAATTGTTTCATTCAGAAAAGTTTAAAGCTATAGCTGATAAAGATTTAGTATTGTATGAAGCAGATAGTCCAAGAAATACAGATATTCTAACACCAGAAAAAATAAAAGTAAATAACAATTTAAAAAGGAAATATAAAATTAAGTCATTTCCAACATTAGTTATGGTAAATCATAAAGGAAAAATGATTGGATATAAAAAAGGACTAATTTTAACTGAATATTATTATCCGTTTTTACAATCAGTCATCGAAAATTATTAAAGATATATTTTTAAAGTAGAAAAACCGAAGCAAACAAATGCTTCGGTTTTTTTATAATTTCTTTTTAGAGAGATGATAATTATTTTTGATCAATTACTCTAAAAGTGGTTCTTCTGTTTGCTCTGTGTTCTGCTTCTGTACAAGAAACTCCGTCTGCACATCTGTTAGTTAATTTTGTTTCACCAAAACCATTTGCAGTTAATTGACTTGGGTTTACACCTTTAGAAATTAAGTAATTTGTTACTGCTTGAGCTCTTCTCTCAGATAATTCTTGATTATACTGATGAGAACTTCTAGAATCTGTATGAGACTCAATAACAACAGCTAATCCCTTTTTTAAGATTGGTAATAATCTAGCATCTATAATTCTTTTAGCTCCAGAAGTTAAAGTAGCACTTCCTAAGTTCCAGTTTATTGGTAATGGCGTATTGTTTACTAATTCACATTCAACTTCTTTCCAAGTAGTTAAACCGCCTTTGTTAACTAAAACTTCTTTAGTTACTGTTTTATATTTTGCTGCAACAGTTACTTCTTCTTGCCAAGCATCTTTTACTAAAACTATTTTTTTGATAGTTCCGTATACAGCAGGAATTTCTACAGATTTAGTTGTAGGAGGAGTAACCATAACTCTTTTTGTATATGTTTTATCATATCCAGGAACTTCATTGGAAATTGTAGTTGCGTCTTTATCTAATTTAGTTAATGGTATAGTAACAAATTGTGCTGGAATTGGTTTATAACACCAATATCTACAATCATTAGGGTCACTAGACTCACAATCAGGAGCTTTTTCGCTCATTTCCCACTTTGCAGAAGCAGCTTTAGTTTCTATAGTTTGAGAATCTCTAGAAAAAGTTGCTCTAACAACACTTAATCTGTTAGCGTCTTCTTTAGCGGTATAAGTAATAACTTTATTTTCCCAAACTGCAGGAACAACAACTAAACGTTGTCCAGCTTCTTTAACTAATACTCTTTCAGTAACCGTTTTATATTCTGCAGGGTGAGTTACAATCTTTTTGTAAGCAGGAGCTATTTCTATAGTTACATCTTCGTTTTTCCATACTTCTGGAGTTTTACAACGTACATAACATTTTCCTGGTTCTGGGTTTTCTGGTAAGTCTTGACCAAAAGAAATTGATGCAACCATTAAAAAAGTTGCACTTAGTAATAATTTTTTCATAATTAATCTGTTTTTTGATTTTTTAGTTCGTTTATAAGACCCATATATTTTATAAAAGTCACTATGAATTAAACAAAAAATAAAAAAAGTTAATAAAAAGTTAAAAAATAATCACAACTTATTGTAGAACAGGCTTTTAATGATGCCGTCAGAAAGGCCAATTTTTGGAACAAATATTTTTCTTGCTCCACTCCATTTCATAGCAGATAAGTAAATTTTTGTTGCAGGAATTATAACATCAGCTCTGTCTGGATTTAGACTTAACTCAGAGATTCTTTCATCATAAGACATTTGTTTTAAAAACTGATATTGCGCATTTAAATAAATATAAGAAATAGGATTTCCTTCAGTTCTACCAGACATTTTAAAAAGTTTGTTAATATTACCGCCAGAACCAATTAAGGATATTTTTTTTAATCCTTTTGTGCTTTTTTTAATCCATTTTTCTACATCAGCAAAAATCTCTTTGTTTACAGATTTTTTATTGTTTAATAAACGGACAGTTCCCATTTTAAAAGACTTAGATGTAATAATTTTTCCTTCAGAAAAAACAGTAAACTCTGTGCTACCACCACCAACATCTACATAAAGATAAGATTTATGCCCGTTAATTAGTTCGTTTAAATCTGTTGATGAAATAATTTCGGCTTCTTCTTTACCTCCAATAATATCAATTTTTATACCAGTTTCTTTATGAATTTTATCTGTTACTTTTTTACCATTTTTAGCTTCTCTCATAGCAGAAGTTGCACAGGCTTTGTAGCGTTCAACCCCATGAACATCCATTAACAATTTAAATGCATTCATAGCATTTATCATTCTAGATACATTTTCTTTACTGATTGTACCATTTACAAAAGCATCTGCTCCTAAACGAATTGGAACACGAACTAAAGCCGATTTTTTAAACTGTGGCTCTTTATCTTCAGAAACAATAACATTGGCAACTAAAAGTCTTATTGCGTTAGAACCAATATCTATGGCTCCGTATTTTTTTATTTCTAACAAACTAAACTATTTATGGTTTTTAGGAAATTCTATCATAAAGGTTTTTCCTTTTTTGATGTTTTTCCAGTGTTTATCTTCAAATTTTATGCCTATAACTCCACAAGTGGTTACATGAGAAATGGGTTTGTTTCCAAACTTGTTTACAAAAGTGTTGATGCCGTGATCATGGCTAAAAATTATAGCAGAGTTAAAACCATCATCTAAAGCATTTACAGTTTTTACTAAGTAACCGTCACTAAAACTATAAAGTTGTCTTTTTATTTGAAGATTAGAAAGTGGGTATTCAAAGTTTTCGCAAAAAATTATGGCAGTATGTAGGGCTCTATTTGCACTACTAGAAACAAAAACATCTGGTCTATCAATTTTTTTTGATAAGATTTTAGACATTAAGTGTGCGTCATTAATACCACGCTTTTTTAGTGGTCTGTCAATATCTTTAATACCAGGATATTCCCATGAAGATTTTGCGTGTCTAACAATATATAAAGTTTTCATTCAATTTTAATTGTTGAACTGTAAATATAAAAATTTATGGCGCTAATCGTTCTAATTTCCAAGAAAAATCTTCTTTTAAAGAATATCTAATTCTGTCATGCATTCTGTTGGGTCTGCCTTGCCAAAATTCTATTGAAACGGGTTTTACTAAATAACCTCCCCAATTTTTTGGTCTTAGAATTTCTTTTCCTTTAAATTTTTTTTCATAAGTTTTTAAATTAATATCTAATTCTTCTCTAGAAGCAACTACTGAACTTTGGTTTGATGCCCAAGCACCTAACTTACTTCCATCGGGTCTAGATTCAAAATAACCATCAGATAAGTTTTCAGCTAATTTTTCTGCTTGTCCTTTTATAATGATTTGTTGCTCTAAACCTGCCCAAAAAAAAGATAAGCAAATGTTGTTATTCGCTGCAATAGATTTTCCTTTTTCTGAACTGTAATTGGTGTAAAAAATAAAACCTTCCCAAGTATATTTTTTTAATAAAACCACTCTATTTTTTGGGTACCCATCAAATCCTATTGTTGAAATGGTCATTGCATTGCTTTCATCAACCATTTCTGAAATATCGGCATTTAGAAACCAAGTTTGGAATAATTCCATTGGATTTTCGGGGCAATTACTTTCTAAAAGCTCTTGTTTTTCATACGACTTACGGTAGTTGCTTAAATCTTTTGACATTTTGATATTTAAAAAAGTAAAAATACAATTTTAAATGATGATTTTTAATCAAAAAAAAAAGAAGTTGTCAGAAAATAATTTTATAAACAAACTAAATAATTTTATAAACTTTATCTTTGAATCTTTAATTTTCAATCTTATTAATTTAGAGTAATGAATATACAAAACGCACAAAAACAAGTAGATGATTGGATAAAAAACCACGGTGTTCGTTATTTTAATGAGCTCACAAATATGGCGCAATTAACTGAAGAAGTTGGAGAAGTTGCTAGAATTATTGCAAGACGTTATGGAGAGCAAAGTGAAAAAGAATCTGATAAAAATAAAGATTTAGGAGAAGAATTAGCAGATGTGCTATTTGTAGTTTTATGTTTGGCAAACCAAACAGGAATCAGTTTACAAGATGCTTTTGAAAAGAAATTAGAGATAAAAACTAAACGCGATCACGATCGTCATCATAACAATAAAAAACTAAAATAAATGTCTTTTTTAGAAAAAATAAAACAACCCGTATTTTGGTCTAACTTTGCAAAAGTAGCCATTCCTTTTTTTGTAATAGTAATAGTAATTTCTTTGTTAATTAATAGTTCTTCAGAAATTTTTTCTGGAGATTTTGAAACACTCAATAAAAATAATTTTGCCGATGGCAAATGGAAAAACTTTTTTGGATTTAAAATAGTTTTTAGTACACTTTACGGTATGTATATGACCAATAAGAATATGAAATAATGCTAACAAAAAGGAATAGAAATTAATTTGCTTCTAAGTTTTTTGTTTTCTTATATAATGGTATAATTATTAGCCAAACAACAGCTATTAAAAAGAGTATAGTTATAATTCCGTAAAGCGTTAAAATCTTTTTAAAACCTTTTATTTTTCTTTCTGAAATAGATTGATATTCATTTACCAATCTATCCATTGTTGATAAAAAATTGGCTTCATTGGCTTTTATTTCTTTAACAAAATGTTCGAAAATTTCTTGATTATTAGGATTGTCAATTGTTTGGTTAGCGGCATTTATCATCCTTTTAAAATACACTTGGTTTTCTTTAAAAAGCGCATCTGTAATTTCGTTTTTAAAGTTTTTAGAAGTAATGTTTTCTATATAGTAATTATCTTGTGTAAAATCATCAACAATAGCAGAGAGTGAGTCTAAATCTATATAATATCTATATAAGTCTTTAACTTCATTTGCATACAAAGCAATCTTAGTAATTTGCTGACTATACATTCTTTGTTTACCAGAAGTATTAATAATTTTTGCATCGTAAAATTGTCTATTAATGTCTAAATGAAATATAACTTGACTAGAAACTGTAATTAATAAAAATAGGATACTTGCGAAGATGATTTTTTTCTTCATCAAAAAAAAGATTTTATAGGGGTTAAAGTGTAAAACTATTAATAATTTTTAGAATAGAAAAATAAGAATTAAAAAGAGCGACAAATTTGTTATTCTTCGTTTTTAAATTGATTCATCTAACTAATTTAAATGTGTTAAGATATTTAAGTTTTCCATACTTTATTACCAATTACAACCTTGATTAAAAAGATTTTCTTTACCTGAAACACCTGTAACTGCAGTACTTCTTCCTCCTCTAAATGGCCCAATATTTCGCCATTTAATTGCACTAAAATATTCGTCAGAAACTTTGGTAGATTTTTTTTGTGCATTAACTTTGACGTTTGCAGATAAAAAGAGGCAAATTGCCAGAAAAAGAATTTTTTCATTGAGGTAAGTTATTAATTTAGAGTATTATAAGTAAGAATTAAAATCAATTTTTGGGATGGACATATTGTTAAATGTTTTAGAGGATAAAAAAATAAAAGAGGAAATTACAATTTCTGGTTCTAAAAGTGAATCTAATAGATTGTTAATTCTTCAGAACTTATTTCCAGAAATTAAAATTGAAAACTTATCAGATTCTGATGATTCTGTGCACATGCAACACGCACTTTCTACAACTAATGAAATTGTAAATATTGGACACGCAGGAACTGCAATGCGTTTTTTAACTTCGTATTTTGCAATAAAAGAAAGCAGAGAAGTGGTTTTAACAGGTTCTAAAAGAATGCAAAACAGACCCATAGAAATCTTAGTAAATGCATTAAAAGACTTAGGTGCAGAAATTACTTACCAAGATAAAGTAGGATACCCACCAATTAGAATTAAAGGAAAAAGAATTACAAAAAACAAAGTGCAAATTAATGGTAATGTAAGTAGTCAGTACATTTCTTCTTTGTTATTAGTTGCTTCTAAATTAGAAAATGGTTTAGAAATAGAATTGGTTGGCAAAACAACCTCTGTACCTTATATAAATATGACTTTGAGTCTGTTAAATCAATTAGGAATTAAAACCAGTTTTGAAAAAAATATTATAAAAGCTCTTCCTAAGAAAACCATAGAAGAACAAACTGTTGTTGTAGAATCAGATTGGTCTTCTGCAAGTTACTTTTTTTCAATAATTGCATCTGCAGAGATTGGTTCAGAAATAAAATTATCAGCTTATAAAAAAGAAAGCCTACAAGGAGATTCTTGTTTGGCAGAAATTTACCAACATTTTGGAGTTTCTACAACTTTTGGCAATAATTTTATCACTTTAAAAAAAGAAAAAGAAAGCAATTTAGAAACTTTAGAAGTAAATTTAAAAAATGCGCCAGATATTGCACAAACTATTGCTGTTACTTGTTTTTCTGAAGGAATAGCTTGTGATTTATCAGGTTTACATACACTTAAAATTAAAGAAACGGATAGGTTAGTGGCTTTAAATGATGAGCTAACAAAATTAGGAGCAACCATTTTTGTTACAGAGAAAAGTTTACATTTAGAAAAATCATCAATTATCAATAAAAATATTGCTATAGAAACCTATAACGATCATAGAATGGCAATGGCTTTTGCGCCTCTAGCTATAAAAGTTCCTATAAAAATTTTAGATGCAGAAGTGGTTACAAAATCGTACCAAAAATTCTGGAAAGATATGCAGCAATTGGGTGTTAAAATAGATGAACTTTAAATTATCTGGCTAAACACTTGACAACGCCTATTTCGATATCGTATATTTGCCGCTTTTATAGCCAATAATATTTTATGAAATTATCACATTTTGAATTCGATTTACCAGAAGAATTGTTAGCAGAATATCCTGCAGAACATAGAGATGAGTCTCGCTTAATGGTATTAAATAGAGAAAAACAAACAATAGAACACAAATTATTTAAAGATGTTATTGATTACTTTGAAGAAGGCGATGTAATGATGTTGAATAATACCAAAGTTTTTCCTGCAAGAATGTATGGTAATAAAGAAAAAACAGGAGCTAGAATAGAAGTTTTTTTACTGAGAGAATTAAATGCAGAAAATAGATTGTGGGATGTTTTAGTAGATCCTGCAAGAAAAATAAGAATAGGAAACAAGTTATTTTTTGGTGAAGACGATAGTTTAGTTGCAGAAGTAATAGACAATACAACCTCTAGAGGTAGAACCTTACGTTTCTTGTTTGATGGAAGCTATGAAGAATTTAGAGCAAAACTATTAGAATTAGGAGAAACTCCTTTACCAAAAGCAATTAACAGAGAAGTAGAAGCTTCAGACGAAGAACGCTATCAAACTATTTATGCAAAACACGAAGGTGCTGTTGCAGCACCAACTGCAGGATTACATTTTTCTAAACACTTATTAAAACGCTTAGAAATTAAAGGAGTAGATTTTTCTGAAATGACTTTGCATGTTGGTTTAGGAACTTTTAGTCCGGTAGAAGTAGAAGATTTATCTAAACATAAAATGGATTCTGAAAAAATAGATATTCCTGAAGCTACTGCTAATAAAATAAACGCAGCAAAAAAAGATAAAAAGAGAATTTGCGCAGTTGGTACAACAGTTATGAGAACTATCGAATCTTCAGTTTCGTCAAATCAGCAATTAAATGCTTTTAACGGGTGGACAAATAAATTTATTTTTCCTCCTTATGAATTTAGTATTGCCAATGCAATGATTACTAATTTTCACTCACCAAAATCCACATTAATGATGATGGCAGCAGCATTTGCAGGATATGATTTTTTAATGGAAGCTTATAAAGAAGCTGTAAAAGAAAAATATAGATTTTCTACTTACGGAGACGCAATGTTAATTATATAATTCATTAAAGAATTTAAAGATCAAAAATTAAAGACTGGCAGTTATTTATTGTCAGTCTTTTTTTATTTGGGCGTTCCCTAAAAAGGTCGCGCTTTTCACTATATCTTTTTTTCGTGCCTCAAAAAAGGATGCCGTTTCAATCGCTAACGCGGGCTTATTTAAAAGCTACTAGAGTAACCTAGAATTTATGTGTATTTTTGCAGATGTAATTTTTTAATCATTAAATAGTTCAATCTTTTAATATTTTATTTTGACTAAAAAAAAAGACATAAGAGCCTTAACCAAAGAACAATTAAGAGATTTTTTTGCTGATAATGGTGATAAAGCTTTTCGTGGAAACCAAGTTTACGAATGGCTTTGGAGCAAGTCTTTACATACTTTCGAAGATATGACTAACATCTCTAAACAAACTAGAGAAATGTTAGCAGAAAACTTTGTCATCAATCACATAAAAGTAGATTCGATGCAAAAAAGCAAAGATGGCACAATAAAAAACGGAATTAAATTACACGATGGTTTGGTGGTAGAATCCGTTTTAATTCCCACAGAAAAAAGAACAACAGCCTGTGTTTCTAGTCAAGTAGGTTGTAGTTTAGATTGTAAGTTTTGTGCCACTGCGCGTTTAAAAAGAATGCGTAATTTAAATCCAGATGAAATTTACGATCAAGTGGTTGTCATAGACAAACAAAGTAGATTGTATCATTATAAAAAGTTGACCAACATTGTTTTTATGGGAATGGGAGAACCTTTAATGAACTACAAAAATGTGCTAAAATCTATAGAAATGATAACTTCTCCAGAAGGTTTAGGAATGTCATCAAAAAGAATTACAGTATCAACTTCTGGTGTGCCAAAAATGATAAAAAAAATGGCAGATGAAGAAGTTAAATTTAATTTAGCAGTTTCTTTACATTCTGCTATAGATGAAGTTAGAACATCAATAATGCCATTTAATAGCAAGATGAATTTAGCCGAATTAAAAGAATCTTTACAATATTGGTATGCAAAAACAAAACGTGCCATTACTTACGAATACGTTGTTTGGAATGGTATTAATGACCAAAAAGAAGACATAAAAGCTTTGGTAGATTTTTGCAAATATGTGCCTTGTAAAGTAAATTTAATAGAGTACAATCCTATAGATGATGGCGATTTTCAACAAGCAAAATCATCAGCAATAAACAATTATATTTCCAATTTAGAAATGCACAATATTACTGTAAATGTAAGAAGGAGTAGAGGGAAAGACATTGATGCTGCTTGTGGGCAATTGGCAAATAAATCGTAAGAATTACCAAGACCTCACAGGTTTTTAAAACCTGTGAGGTCTTCTTTTATTTCGTATTTTTGACAATTGATTCTGAAAACAGTATAGCATAGATGAAACCAGTAGAACTTATAAAATTGCCTATTAAAAATGAGATGGAACTCTTTGAGAAAAAATTCAAAGATGCTATGTTATCTAAAGTTCCGCTTTTAAACAGAATTACCTATTATATTGTTCGTAGAAAAGGAAAACAAATGCGACCAATGTTTGTTTTTTTAGTAGCAAAAATGGTTTCTAACGGTGGTTTTGATGAGCGTACTTACAGAGGAGCATCTGTAGTAGAATTAATTCATACTGCAACTTTGGTACATGATGATGTGGTTGATGATAGTAATAGAAGAAGAGGTTTTTTCTCTGTAAATGCACTTTGGAAAAATAAAATTGCAGTTTTAGTTGGAGATTTTTTACTATCAAAAGGATTGTTGTTATCTATTGATAATGAAGATTTTGATTTGCTAAAATTAATTTCGATAGCGGTTCGTGAAATGAGTGAAGGCGAATTACTTCAAATAGAAAAAGCAAGAAAACTAGATATTACAGAAGGTATTTATTTTGATATTATCAGACAAAAAACGGCCACTCTAATTGCGGCTTGTTGTGGTATTGGAGCGGCTTCTGTTGGGGCAAATCAAGAAACCATTCAGCAAATGAGAAAGTTTGGAGAATATATTGGTATTGCGTTTCAGATTAAAGATGATTTATTTGATTATACTGATGATAAAATTGGGAAACCAACAGGTATAGATATTAAAGAACAAAAAATGACTTTGCCTTTAATTTACACATTAAATAATTGTTCTGCTAAAGAAAAAAGTTGGTTGATAAATTCAATCAAAAAATACAATAAAGATAAAAAAAGGGTAAAAGAAGTCATTGCTTTTGTAAAAGAAAATGGAGGAATAGCGTACACCATTTCTAAAATGAATGACTACAAAAATAAAGCTTTGGCTATCTTAGAAAACTATTCAACTTCACGTTATAAAGATTCTCTTTTAACAATGATAGATTACGTTGTAGAACGTAAAAAATAAAAACTTAATTGTTACAATTTCTTAATTGGTTCGTTTACAGTATAAGTAAACTAGTAAAACCAAATTATGAATCCATTAATTGTAGAAACACAAAATCTCAATTTTTTTTATACCAAGACAAGAAAAGATATTGAGAGCTTAGACCTTAAAGTTCTAAAAAGAAGTATTTATGTTTTTTGATAACTGCTATTCTAGGATATTTAAATATTAAAAGCTAATCTAAAGGAGTTCAATATAACATAGAATTATATTGAGGTGCTATATCTCTTATTATCAGTGTTTTGTCATTTCGAAAGAACGAGGTACGAGTGATGAGAAATCTCAATCTTAATGAGATTCTTCCTCATTCTTCGTCTGAATGACATCTGCGCACCAAAAAACAACTAACTAATTGATTATCAATAAATAATATATCGAACTCACGTTCAATAACTTTTATAAGTTTAAAAGTTCTTCAATAAAATCTCTTTTGTTCGATAATCTTGGCACTTTGTGTTGTCCTCCTAATTTATCATTTTTCTTTAGCCAATCATAAAAAAGTCCTTCTTTTGCAATGTGAATTTTTGGCAATGCCAAAGTCATATTTTTATAACGTTTTGCCTCATAATCTGAGTTGATAGATTTTAAAGCATTGTCTAAAATTTCTGTAAAATAAGAAATGTTTTCAGGAGCTTTTGTAAATTCAATAATCCATTCATGGCCGCCTTTTTTGTTGCCTTCCATAAAAATAGGACCCACTGTATATTCTTTAATTAAAGAGTTTGTTTTTTCGCAAGTTAATTTTAATGCATCTTCAACATTTTCTATGTTTAGCTCTTCACCAAAAACATTAATATAATGTTTGGTTCTTCCAGTAATTTTAATTCTATAAGGATCTAAAGATGTAAATCTGATAGTATCACCAATTAAATACCTCCATAATCCGCCATTTGTGGTAATCACAAGCGCGTAATCAATACCCATTTCTACATCAGAAATAGAAATTGCATCAGAATCTTCATCATTATATTTAGACATTGGTATAAATTCATAGAAAATTCCGTAGTCTAACATCAACAACAATTCTTTAGAGTTATTTCTGTCTTGAATGGCAAAAAAACCTTCTGATGCGTTGTAAGTTTCATAATATTTAAAATCTGCTTTTGGGATAATTTTTTTATACTGTTCTCTATAAGGATTAAAGTTTACACCACCATGAAAATAGACTTCTAAATTGGGCCAAACTTCTAAAATATTGTTTTTTCCTGTTCTTTCTAAAACTCTGTTTAATAAAACCAACATCCAACTAGGTACGCCTACCAAGCTTGTAATATCTTCATGAATAGTTTCATCAATAATCGCTTCCATTTTAGTTTCCCATTCGCTCATTAAAGCCACTTCTTGACTTGGAGCTGAACTAAAATCTGCCCAAAAAGGTAA
The DNA here is from genome assembly GCF_058147125.1 of Polaribacter sp. 2405UD43-2. Taxonomy (NCBI): domain Bacteria; kingdom Pseudomonadati; phylum Bacteroidota; class Flavobacteriia; order Flavobacteriales; family Flavobacteriaceae; genus Polaribacter; species Polaribacter sp. 2405UD43-2. Next base: position 161,556 of record NZ_JBYVJX010000007.1, on the reverse strand, counting down.
GTTTTCTGTGATGATTGCAGACAAATCTCCAAAATAAGAATTATTGTCTTTATAGACTTCAGAGCTACCTCCAAGTTTTAAACCTTTACCCGTAAAAAGTTGCGTTTCCTCATTATTATTAATGTACAAACACAACATATCTTTACCCGCTTTCATATGGCAATATTCTAAAGCTTCATCAGAAACGGGTATAAATTTGCTCTTTGCATTGGTGGTTCCACTAGATTTTGCAAACCATTTTATATGTGTTGGCCAAAATAAGTTTTGTTCTCCTTTTCTGCATCTTTCAATTAGAGGTTCAAAAGTTTCGTATTTTTGAATAGGAACCTTTTTTTTAAAATCTTTATAAGTTTTTATCTTAGAAAACCCTTTGTTTTTACCAAATTCTGTGTTTTTGGCAGTTTGTAAAAGTTTTAAAAGTAATTCGTTTTGAACATCATTAGGATATTTTAAAAACAACTCCATTTGATGTTTTCGTTTCTTTAAAAACCAAGAAATTATAGAATTGATAATCTGAAACGCCATAGAAAATTCGTAAGTTTGTTTAATGTCATTGCAAAAAAAAATAATTTTGAAGCAATCTCATTTTTAAATTAACAGATTACTTCGTTATACTCGTAATGACGAAAAATAATTAGATAAAAATAGTAAAATTTTATATGATTTATCAAGGAGTTTTAAAAAAAATGATGACTGAAAATGCTGATGAAATTCAGTATTATTTAGATATGAAAACTGATTTTATGAATATGAATCAGTTGATAAACAAAGAACTTACACTTTCTTTTGTAAAATACGAATGTTTAAATTGTCATTTAGATAAACAAATTTATAGACAAGGATTTTGCAAATCATGCTTTTTTGAAACGCCAAATGCTGGAGATTGGATTATGCGACCTGAATTAAGCAAAGCACATTTAGACATAGAAGATAGAGATTTAGAATACGAGAAAAAAGTGCAATTACAACCTCATATTGTGTATTTAGCAAATTCTAGCAACGTAAAAGTAGGTGTTACTAGAAAACAGCAAGTGCCAACACGTTGGATAGATCAGGGTGCGCACGAAGCTATAGAAATTGTTGAAGTTCCTAACAGATATTTGGCAGGAATTACAGAAGTTGCTTTAAAAGAACACGTTGCAGACAAAACCAATTGGCGCAAAATGTTAAAGAATGATGTTGAAGATGAAAACTTGGTAGAATGGAGAGATAAACTAAAACAATACATACCTAAACAAGCTTTAGCATATTTTATAGAAAACAATACTGAAACCAATTTAAATTTTCCTGTACAAAAATATCCCAAAAAACCAAAGAGTTTAAATTTGATAAAAACACTCATTTATTCAGGGAAATTAGTGGGTATAAAAGGACAATATTTAATTTTTGATGATGAAACTGTTTTTAATGTGAGAGCCAATGAAGGTTTGGTGGTTTCTATAGAAGTTTAATTATGATTTTCGAACAAAAAGAAATAAGTCTTAAGAACTACAAAAGAGGATTTCATTTGGTAACAAATGAAATTTTGTCTCAGTTTTCTGAAATTAATAGTATTAAAAAAGGGTTCTTAAAAGTATTTATAAAACACACATCTGCAAGTTTGACTTTAAATGAAAATGCAGACCCAACTGTGCTTCTAGATTTTGAAAATCATTTTAATATAATGGTTCCAGAAAATGCAAATTATTACAAACATACTTATGAAGGTAGTGATGATATGCCTGCGCATATTAAAGCTTCTTTATTAGGAAATTCTCTAGAAATTCCTATTACAAATGGCAAACTAAACCTTGGCACTTGGCAAGGTATTTATCTTTGCGAACACAGAAATTATGGTGGTAGTAGAAAGTTAGTGCTTTCTGCTTTTGGAGTTTAACTTTTAGATAAAATCAACTTTTCTAAAACTTTTTCAACACCAAAATTATCATTACTTTCTGTAGCGTAATTGGCAATATTTTTAATATCTGAATGTGCGTTTTTCATAGCAAAACTAAAATGAGATTCTTGTAGCATTTCTATATCATTATGATAATCACCAAAGACCAAAGTTTCTTCTTTAGAAATATTTAAAATCTGTTGAACTTCTCTTAAAGCAAAACCTTTGTTGGCTTTTTTATCAGAAATATCTAACCAATTTTTACCAGAAATTTTAATTAGTAAATCATTTTGAAAATCTTTTACTTTTGGATAAATAAATTTTTCTGAAGATGTATTATGATAAATTGCAATTTTTAAAAAATCTTCATTGTTCGAAATTTTAGTTAAATCATCAACAATGGTATAATTATGATAATATTCTTGAAAAAGTGCAATAAATTCTTGATTTTTAGATTCTATAAAAGCAGCGTTTTTTCCGCATAAAACAATATGGGCATCATTTATAGTTCTTAAAACAGGAATAATTGTTTTAATTTTTGCGGCGGAAAGTGCGTTTAGTAAAAGTGTTTCATTTCCTTTTTTTGTGATTCCTCCATTTTCTGCAATTACAAAAATATCATTTTTAATAGCATTTAATTTATGTATAATGCTGTTGTATTGCCTGCCACTTGCTACTACAAAAAAAATGTTTTGTTGTTGTAATTTCTGGAACAATTTAAAGAATAAATTACTTACTTCTCCTTTAGAATTTAGTAGTGTTCCATCCATATCAGAAACCACTAATTTTACTTTAGATAGGTTCAAAAGATATGTTCTTTATAAGATTTTTTTAGTAGAATTTCTTTCTACCAAATCTGTTTTTACAACAATGGTTTCAGGTTTTTTCTTAATTTCAGATTTGTCTTCTAGTCTGTTAATAAGCATTTCTGCGGCAGTTGCCCCCATAATTTCTCCATGCTGACTTACGGTTGTCATTTTTGGGCTAGAGTGTCTTGCTAAAATTCCGTTAGAAAAAGAAATTACAGAGAAATTTTCTGGTATTTTATGTCCTTGTTTTATAGCTACTTTCATTGCTGCAATTGCAGAAGATTCATCAGTAGCAATAACACTATCAATTGTATTATTTTTTAGAATTGGTTCTAATATTTTTTCGTAATTTTTATAATTATCATCAATAGAAATTAGAAGGTTTTTATCGGGTTTAATATTATGATCATCTAAACCTTTTAAATAGCCTAATTGTCTTCTTCTTCCAATTTCTAAATTGCTAATTGTAGAAACAAAAGCAATATTTTGATGCCCCGATTTTACTAAATACCCAACTGTGCTTCTGGCGCTATCAAAATTATCTGTTACCACTTTGTCGCATTCTAAATTATCGGCAACTCTATCAAACATTACAATAGGGGTTCCGTTATTTAAAACTTCTTTAAAATGATTAAATTCGTTTTTAGATACAGTTTCTTCTGCTAAAGATAAAATAAACCCATCTATGCTTCCGTTAGAAAGCATTTCTATGGTTTCTACTTCTTTATCAAAAGATTCATTAGAAATACAAGAAATAATTTTATAACCTCTATCATTTGCTACTTTTTCTATCCCATTAAAAACTTGTGCAAAAAAGTAATTTAACATATTAGGAATAATGATTCCAATAGTTTTTGTCTGTCTATTCTTTAAACTTAAAGCATTAAAATTAGGCTTGTAGTTGTGTTCTTTTGCGTATTTCTGAATCTTTTCTTTAGTACTTACACTAATTTCATAGCTATCATTCAGGGCTTTAGATACCGTGGAAATAGAAACTTTAAATTCTTGAGCAATGTCTTTAATAGTAAGTCTTTTCATATACTGATAAAAATTAACCTCTAAAATACAAAAATCTAAGAATATAGCGTGTAAAAATGATTATTTTACAATTTCATAATATTCGTTTTTTTTCGAACTTCGAAAAATAAATAACTAAAAACAACCAGATATTCTGTGGCAACAAACCATAAGTTTTCTTGCCAAGGGTTGTTTGCGTAAGCTTGATAACTTAAAATGATAACTATTGTCCAAATTACAGGAAAACGATATTTAGTAAAAATCGATAAAATTAATGGAGTTGCTAAATACCAAGGATGTACAGTTGTAGCTGTAAAATAGTAAAAACAGATTGCAAATAATAATGCAGTTATTAATTGAGTTAGTGTTTTGTTTTTTCTAAAAAAAGTAATTATCAATAGAAACAAAATGGTTAAAATTGGGGTGATTTTTCCAATAATTGCAATTTCGTTATAGCCTCTAAATAGATAACCAATTTCTCTAAAAACATAATAAAAACTGGCGTTAAACTCAAAATTTTTAAACCATAAACCAACAGAGTTAGAATAGTTAGCAATTAATTCTGATGAATAAAATGGAAGAAAAAGGAGAATTACTGTTGTTAAAACAATTATGTAAAAACTGATTAGTTTTGTCATTCCTGCGAAGGCAGGAATCCTTAGTGAAATTTGTTTAGATTCCTGCCTTCGCAGGAATGACAGACTGATATTATGTTTGTTAAATTTTACAAACCATTGATAAAACAAAGGCAAAAACAATAATGGAATTAACTTAACAGAAACAGCAGAAGCCAATAAAATTGCAGCCCAAATCCATTTTTGTTGATGCAATTTATACAAGCTACAAACCAAGAAAAATAACATGACAGGTTCAAAGTGTAAATTGCCTGTCATTTCTATAATAATAAAAGGATTTAAAGCGTACCAAAAAATATTTTTAATTGGTAAATTTAATCTTTCCAATAACTTCTTTCCAAAATATAGAATTCCAATATCAGCCAAAATAATAATGATTCTTAACACAATTACAGCCCCAAAAATACTTTTGTTTGCAAATAAAGCTGCAATTAAAAAACATAACTGATTTATAGGTGGGTAATTTGTGTAATGACTTCCATTCATTTCACCCATTCCTTTATATAAATTATAGGCTTCAAAAACAGGTGGTTTACCTTGCTGTATAAAAGTTTCTGGTAAAGATAAATACGGATTTAATCCTTCAAAAATCATTCTTCCATCCCAAATAAATCTGTAAAAATCTTGCGATAAATTTGGTGTTGCAAACAGAAAAATTAATCGGAAAAGTATTGCTAACCCAACTAAAGTTGAGGTGTTTATGGTTTTACTTTTTAGGATAAAATAAAAACATCCAAATAAAGAAAACCATAAAAACAGGAGTTTATTAAACGCAGTTCTTTCTAAAAAATAAGCAAATATAAAATAGAGAATTGTGCTTAAAAATATGAGTAATACATCTTTATATTTTGATGAAAAAGACATTAGGCTTTAGAGAAAATAGATTTAAAAAACACATAACTAAAACCTACAAAAAGCATAAGATGAAAAGGAAATAAACCAAAATCTCCACCTTGATCTCCAACAATAAAAGCACTGTACATTCCAAAAACAAAATAGACAGCCAATAAACCTTCTAAAACAACGTGAATAGAGGGTTTCTTTTTAATGTATTTATTGTCTTTCCAACCATCTTTTAAGTTTTTAATGTTGAATTTTGGAGTTCTTACAAACTCACTTTTTTTACCAAAATGACCTTCTAAAACTGCAATTGTATTGTGCAAAGAAAAACCCATTGCAATAGAAAAGAATGTAAAAAAGGATCCTATATACTTTATAAATTTTAGAAATCCACCACCATAAATATTCTTAAACATATACCAATAACAGATAAAAAATATGATAGAACTAATTACAAAAAAGCTCATCACATAAAAATAATTTTTTAAATGAGCATATTCATTTTTTATGTATAACATAGGGATGCTTAAAACTGCCACCAAAAAAATACACGTAAACATAGAGCTGTTTAGTAAGTGTAATAAACTATGAATTTTTGTTTTAAAAGAAACGTTTTTACTTTTTATAATGCGTTTCATCATTTTCTGAAAATTCTCTGCTCCACCTTTGTTCCATCTAAATTGTTGCGATCTTGCAGCACTAATAACCACAGGCAATTCTGCAGGAGTTTCAACATCTACTAAATATTTAAATTTCCAGTTTTTTAATTGCGCTCTGTAGCTTAAATCTAAATCTTCTGTAAGTGTATCTCCTTCCCAATTACCAGCATCATAAATACATTCTTTACGCCAAACACCAGCTGTACCGTTAAAATTGATAAAATGTCCTTTGCTATTTCTACCCACTTGTTCTAAAGTAAAATGAGCATCTAAAGCAAAAGCTTGAATTTTTGTAAGTGTAGAATAATTTCTGTTGATATGCCCCCAACGTGTTTGCACCACACCAATTTCTGGGTTCTTAAAATAAGGAACCGTTTTTAACAACCAGTCTGTTTGCGGTAAAAAATCGGCATCAAAAATGGCAATGAATTCACCTTTCGCAATTTTTAAACCTTCTTTTAATGCGCCAGCTTTAAAACCTTTTCTGTTGGTTCTTCTAATATGTTGAATGTCAATTTCTGATGCTTTAATTTTTTTGATGAGTTTTGCTGTAGTTTCTACAGATTCATCAGTAGAATCGTCTAAAACTTGAATTTCTAATTTTTCTTTTGGATATTCTAGTTTTGCAATGTTTTTAAGCAAACGATCCATAACATACAACTCATTATAAACTGGTAATTGTATGGTTACATAAGGAGTTTCATTAGGGTTTGAGAAATCAAATTTTGCTGATTTGTCTTTCTGTTTAATTGCTTTTATGTAATTAAACAACAGGTTTAACTGCGCTAATGCATACATAAAAATAAGCGCTAATGCTATTGAATAAATGATGATGATGATGTAAACTAAAGCCACTATTTAAAACTGTATTTAAAAATCCAACTTAATATTTTTATGCCTGCAAATATACTTCCTTTTACGGTGCCAGAAACTTTAGAAAAGCCAATTCTATTTCTATATTTTACTGGAATTTCTGTATAAGTTAGTTTTTGTTTTAAGGCTTTTAATTGCATTTCAACTGTCCAACCATAGGTTTTATCTTCCATTTCTAGAGCTAAAAGTTTATCGTATTTTATGGCTCTAAAAGGTCCTAAATCTGTAAATTTTGCTCCAAAAAAGAGTTTCATTAAAAAAGTGGCTAACCAATTTCCGAAAATTTGCTGAGGTGTCATAGAGCCATTTTGGCGCAATTCTTTTACTCTAGCACCAATTACAAAATCGATATTTTTATTAATGATAGGAGCAACTAATTCTGTTAGTTGTTCTGGATAATCAGAATAATCTCCATCTAAAAAAACAATAATATTGGGTTTGTTTTTTTGATGAGAAATGTGTTCCATTCCTTTTAAACAAGCATAACCATACCCTTTTTTGTTTTCTGATAAAACAGTTGCGCCAGCATTTTTTGCGTTTATTTCTGTATTATCGGTAGAATTGTTGCTAACAACAATAATTTCATCAACAATTTTAGGAATATCGTTAATTACATTGCCAATAGAATCTTGCTCATTATAAGCAGGTATAATAACTTTTATAATTGGTTGCATTATCTTAAATCATTTAGATTGTTTTCATTTTTAAAGGATGAAAAATCTGTCCATTCTTTTATTTTTTTACCGTTTTTGTATTTAGAAGCTTTCACCAATTTTCTTTTGGAATAGATTAAACAATATCCGTTTTTTTTATTGTTTTTTAGTTGACATTTATGTTTTACAAACCCTTTATTATCATAAAATAACCACCAATTATTTTTGCTACCGTTTTTATAATGTCCTTCTTTTTTTATTGAAGAATCTTTGCCGTAAAAGTACCAATATTTAGTTTCTAAATTGTTTTTATAATGCCCTTCTTTTTTAGTATTTCCATTTTTATAATAAAACTTCCAATAATTAATTTTAGCATCATTTAAAAGCCAACCTTCTTCTTTTATATTACCGTCTTTATAATATTCTTTGTGATATTTTTTTTGAGAAAAAACAGTTAAACTCATTAACAATAAAATATATGAAAAACATTTTTTAATCATTATTTTTTGTTTAGCAGATTCATTAAATCAACATCATTTCCTAATAAAATTTCTGTAGGATTTATTCTTCCTTCTTCTGGTCCGTTTTCTAATTTTAAAACGCCTCTTGGACAAACAGCAGAACAGATTCCACAACCAACACAACTTGCACGTACAATATTTTCTCCTTTTTGAGCGTAAGAACGTACATCAATTCCTTGTTCACAATAGGTTGAACAGTTTCCGCAAGAAATACATTGTCCGCCATTTGTAGTAATTCTAAATCGCGATTTAAAACGCTGCACCAAACCTAAATATGCCGCTAAAGGACAACCAAATCTACACCAAACACGATTACCAAAAATTGGATAAAAACCAGTACCAATAACTCCTGCAAACCAAGCGCCAATTAAGAAACTGTAGGTGTCTTTAATCCATTGAGATTTAATGCCAATAAAGGAATCTGCTCCAGAAAAATAACAATATAAAGTTACGAGTGTCATCAGCAAAGAAAAAACTAAAACAGAATGAATTAACCATCTTTCTAATTTCCAGGCATTTAAACTTTTATTAGAAAGTTGTCTGTAAGGATCTCCTAAAGTTTCTGCTAAACCACCACAACCACAAACCCAAGAACAGTACCATCTTTTTCCGAAGAAATACACCATAACAGGAACGATTACTAGGGTTAAAATGATGCCCCAAACTAAAATAAATATTCCTATTGCGCCACTGCTTTTAAGCGCGTCTAAATTCCATTCAAAAAAGAAATCATAATCTAAAGGAAAGGCATTTTTAAAATCGTAACCTGGCATATTTAAGCTGGTCATAATTTCTGGAATTAAAAATGCAAAAACAATTTGAAAAAATAATACCGAAGTTGTTCTTACAATTTGATATTTATTATGTCTGTATTTAATGTACATTCTTGCGCCCATTACCAACATAATTGTACAATACAAGAATCCGTAAACAAACCATTGGCTTGCGTTACCTCCGTTTAAAAAGTTGCTAATTGGGTCTAAAATGTAGGTCCAGTTTACAACATAATCTGGCATAAAATATAAGAGCAAATAAAAAGTTACCAAATAGATTAAGACCAACCAAGCAATCCAACCTCTATTGGTTGCAGATTCTAAATAAATTCCGTCGTTTTTTATACCTGGTTTTCCTAACAAAATAAGGTTTGGAAGAATGAACATTAATGCGCCAATAATGCCCAATCCAAAAGTTAAAAACCAAGCTAATCCTGGATTTTCTTTAGTAAAACCTTTACCCGCTTTTTTAGCCAACTCATAACTTAAAGTGTGTGGTTTTCCGTAGATTTTATATTGATATTGTTCACCTTTTTTATCCCAATTTTTTTCTGCATCATATTTTGCAATTAAATTGTCATAAAAATTATTTGAAGTTTTAAAGGCTTTTCTAACATTGCTAGAAAATTGGAAAATGTTTAAAGCTTTATCAGTTACAACAGCTTTTTTTAGTTGTACTTTAATAACCTCACTTTTATAACCTTTTTCTTGTATAAAAGTATCTAATTCTGATTGGGTTAAACTAAAAGAACCTGTAAAAATTGTTCCTGTAAAAAAGGCTAATCCTACTAAAAAGTTTACTAAACCTGAGTATTTTATTGTTTTCATAATCTTTTAAGCTTTACTAAAAATTCGTTTCCAACTTTTATTTTTTAACTGAATGTTTGTGTTGTTTTCTTTATTGAATTTTGCCACAATTTCAGTTTCGTGCAATTTGTAAAATTCTGGATCAAAATTAGCATCTGCTAAATATTCTAAAATGTATTCTACAGATTGTTTTTGGTTTAGCCACTGATCAAAAATTTTGTGACGCATTCTAATTCCGAAAGTGTTTATTCCTAAAAATTGACGTGTATTTTTATCAAAAGAAATGGTTAAACATATATTTTCCTTTGGATGTTTCCATTGAAAATATGCTTCATTTTCTTTTTTATCTCGCTCACTAAACACCCAACCATAGGTTTGATATTCTATGTCTAAAAACTTTGCAGAATTAAACCAGTTGCCAGGTTTATATGCTGTTTTTTTGCCGCAAATAGTTTGCGCAACAGTTTCTCCCATCATACGTCCTGTATACCAAACTGCTTCTATATTTCTACGCTGATTAATAGCATTGTGTTGTTCTGCACAATCGCCTATGGCATAAATATCTTTAATATTGGTTTCTAAAAAACGGTTGACCAAAACACCACGTTTTGTATCTATTTTACTATCTTTTATAAAGTTGATATTTGGTGAAACACCAGCAGTTAAGCCAACAACATCACAGAAAATTTCTTCGCCAGTTTCTTCTATAATTACAGATTTTACTTGTCCAAATTCATCAGATTTTATTTCTTTTAAGTTTGTGCTTAAACGCAAGTCTATATGATGTTCTTTAATATGTTGGTTAATCATTTCGGATTCTTGGGCTGGTAAAACACCGTTCCAAAAACTCGATTCGCGAACCAAAAATGTTACAGGAATGTCTCTGCTTCTTAACATTTCTGCCAATTCTATTCCTATTAATCCGCCACCTACAATTACTGCTCTTTTACATTTTTCTTTATTAGGAGCATATTTTTCTAATTTTTCTAAATCTTGTTTGTGGTACATGCCCATAACACCCTCTAAATCTTGTCCTGGCCAACCAAATTTGTTAGGTTTAGAGCCTGTTGCAATAATTAGTTTATCGTAAGTAAGATGTTCACCATTGGTAAATTCTAATATTTTGTTATCGGTATTTATTTTACCAACAAATCCTTCTTTTAAATCAATTTTATTTTTTTTCCAAAACCAATTTTCATAGGGTTGTGTATGCTCAAACTTCATATGTCCCATATAAACATACATTAATGCTGTTCTAGAAAAGAAGTATTTTGTTTCTGCAGAGACTATGGTTATTTTAGTATCAGAATTTTTTCTAATATGTCTAGCAGCGGTAACTCCAGAAATTCCATTACCAATAATTACAATGTGTTTCATAAATAATTGTTTGTGCAAATTATGTCGAAGCGAAAGTTAAGAACTTAAAATGAAAATGTAGTTTAGAACGATTTTAAATAAAGAAGCTAAAAAATAACTTTGTAAGAAGTTTTAAAATATATAGACTTAGGATGTAATTCAAATGATAATTCAAAAAAATAATTTAAATAAAATGAAACAAAATATTTTTAAAATCGCTTTTACGTTTATCTTAATTCTTAGCTTACAATCTTATGCACAAGATGATAATGATACTAATAAAAGCAATATACAAACGTACACACCCTCTAAATTATTAAATAAAGGTCAGTGGGATATTAAGTTTTTTAATGGTTTGTATACACAAACAAAACAAACAGGAGAGAACAATAGTAACTCTAAAAATATTGCTAGAGAAAATTATTTTACGTCCACTCTAGAGGTATTTACTGGAATTTCTGAAAGTAATCGTGTTAATATTGGTGGTGTTATAGAATATCGTTCTAATACTTTTGGAGGTAAAAGTGCGTTTTCTGTCTTTAGTTCTGGAGATAGAACAGGTATATCTTCTATTGCTCCTTCTATAAAAATTCAACCTTTTGAAAACATTGGAAACTTTTCTTTTCAAACTTCTATACACATACCTTTATTAGAAAAAGGTGATGAGAAAAACAATCCTAACGGATTTTTAGATCAAACAGCTTGGTCTTTTCAAAATAGATTCTTTTATGATTATACTTTTTCTAGCGGAAAATGGCAATTATTTACAGAGTTAAACACTGAATATGGTTTTGGTGATGATAAGAGTTTTGCTAACAATACATTCTTAGTAGCTCCTGGAATATTTATGAGTTATTTTCCAAGTGATAAATCTACAGTTTTAGGGTTTTTACAGCACTCTCAACGTTTTGGTGATTTTGAGCAAGACAACACAGCTGTTGGTTTTGGAGGAAAATATCAACTTACAGATGTATTAAACCTAGAGGTTTTATATAGTAATATTGTAAGAGGCTTTAATTTTCAAGGTTTAGGAAATACATATAGTATTGGTTTAAGAGCCTTGTTTTAGTAAAAAGTACTATTTTTAGGAGATTTATGAAAACAGATAAACTCCTTTTTTTATTAGCTATATTTATTCAAATATCGTGTAATAGTCAAGAAAAAAAAATAAACGGAATTAGTTTTGTTGCCTCTAGAGAAGCAATCAATCAAAATCATATTTCTACTGTTTTAAAGGCACAAAGCAATTATGTTGCTCTGATGCCTTTTGGTTTTATAAGAGATTTATCATCACCAAAAATAATACACAATACTAAAAGACAATGGTTTGGAGAAACCAAAGCAGGAATACTACAATACGCTAAAATTTTTCAAAAAAAGAAAGTAAAAATTATGGTAAAACCCCAAATTTGGATTTGGGATGGAAAATACACAGGTAAAATAGAAATGAACTCTGAAGAAAAATGGACAATTTTAGAGAATTCTTATGCTGAATTTATTTTAACCTATGCCAAAGCTGCTCAAGAATTAAAAGCAGATATTTTATGTATTGGTACTGAGCTAGAAAAATTTGTATTAAAAAGACCTAAATATTGGCAAAAGCTAATTATTGATATTAGAAAAGTTTATAACGGAAAACTAACCTATGCTGCAAATTGGGATGAATTTAAACGTGTAACTTTTTGGAGGGAATTAGATTATATAGGTGTAGATGCCTATTTTCCTATAAGTGATAAAAAAAATCCAACTATTGTAGAATTAGAAAAAGGATGGTTACCTCATAAAAAAGAAATTTTAAGAGTTCAAAAAAAATATCAAAAGAAAATAATTTTTACAGAATTTGGTTATAGAAGTGTAGATTTTGCAGCAAAAGAACCTTGGAATTATAATAGAAATGCTGGTAAAGTAAATTTACAAGCTCAGGTTAATGGTTTGCAAGCAATTCACAATCAATTCTGGAAAGAAGATTGGTTTGCAGGTGGGTTTTTATGGAAATGGTTTTACGAACATTCTAAAGTAGGAGGAGAAAAAAATAATATGTTTACCCCACAAAACAAACCCGCAGAACAAATAATTAGAAAATTATACGGTGGTAAACACGAAAAATAAAATATGATAAATATCCTAAAAAAAATAAATTTAAGACCCTAAATTTGTGATGCATCCTTAAAAACCAATATTATGAAAAAAATTATTGTCCCAATAGATTTCTCAAATCATTCTATTTATGCATTAAAAACGGCAGCGCTTTTAGCTAAAAAATACGATGCTACAATTTACGCATTGCATATGTTAGATATACAAGAAGTAACTTTAACAGAAAGTGAATTATATCAACAAGAAAAGGCAGTATTTTTTTTAAAGTTAACAGAAAAAAAGTTTAAAGACTTTTTAAAAAAAGACTTTTTAGAGGATGTAAAAGTTGTGCCAATTATTAAACATTATAAAGTTTTTAGCGAAGTAAATGCCATTGCAAAAGAAGTAGATGCCGATTTAATTATTATGGGTTCTCACGGCGCAAGTGGTTTAAAAGAATTCTTTGTAGGTTCTAACACAGAAAAAGTTGTTAGATATGCAGAACTACCCGTTTTAGTGATAAAAAATGAAATGCTAAATACAGATTTTTCTGATATTGTAGTTGCTACAGATTTTTCTGAAGAAAGTATTTCTGCTTTTAAAAAAATGCTTAAAACTGTTGATTTTTTAAATGCTAGAAAACACATTTTGTATGTAAATTTACCAAACGAAGATTTTAAAACAACTTCAGAAATGGAAACAATGGCAACTAAATTTTTAATGCAAGTAGAAGGCAATACAGATAGATTAATTAATGTACACTATGTTTGCGACAGATCTGTAGAAAAAGGTATTCTTAATTTTTCTAATGCAGTAGGCGCAGATTTAATTTCTATAATTACACACGGAAGAAAAGGGTTGTCTCATATTTTTGGAGGCAGTATTGCAGAAGATATTACCAATCATTCTTCGTTACCAATTATGACTTTTAAAATGTAAAAAATAAATGAATTTTAAAACTTTCTTAACTTCTGTAATCTTTATGTTAGTCGTTTTTTCTTGTTCTCAAGATAACGATGTTACAGTTCCTAGAAATTTACAAGAATATATAGATAACCTTACAAATAAGGATTTAGGAGAAGTAATTGCTTGCGCTGCAAGTGCAAATGGCAATTCAGCTTTGTCGTATATTTTTTATTATCCAGAAGTAGGAGCAACTGATATAAGATATTATGAAGCAGAAAGTTTAAAAGTAGATAAAAACGATTTTACCAAATACAGAAGATTAAATTTATCGATAGAAAATGTTTTTGGAGGTAAATTACAACGTTTTTCTAGAACAAGTTCTGAAGAAAATTGGTGTTTGGTAACCTATGTTTTAAACGGAAAATTGCACAAATCGAATCCTATAAGATTAAAAAATACATCAAAATCTACTATATGGACCAACAAAGTCACTATAGAATATCAAAAAACTTTAGAACCAAAATTTACTTGGCAACACAATTCTGTAGGTGATAATGATATTTATTTTCAAGTAATTTCTGAAACAAAAGACGATAAATTTTTATCTGGCACTTACACAAAAGATAACTTTTTTAAATATTACAAAACCTCTAATGTAGTGCTAAATATTAACGAAAAACAAACGCCACCAGCTTTAAAATTTGATGCAGAATATAAATTTACTTTAATGGATGTAAGTAAAGACAATTGGGTAAATTTAGTGATTCAAGAGAATTTTGTACCCGGTAATTTGCAAGAATATTTAGATAAAAGTACTGTTGATACTACTCAAAAAATAACCTCTTTTGCAGCAAGTGCAAACGGAAATCAAGAATTAACCTATGTGTATTATTATCCGCTAACCAATGCAAGAGAATTTAGATATTATGAAACCAAAGACGCAACTGTAGATAAAACAAAACTTACTAATTACAGAAGAAAAATTTTAACAGACCAAACTGCTTTTGGAGCAAAATTTAGACGTTTTTCTAGAACTGATAAAGAAGAAAGTTGGAGTATTGTAACCTATGAATTAGATGGTAAAGTGTATACTTCTAATCCTGTAAGATTAAAAAATAAAACCCAACCCACCCAATATAAATCTGAAATAACCATAAAACAAACAGAAACTTTAAAACCTAAATTTTCTTGGTCAGATTTTGGTATCGTTAATAATAAACGTTATTTTTTAGCCTTAACTGACAAAGAGAAAGCATTTGTTTCTGGCGTTTTTACAAAAGAGAAAACGTTTAAATATTACGATACTTCTAATACAGAATCAAATGTGAATACAACAACACCGCCAGCACTAATTTTAGACGATAAATATACAGTTAGTGTATTAGGTTTGAGTGATGATAATTGGATAAATTTAATATTAGAAAAAACTTTTGAAGTAGAATGATGAAACTTAAAAATATTCTTTTTTTTCTTTTCTTTTTTTGTGTTTTTATAGCGCATTCTCAAGAAAAAACAATTACCGATGTTAAAATTAAAGGCGTAAAAAAAACAAAACCATCATTTATTAAAGGTTTATTACTCACAAAAAAAGGAAGTAAATTAGACTCCATAACTTTAGAAAAAGATATGATTCTTTTAAAAAGATTACCTTCTGTTAGTCACGCATATTATCAAGTATTTTATTCTCATAACAACGCATACAACGTTTTTATAAACATAGAAGAAAACTTTACACTTTTACCACAAGTTAATTTGTGGACTACCACAAATTCTCAATTCTCTTATAAATTAGGTTTGTACGATTATAATTTTTTAGGAAGAAATATCACCTTTGGTGGATTTTACCAAAACAACGGATTCGATTCTTATGCCATAAACTTTAAAGCACCCAATCTGTTTTCAAGAAAATGGGGATTGGCTTTAAATCATCAAAACTGGAAAAGCGAAGAACCTCTTTATTTTGACGATAAAAAAGCCAATTATTTATACAATAATGTTTCTTACGAAGCTTTAGGTTTGTATCAAATTAATGTAAAAAATCAACTTAATTTTGGTATTAACTTTTTTAAAGAAAAATATCAATATTTATCTGGAGCAACAGGAGCAGAAATTCCAAAGAATTTAGATTTAGATAAAGTGTTGTATAAAATGGTTTATACTTTTGATAATTTAAATTATTATTACCAATATGTAAACGGATTTAAGAGTGTATTATATACGCAATATGTAACATCGAATTCTGTACATCAAAACAATTTTTTTATAGCTTGGAACGATTTTTTCTATTATAAAAGAATAGGCAAAAAAGGAAATTGGGCAAATCGTTTACGTTTTGGTTTGTCTTCTAACGAGAAATCACCTTTTGCGCCTTTTGCCTTAGATAACAATGTAAATTTACGTGGAGTTGGTATTTTGGTTGATAGAGGAACAGGAAGTTTTGTTTTAAATTCTGAATACAGGCACACTGTTTTCGAAAAAAAATGGATAACGATTCAAACCAATATTTTTGCTGATTTAGGTTCTTGGAGAAATCCTGGAGGCGAACTCAATGATTTTTTCGAAAGCAAAAACGTACGTTTATACTCTGGTTTTGGGTTGCGTTTTCTTAGTAAAAAAATATACAATGCAACTTTTAGAATCGATTACGGAATAAGACTTTCTAACAATCCAGGAACCTCTAAAGGAGGTTTAGTTTTTGGTATAGGGCAGTATTTTTAATCGAAAACTAACTTACTTTTCTAGAGAATCGATTAATTTTGCTAAAAATAAAAGCAGATGAGAACTTTTGCAATTGGCGATATTCACGGTGGCTTAAAAGCCTTACTTCAAGTTTTAAATAAATTAGAACTAAAAGATGATGACACGCTTGTTTTTATGGGAGATTATGTAGATGGTTGGAGCGAGTCTGCACAAGTTATTCAGTTTTTAATAGATGTATCAAAGAAATTCAATTGTGTTTTTATCAAAGGAAACCATGATGCTTGGTGCCAAGATTGGTTAAAAAACAAAACGGTACATCCTGCTTGGTATTTACATGGAGGTAAAGAAACTATAGAGAGTTATGAGCGTTTTACTGTTGATGAAAAACAACAACACCTTCTCTTTTTTGAGAAGATGCCTTTGTATTATTTAGACACTAAAAATAGATTGTTTTTACACGCAGGTTTTACTTCTTTATATGGCGTAGATAGAGAGTTAGATAAAAGAGTTTTTTATACAGATAGATCTTTGTGGGAAATGTTGTTGGCACTTGATAGAACCATAGATAAAGACTCACTTTTTTATCCTAAAAGAATTAAAATATACAAGGAGATTTACATTGGTCATACACCCACTACAAATTATAATGAGTCAAACCCTATGAATATAGAAAATGTTTGGAATATTGATACAGGTGCAGCATTTAAAGGAAAAATTACAGCAATAAATATTGATACAAAAGCCTTTTTTCAGAGTGATAATTTACCAGCATTGTATCCGAATGAAAAAGGTAGAAATAAATAAAAAATCAGTTTAGATAATTACCTAAACTGATTTTTAAAAACGGTTGTTTTATTCTTTATTTCTTTGGATGTACCAATTTCATTTCATCAATTAAATGGGTAGCACCCGCATATTTATCAACAATAAATAATACATAACGTAAATCTACCATAATATTTCTACAGATTTCTGGGTCGTAATTCATATCGCTCATAGTTCCTTCCCAAACTCTATCAAAATTAAGCCCCACTAAATTTCCGTGAGCATCTATTGCAGGACTTCCAGAATTACCGCCAGTTGTATGATTTGTGCCTAAAAAACAAACAGGAACTTTACCGTTTTTATCAGCATATTGTCCGTAATCTTTGCTTTTATAAAGTTGACGTAATTTTTCTGGAACATCAAACTCATAATCTCCAGGAACATATTTTTCTATAACACCGTCTAAATAACTCACAGGATTGTAATACACAGCATCTCTGGGAGAATAACCACGAACTTGACCATAAGTTACACGTAAGGTACTATTTGCATCCGGAAAATAACGAGCATTTGGCAATGCTTCCATTAAAGCTTTCATATATGTTTTTTGAAGCGCAACTATAGGTGCGTTTTTTTGTTGATACGCTACATTAATTTTATTGTAAAATGCTTTAATCATTGGTTTTGCGTATTTATAAGCTGCATCATCATTTAGTTTTTTTAATACATCTTCGGCTTTTCCGTTAAACAATTCTAAGGCATTGTCAAGATTTGTAAAAGCAGTAGCATCATAAATACTAGCATCAACATTTTTGTTAAAAAATGGCATCACATTTTTAAATACACCTTTGTCTACACCAACATCATAATTTTTATGAATACCTTTTAAAGTGCTTGTAATAGAAGCTGTTGCTTTATTAAATGTATTTGGATTTCTTGTTACAGCTTGTTCAAATTGATAAGCTCTAAAAGTCATTTTCATTAACTCATTGGTTACTAAAAAGACTTCAATAAAGTTTCTTCTTTTAATATTTATAGCGGCAAAATCTTTGTATAAACGGTCGAATTCGGGTAAAATATAACCATACTTTTCTGTTAAGTTTTTTTCTTGTAAAGCTTTTGTAAAAGTTGCTTCAAACTCACGTCTTTTTGCAACAGCGTTGCTTTTTTGAATTCCTAGATTTTCACCAATCCATTTTTTCCAGGCATTTGCAATTCGAGCTTGTTTAGAAGCGTATTTGATACGAACGTTATCACTAGCTTTCATTTTAGCATCAATCACTTTTAAAGCAGCTTCTCTAATGGCAATATTTGTTGGGTTGTATTCTTGTGTTATATGCTTAATAGCAACTGCTGGTAAGTATTCGTTAGTTCTGCCAGGAAAACCAAAAACCATTGTAAAATCTCCTTCTTCTACACCATCTAAAGAAATTGGTAAAAAGTGTTTTGGTTTGTAAGGTTTGTTGTTTTTACTGTATTTTGCAGGACGATTATTTTGGTCAGCATAAATTCTAAACATAGAAAAATCTCCTGTATGTCTAGGAAAAACCCAATTATCTGTATCGCTACCAAATTTACCAATACTTGTTGGTGGTGCTCCTACCAAACGAATGTCTTCAAAACGTTCTGTTACAAATAAAAAGTATTGATTACCTTGGTAAAAGGATTTTACTTTTGTGTTTTGCCAAGTTTCCTTAGCAACTGTTTTTTGTAAAGCATTACTGTTTTTAGTAATGATAGATTGCTTTTCTTTTTCAGTTAAAGCGTTAGTAACTCCAACAAAAACTTTGTCAGTTACATCTTCTATTCTAACAATAAATTCGATATATAAACCTGGGTTTGGTAATTCTTCGTTTAAATTCATTGCCCAAAAACCATTTTTTAGGTAATCGTTTTCTAATGAAGAATGCGATTGAATTTGTCCAAATCCACAGTGATGATTTGTTAAAACTAAACCTTTGTCCGAAATAATTTCGCTTGTACAGCCTCCATTAAAATGCCCAATAGCATCTTTTAAACTAGAGTTGTTAACATCGTAAATGTCTTTGGCAGTTAATTTACTTCCTAAAGAAGTCATTTCTTGTTCGTTCATTCCTTCTAAAAGCGAAGGAATCCACATACCACCTTGCATTCCTTTTATGTTAGTAGTATTTGCAACTGTGTTTTTTGTTGTGTTTTCAACTGTTTTACAGGAAACAAAAATGATTGATACTATTAATAAATAGAGTTTGAAATTTTTCATAAATTTGAATTTTAATAGCGTAAAGATACACAAAAGCAGTTATTTTTTAATAAAAGGATAGAGCTCTTGTTTGATAAAATTTTTCGGAAAATTTTCATCATTATCAAAACCTAATTCTATATCTCTACCAGAATGAGGAATGTAATTGGTTTTAAAAATATAATCCCAAATACTTAAAGTAATTCCGAAGTTGACACCTGTTTGTCTGTCTTCTGGTAATTTTTTTGCGTGATGCCAAATATGCATTTTAGGATTGTTAAAAATGTATTTTAAAAAACCATAATCCCAATTAATGTTTGCGTGATTTAAATGGCCTATGAAAATATTGAAGAAGTGTACAAAGGCAACATCTTGCGCAGAAAAACCACCAATAATTGCTAACGGAATATATTTTAAAGAATTGTAAACTATGGGTTCCATCCAATGATAACGTAGGTGTGCTGCAAATCCCATTTGTTTTACAGAGTGATGCACTTTGTGAAAATTCCAAAGAAATTCGAACTTATGCAACAACCTATGTGTCCACCATTGTACAAAATCAACCACTATAAAAAAGATAAAAATTCTTACAGGAAAAGTAAAAGTATTTAATTCTAATAATTGAAAATCGGCAATTGATAAACCAGCATATCCTAAAATATCATTAAAAAGTGCAGCTGCAGTATTTGATAACGCAATTAATACAATTAAGTTTAATAAAAAGAAATTAAAGAACATATAAAATGTATCTAACCAAAAATCTTTTCTAAATAAAGATTGATTTTTACGCCAAGGAAAAATAGCTTCTAAAGCCCAAACAATTAATGAAATGATTATTAATCCGTAGAAATAATTCTCCCAATTTAACTCCATCAAAACAGATTGTTTTATGTAATTCCAATAATCGGAATAAGAGTTTTTTATGATGTCTAGGTATTTGTTCATCTTGTTTTGTAAAGTTATACAGATTCTTCAGGTTTTTAAAACCTGAAGGGTCTTATTTTGCTTATTATTCTAATAAAAGATGTTTGTTTTTTTCATTTATAAAAACTTTTCTTTCTATATGAGTTTGTATAAAGTTTTGTTTTCCATCAAACAAATCTAAAACATCATTTCTTTTAAGATTTGTCTTTTTTGAAGATAAAATTGATTGATAAGAAGAATACTTATAATTTCTAAAATTATCAGAAACTTGATGATGTTCTGGATTAAGATGAATATAAAGAATTAAACTTTTCAAATAATTTTCATCAGTAATTTTTATTCTTTTAAAAGGTTTTTCTAAAAGACTTCCCGTTCTCATATATTTTTTATTTATTGCTTTTGTATAAGCATTAAATAGGTTTGAAAAATATTTTGAAGGATTCTCACAATCATCATTAATTCTTAAGAGAATATGAAAATGATTTTTAAGAAAACAATACGAATAAATTTTAGAAATTGGAATGAGATATTTCTTTATCAAATCTAAAAAATAGAAATAGTTTTTTTCTTCAAAAAAAATGGACTGCCCATTATTACCTCTATTATAAATATGGTAATAATTTTGAGATTCTAATTTTTCAATTTTCATAATATAAATTTACAAAACCCTTCAGGTTTTTAAAACCTGAAGGGTCTCAAAAATTAAATCACTTTAATAACCTCCTTAAAAAGGGTAATCATTTTAGGTTCTGCTTCTCCTGCAATGGCAATGATTTCTGCAATATTTACAGGTTGTAAATTTTTAGGATCACATTCATCAGTTAAAACAGAAACAGCAGCACAAGGTAAATTAAGTTGTTTGGCAACAATAACTTCTGGTACAGTACTCATACCCACTGCATCTGTTTCTAAGATTTGCAACATTCTGTATTCTGCTCTGGTTTCTAACTGAGGTCCTAAAACACTTGCATACACTCCTTTATGTAATTGTATATTTTGATTTTTAGCAATTTGTGTCATTTTACTGTTGATATCTTTAGAATAAGGCTCTAACATATCTGCAAAAATATTTCCGAAATTATTAGCGCCATTAAATGCTAAAGGAGAGCTTCCTTGCAAATTAATATGATCTTCTATCAACATTAAATCGCCTTTTTTATAGTTAAGATTTATGGCGCCAGCTGCGTTAGAAATTAGTAAGTTTTTAATTCCTAAACCTTGCATAGTTCTAATTCCGTAAGTTACTTCCCAAGAATTGTAACCTTCGTATAAATGAAAACGACCAGCCATTACCAAAACTTTTTTGCCAGATAATTCTCCGTAAATTAATTTACCAGAATGAAACTCTACAGTTGCCACTGGAAAATTCGGAATCTCTGAATAGCCAATCTCTTTTTCAATCGAAATTTCATTGACTAATTTACCTAAACCTGTGCCTAAAACAATTCCTATTTCAGGATTTGTAATTCCGTTTGATTTTAAAAACTTAATAGTTTCTTGTAATTGTTGTTGCTTCATTTATACTGAATTTACTGGTGCTTAAATTGATTTAGTAATTCAGTATCAATTTTACTGAACTACTAATTTTTGTGTTTTTGACTTTCCATCAACATCAATTTTAATCAAATAAATTCCTTTGTTAAAAGAAGAAATATCTATCGATTTTTCTTTGCTGTTTTTTTGATGAAAAACTTGTTTACCTAAAACATTAAAAATACGAATTTCAGCAGAAACAGCATCCATATTTGAGATTTGAATTTTATCTTTTGCTGGGTTTGGGTAGAATGAAATTTTATCAATTTGAAAAGAATTGATATCTAAAACGGAACAATTTGCAGACGAAAAAGGAGTATAGGAACCAACATCCCAAAAGGCTGTAAATTGTAAACAGTAAAAGAAAACGGTGTCGTATTCTGAAATGTTAATATTATTAGGAATCATTTGTGTATAGCTTTGTGCTCCTGAAAAACCAATTAATCCAAAAGAAATATTTTCTAAAGTTGTAGGGTTTACACTTTTTAATTCCGAGATTGATTTACCCGCAGATTTAATCAAATATAACCTTACATCTGGGCCAGAAGTTGTGCTAAAATTGCTTCCAAAATTTATGGTAACTGAATTGTTTGTGTTTAAAACAACACTAACATTACCAGAAACATTATAGGATGGTGTTGAGGTGTTGTTACCAAAATTTGATGCATTTTGAGAACATTGCGCATTAATTTGCAAAAAAGTGAAACTTAAAAAAGTAGCAAGTAAAAGTGTTTTCATATAAAATTATTTAGAATTTATAAACGTTTGCATAATTTCTGGGATGTCTAAAATATCCTCATATACATCTATGTCGTTTTTAATTTCTAATAATTTCACTTTTTTATCAGTTAATTCCTCTAAAGTATCTTTTCTTACGGTTTCAGTTCCCCAATTTTTATTTTTGAAAATATTTTCTTGCAAAGCATTCATTCCTAATAAATAATAACCACCATCTTTTGCAGGACCAATAACAACGTCATTTTGGTTTAATTCTTTAAATGCTTTTTCTATGTTTTCTGGTGATAAATCATATAAATCGCTACCAATAATCATCACTTTTTTGTAACCAGCATCAAATCCGTTTTTAAAAGCATTTAACATTCTTATGCCTAAATCTTCTCCTTTTTGTTGATGTTTTTGATAGATAGATTCATCCCAAATATCATTTTCTCTCACTTTTACTGAATAATAAACAGCTTTGTCTGAGTTTACTTTTAATGAAATATTTCGGGTTTTTTGTAATAAAAATTGATAAATTTCTAAAGTAGTTTTATTGCCAATAGTTTTTGCTAAACGTGTTTTTACTTTTCCTAATTCAGGATTTCTTGTAAAGATTAATAAGAGATTTCTCGATTGCGCTCGAAATGACATAAAATTTGTAATTTTCTTCCAACTTCTAACTTCTAACAACTAATACACTTTCTCTCCTTTTTTAAGCCATTTGCTCCAATCTTTGTTAAAGGAGTGTACTTTTTCGGTTTCATTACCTAAAGTATCTACTACTTTAAAGTTGGTGTTTTTCCATTTAAAAATTCCACCATATAAGTTATAAACATTGGTGTAGCCAGCTTGTATTAATTTATGAGCAATTGTTTCTGAACGAATTCCTAAAGAGCAATACACAACAATTTTTGCATTTTTATCTTTAGGAAGTTTTGCAAGTGTTTTTTCTAAATTGAATTTGTTATAACCAACACAAATGGCATTTTTAAGATGACTGACTTTATATTCTTTATCTTCTCTGGCATCTAATAATATAGCATCAGTTTTTGGTAAAGCCAATGTTTCTACAGATATATAAGGAACATTTCTTTTGTTCCATTTATTCAGTAATTTATCTAGTTTTTTTTGCCCAAAAGTTGTTGAACTTATTAAGATAAAAAGTAAAAGTGTTTTTTTCAAATTATTAAATTTTAAAAAATGCATCTGCGATGCTTAACAACATCCACCACCATCATAATGATAAGTAGGTTCTGAAAAGAAAATATCATCTCTGCCTAAAGCTTGTAGGGCAGCAGTAGTTTTATCGCAAATTGCAAGTGGCTGGTTTTTTAATAAAACGTGTCCTAAACCATCGTCAAAATAATCTTCATTACCAAAATAAATGGCAGCTCTACCTGTAAAAATACAAGGACCATCTGCAGGCATAGGGTCTTTAATAGCGGCAACTTCAATAGATTCTATATAAATCAATTTGTTAGTTGGGTAATTTTTTGGGTCTAAAATTCTGTAAGGTTTTCTGGCTCTAATTTCAATCGTTCCGAAACCTGCATCTGTTAAGGCTTTTACATAATTGGCAATTGGTAAACTACCACTTAAACACAAAGCACGTAAACGTTCGTCGTTTCGTAATTCATCACTCATTGGTTGTTCGCAAGTTGGGTCGCTCATCACTAAACGCCCGTGAGGTTTTAATACTCTGTACATCTCAGCAATGGCTTTTTTTAAATCATCAGCTTTAAAAATATTGAACAAACAATTCTGAGCTGCAACATCAATAGAATTACTTTTAACAGGTAAATTCATTGCATCGCCTTTGCGTAAATCAACAAAATCAGATTTAAACCATAGGTTTTGTTCTTCAGCAATTTTAAAATTTTTATGAGATGCTTCTAGCATTTCATCTACCACATCTAAACCAATAACGCCACCTTTATTTCTGTTAAAATAGGCGAATTGTAACAATTCCATTCCACCACCAACACCAACATAGAGCATTTTAGGGTTGTTGGTTAAATCGCGAGCGTGTACTGTAGAACCACAACCATAATTCATTTCTTGCATAATACGTGGAATCTTTAATCCGGGTAACTCCCAAATAGGATTAGTGGTGCAGCACAAGCCAATATCTGGCGTTAAAGCTGCTTCTTTATAAACATCGTATGTGGTTTCTAAATAACTCATATTTTATTGTTTGTCACGAATTCTTATATGATTCGTGTATCATATTTTTATCCTGCAAGGTTTTTTAAACCTTGTAGTTGTGTTTTTAAACCTACAAAGAATCCTCATTCTTCGGAAATGCTTTGCAGGCTGGCCTTATGCAACTGTTCCTTGGCAACTACTTCCTGCACCAGCAGTACAGCCATAACAGTGTTGATTGATAATTATGTTTCTATTCTGTAACAATTCTTCATTATAATCAGCAATGTGTTTTACTTTGGCATTTACTTTTAAATTTAACATTTGATTAAAGTCGCAATCGTATAAAAATCCATCCCAACTAACAGACAATGTGTTTGTGCACATTACATTATCTACCGCAAGCGGATTGTAAGCTTCTACCAAAGCATACATATAATCTTCGTAATTTTCTGATGCAATTAAATAATCTAAAAACCTGCTGATTGGTAAATTTGTAATGGCAAAAAGTGAATTAAAGTTGATGTTAAAATCTTCTTTTAGCGCTTCTTTAAAATCGTTTTCTAATGCCATTTGATTTCCAGGTAAAAATGCCCCTGAAGGATTATATACCAAGTCTAGTTTTAAATCTGAACCTTCAATTCCATAACCTACTTCATTGAACATTTGTAAAGCTTTTATAGATTTATCAAAAACGCCATCTCCACGTTGCTTATCGGTTTTTCCACGTGTCCAATGTGGCATTGAAGAAACTACGTGCACATTATGCTTTTTAAAAAACTCAGGTAAATCGTAATACTTTTTATTGGCTCTAATAATGGTTAAATTAGAGCGAACAATAAAATCTTTAATTCCAGCTTTTGATGCTTCTTCTACAAACCATCTAAAATTAGGATTCATTTCTGGTGCGCCTCCTGTTAAATCTAATGTGTGCGCTCCAGTATTTTTAATGACATTTAAACATTGTTGCATCGTTTCAATCGTCATAATTTCTTTACGATCAGGCCCCGCATCTACATGGCAATGTGCGCAAACTTGGTTGCACATATATCCTAAGTTAATTTGAAGAGTTTCCAATTTTTTAGGACGTAAAGGAAACTGATTAGTTTCTTTAATTTTATTTGCAAAAGTAGGTAGTTCTCCGTCTGCAAAAATCCCGTTTGAAAGAATTTCTAGTTGACGAGAAGTGTTTGCAATATCGTTATTTCTTGCTTTTAATGATTTTTTCATTTAATTACGAATTGTAAATTAGAAATTACGAATTCAATAATTATTAATTCGTAATTCGTAATTACTTTTACATTTCTAATTTGTTAACCTTATTCATCATTTGAACTCCATGTACTAATGTTGCACCACTTTTTATAGCTGCGCCAACGTGTATGGCTTCCATCATTTCTTCTTTGGTAATTCCACGTTGCAAACCATCTTTAGAATAAGCATCAATACAATAAGGGCATTGCTCTGTGTGCGCAACAGCCAAAGCAATTAAACTTTTTTCGCGAGCAGTTAAAGCACCTTCTTCAAAGACTTTTCCATAATAATCAAAGAACTTGTTTCCAAGTTCTTCGCTCCAATCTGTTATTTTGCCAAATTTTCTTAAATCGGCAGCATCATAATATGATTTAGACATAAATTAGTTTTAATTTTTGAGGCTGAAAGATACTGAAATTATTTACCGTTTAAACTCCAATCGTACTTTAAATGAGAGATTTTTGCATTCGATTTTATTTCAATATTACTGTATTTATTTAGATAATCTATAAGAGAACCATTTTTAGTGAAATCGGCTTTAAACCAGTTAAAAATTTCAGAAATCTGAACTTTCTTTTTTGAAATTTTATTTCTTGATGAATCGTTGATAAACTCTTTCATTAAACGAGTTAATTCACTTTCAATATTATCTTCAGTAAATGCTTTGTTTCCTAATTTAGGACAAGATCCTGAAGCACAATTTACACCAACATGAATTTTAGGGTCAAATAATTTTTTGCGTAAAATTTCGTGCTCAATATGATCTAAAGTATAGGTTTTTCCACCAACTTTTGCAAAAGGGATTTTCCAAGCAGTTTTTCCTTTTTTCTTGATTTTTAGAATGCTTTTTATAGGATAGTTTTCTAAAATTAACTTCAGCGTATATGCATTATAAGCGTTAATCCAAAAGGCTCTTTGTTTGTTTTTTGACCACGAATTATCTGGAGAAGTTTTTTCTAAATAAGAAATAAAACGATCTAGTTTTGCTTCTTCATTTTTGAAAGATTTGTAATCTACAATTCCTTTTTTAGAAACGTGTTTTTGTAATAAATCGTTAAAAATTGATGTTTGTGAATTTGTTTGTGATAAACTTAAAATTGCAACAAGTAGTAAAAGTGTTTTTTTCATTTTATATAATTTCTGATTTTTTAGACGGAACATTTTTTAATTAATTACAAAAAAACTATAATTTTTTTACCTATAAAATACGGATAAAGAAATTATGTTTTTTAGATTCCTGTTTTTATAGGAATGACAATTTCAATGGAAACTTCGATTGAAAAAATCGAAGAAATCTTTTTGAATTAATCCAAAATTTCTTCACCAACTTTTAAGTTGAATTTTTTTCTAAAAAGAAAGACTATTCCATAAAGAATTGGTGTATCTAATGCTGCAATTATTATTTTAAAAAGAAAGCCATTTATTAATAGGTTTGTAAAAATTGCCCAAGGTAAAACCTTAAATGAGCATAATAGAAAAACTACCGTAAATGTGTCTATAAATTGTGAAGCAAATGTTGAGAAATTATTACGCAACCATAAATGCTTTCCTTTGGTTATTTTTTTCCAAAAATGAAAAATTCTAATGTCAAAAAATTGCGCAAATAAATAGGCTAACATAGAAGCTAATACAGCTAAAGGCGATAAACCAAAAACTTGATGAAAGATTTTGTTATTTACGGGAGAGTTATCTATTGCAGGTACAAAATCTGCCACTAAAATAATTAACATAGAAAAGAAGGAAGCGAAAATTCCGGCAATCACTACTAGATTTGCTTTCTTTTTTCCATAAATTTCTGATAAAATATCTGTAATTAAAAAAGTGATTGGATAAGGTAGAATTCCGACTGAAACTTCAAACCTGTGCAAACCAAAAGGCTCCCAATAAAAGAATTTTTGAAAAATTAAATTTGAAGCCACTAAAGAAGCAATAAACAAAGCTGCAAGAATTAAATAGATATTATTGGCAAGATTTTTATTTTGTTGCGTCATAGAACGAAAATAGTGATTTTAGATAATTAGATTGATAGAAAAATAGAGTTTTAGAAATTTATACTAAAGCTGGCAAACAAGTTTAGCCCTGATTGTAGCAATTGTTTGAGCTCTTTTTTATTCCTTTTTAGGGTAAAAAAAGCGAGTGCGGAAAGCAGGAAATAGCTTCCAATAAAAATGATTATTTTTGCAAGCATTTACATACTGAAACAAATCAAACAATTAAACAGAATAATATGAAAGCATATATTTTTCCAGGTCAGGGAGCGCAATTTTCAGGAATGGGATTAGACTTATACGAAAAATCGCCATTGGCGCAAGAGTACTTTGAAAAAGCAAATGAAATTTTAGGATTCTCAATTACAGACATTATGTTTGAAGGAACTGCAGCACAATTAAAAGAAACGAAAGTTACGCAACCTGCCATCTTTTTACATTCGGTAATTTTAGCAAAAGTTTTAGGAGATTCTTTTCAACCAGAAATGGTTGCAGGTCATTCTTTAGGAGAACTTTCTGCATTAGTTGCAAATGGAGTTTTATCTTTTGAAGATGGATTAAAATTGGTTTCTAAACGTGCATTGGCTATGCAAAAAGCTTGTGAAGCTCAAGAATCTACAATGGCAGCTGTTTTAGGATTAGATGATAATGTTGTTGAAGAAACTTGCGCAGAAATAGATGGAGTAGTGGTGGCTGCAAATTATAACTGCCCAGGACAATTAGTTATTTCTGGAGAAATTGAAGCGGTAAAAAAAGCTTGCGAAGTATTGACCGAAAAAGGCGCAAGAAGAGCTTTGTTATTACCTGTTGGTGGTGCATTTCATTCGCCATTAATGGAGCCTGCAAGAGAGGAATTAGCTGCTGCAATTGAGGCAACTGAATTTAGCAAGCCTACTTGTGCTGTGTATCAAAATGTAGTGGCAAAAGCAGTTACTGAACCTTCAGAAATTAAAGAAAATTTGATTGCGCAATTAACAGCTCCTGTAAAATGGACTCAATGTGTACAGGCAATGGTTGCAGATGGTGGAACTGAATTTATTGAGGTTGGACCGGGTAAAGTTTTACAAGGTTTAATGCGAAAAATTGATAGAAGTGTTGCTGCTAGTGGGGCAAGCATTTAGTTATAAGTTGAGTTGCTGTTTTTTAGTAAATGATAATTAAATAAAGTAAAAAAAAGGGTCTTCAAAATTTGAAGGCCCTTTTTTAAATGTCATTCTTAACGTAGTGAAGAATCTAATTTTTTAGTTAAGTTCAAAGTTGTTATATACAACAATTCAAAACTAAAAATTTAAAACTTATTTAAGTGTTTCTTGCCATTTCCATGCCGAAAGCAAAGCATCTTCAATTGTTAATTCTGTTTTCCATCCTAATTCGTTATTTGCAAAATTGGTATCGGCATAAGCGGCAGTAATATCGCCTTCTCTTCGGTCAACCAATTTGTAATTCACTTTTTTTCCTGTTACTTTTTCAAAAGATTTGATAACTTCTAATACAGAATTTCCTTTACCAGTTCCAAGATTAAATATTTCGTAATTAGCTTTGTTGTTGTCTGCTAACAATCTTTTCAAGGCAACAATATGTGCTTTTGCCAAATCGACTACGTGAATATAATCACGTACTGCAGTTCCATCAGGAGTTGGGTAATCGCTTCCAAAGACTGACAATTCTTTACGAATTCCGGCAGCAGTTTGAACAACATAAGGAATTAAATTTTGAGGAACACCAATTGGTAACTCTCCAATTTTTGCAGATTTATGTGCTCCAGTTGGGTTGAAATATCGCAATGCAATTGCCTTTAAACCAGAAGTTTTAGTGCTGTCTTTTATAATTTCTTCTCCAATTTGTTTGGTGTTTCCATACGGAGATTCAGCAGGTTTAATAGGGGCGTTTTCGGTAATAGGTAATTCGTCTGCTTGACCATAAACAGTACACGATGAGCTAAAAATAAAATTGTTAACTTTATTGGTATTCATTTCTTGTAAAAGATATACCAAAGTGTTTATGTTGTTTTCATAGTATTTCAAAGGTTGTTCAACACTTTCTCCAACTGCTTTTGAAGCTGCAAAATGAATTACACCATCAATTTTATGATTTGCAAAAAACTCCTTTACTAGTGTTTTGTTCTTAAGGTCAATGTTAAAATAAGTTGGTTTTTTATTGGTGATAGAAGTGATATTATCTAAAACTTCAATTTTTGAATTGGATAAATTATCGATAATAATAACCTCAAAACCTTCGTTTTGTAATTCTACAACTGTGTGAGAACCAATAAATCCTAATCCTCCTGTTACTAATATTTTTTTCATTGTGCTGTGTTAGTTAACGAAATCTAAAATCGTTTTTGTTATGTATGTTAATTGTTCTTGATCTAGTTCTGTATGCATTGGCAAAGAAATTACCGTTTTAATTAATTCGTTAGTTACTGGAAAATCACTTTCTTTATAACGAGAATCTATGTACGCTTTTTGAGAATGTAGTGCTACAGGATAATAAATAGCATTTGGAATTCCTTTTTCTAACAAATGTTTATGCAAATCATCTCTTTTATCATTGGTAATTTGTAATGTATATTGATGAAAAACATGGCAATTACAAGTATCAGAAATCTCACAACAGTTATTGGTAGTTGGCGTTACAATGTTTTTGTTATTTGCAAAAGCATTGTTGTAAAAGCGAGCAGCATTTCTTCTTGCATTACAATATGCATCTAAATTGGGTAATTTTGCTTTTAAAACTCCTGCTTGTATAGAGTCTAAACGTGAGTTTACCCCAACAACATCATGGTAATAACGTTTATACATTCCGTGATTTACTATGCCACGAATTGTATGAGCTAAATCATCATCGTTTGTAAAAATTGCACCACCATCTCCATAACATCCTAAATTTTTAGAAGGGAAGAAAGAAGTTGTTCCAACATTTCCTATGGTTCCTGCTTTCTTTTTAGTTCCGTTTTTAAACGTATAATCTGCTCCAATTGCTTGCGCATTGTCTTCAATAACAAACAAGTTGTGTTCTTTTGCAATTTCCATAACAGCATCCATATTGGCAACTTGTCCAAATAAATGAACAGGAACAATGGCTTTAGTTTTTGGAGTAATGGCTTTTTTTAATGCATTAATATCAATATTATACGTTTTTGCATCAACATCTACTAAAACAGGCGTTAATTTTAGCAGTGCAATTACTTCTACAGTAGCCGCAAAAGTAAAATCTGCAGTAATAACCTCATCACCTTGTTCTAAGCCTAGACCCATCATTGCAATTTGCAAAGCATCTGTACCGTTTGCACAAGGAATTACGTGTTTTACATCTAAGTATTTTTCTAAATCTTTTTGAAATTCATACACCAAGGGTCCATTAATATAAGCAGATGTGTTTAAAACTTGCTCAATAGAAGTATTTACGGTTTCTTTAATATGTTGATATTGACCTTGTAAGTCAACCATTTGAATTTTTTTCATAATAAAATTTTAATGCATCAAAAATACGAAGTAACTTTTATTTTTTTGGTATTTATCTGTAAAATAATAATTCTGTTATCTTTGAAAAAAATCAATTTTTATGAAGTTTTTAAAGCGTTTTTTAAGAATACTTTTAGTTATACTTTTAATAGTAGTTGTTTTGGCTTGGATTTACACTAAATATGCTGCTCCTAATTATTCAGGAGAATTAGAATTAACAAATATTTCTGATGATGTAACTGTGTATTTTGATGAAGTTGGTGTGCCACATATAAATGCAAAAAATGAAAAAGATGCTTATGTTGCCTTAGGATATGTGCATGCGCAAGACAGATTATGGCAAATGGAATTAATCCGCAGAATTGCCGCAGGAAGATTGTCTGAAATTTTTGGAAAAGATTTGGTAAGAGTAGATCAGTTTTTTGGAGGTTTAGGAATCGAAGAAGCTGCTATTAAAACAATTGCTGGTTTAGATAAAACAACAAAAGCGTATAAACTGTCTCAAGCATATTTAGATGGAGTAAATCAATATATAAAAGAAGGAAAAACGCCCATAGAATTTTATATGGTTGGTGTAGAAAAAGAAAAATATACGCTAAAAGATATGTATAATGTTTTTGGGTATATGGCTTTTAGTTTTGCAGTTGCACATAAAACAGACCCTTTATTAACTGAAATTAAAGAGAATTTAGGAACTTCTTATTTACAAGAATTAATGAGTTCTTATAGTCAAAATTTAACCATCAACAAATCTCATAATCCACAAAAAATTGAAGCTATTTTTTCAAAAGCAGTAAGTAGTATTGTAGATGATTTACCAGTTTCACCTTTTATTGGTAGTAATTCTTGGGTAATTGCGCCCAATAAAACTAAAAACGGAAAAGTAATTTTTGCAAATGATCCTCATATTGCATTTGCACAACCTTCAGTTTGGTATCAAAATCATATAAAAACGCCCAATTTTGAAATCTACGGATTTAATATTGCGTTAATGCCTTTTCCCTTATTAGGGCATAATAAAGAATATGCATATGGTTTAACAATGCTGGCAAATGATGATTTAAATTTTTATGTAGAGAAAGAAAATCCTAAAAATCCTTTAGAATATAAAACTGCAGATGGATTTAAAAAGTACGAAATAAGAAACAAAACCATTAAAATTAAAGATGATGTTGATACTACTTTTCAAGTAAAAGTGAGTAAGCACGGACCCATAATGAATGGATTGATTGAGCACGTTATAGATAAACGCCCAATTGCAATGAATTGGATTTACACACAGTTGCCAAACGAAATGTTAGAGGTTGCTTACGGAATTTCGCATACTAAATCTTTAGCTGATTTTAAAAAATCTGTTGCCAAAATTCACGCACCAGGTTTAAATGTAATGTATGGTGATGCAAAAGATAATATAGGTTGGTTTTCGTCTGCAAAATTATATCAATTAAGAGATAGTTTGTCTTCTAAAATCTATTTAGATGGCGCTTCTGGTGATGATGAAATTGTAGATATTTTGCCTTTTGAGGAAAATCCGCAGGCTGTAAATCCACCTTGGAATTATGTGTATTCTGCAAATAATCAGATAGATTCTGTAAGAGGTAAATTGTATCCTGGTTATTATCAACCACAAGATAGAGCCAAAAGAATAGTAGAATTATTAGAGCAAAAAAATGATTTTACAAAAGATGATGTTGCTAAAATGATTTATGATGTAAGATCATCTACAGCATCAGAAATTGCTAGAGATTTATTAAAAAGTGTAGATCAATCTAAGCTATCTGCATCAGAAAGAAAAGCGTTTTCAATTTTAGAAAATTGGGATGGAATTTATTTAAAAACAACAGTAGCCGCAACCATTTACAATCGTTTTTTATACGAGTTTTTAAAAGGAACTTACAAAGATGAGTTAGGTAATAGTTTCGAGTTATTTATCAATTCGCAATTACAAGATCAGGTTTTACCTGTGCAAGTACATAGAAAAAATTCTGTTTGGTGGGATGATATCTCTACAGAAAATAAATTAGAAACAAAAAATGAAATTGTAAATAAATCTTTTAAAAATACCATTGCTTTTTTACAAAATCAGTTAGGAGAAAATATAGACAATTGGACTTGGAACAGAGTAATTTCTGTAGAACACGAACACGCCATTGGTAAAGCTGGAGGTTTTTTGCGTAAGTTTTTTAATGTGGGTCCTTTTGAAACTATTGGCGGGAATGAAGTGATTAATAATCAAATTTTTAAGTTAGACAGCACAGGTTATTATAAAGTAAATGCTGGACCATCAACTAGAAGAATTATTGATTTTTCTGATGTAGAAAACAGTATGGGAATTTTACCAACAGGTCAATCAGGAAATGTGTTTAGTGAATTTTACAAAGATCAAGCTCAAAAATATTTAGATGGGCAATTTGTAAAAATGAGTCTCAATGAGGCAGATTATATAAAAAGTGAAAATGTATTGGTTTTAAAACCAAGAGAGTAATTAATAGCTGGTTTTATTTTCATTGTCAAGCTGAACTTGTTTCGTCTTCTCATAATTTTTGATGCAATTCTGAAACAAGTTCAGAATGACATTACACTTCTTTATAAACTTCATTAAAAGGAATTCTAAAACGTTCTCCATAAACACCTTTTTCATCTCTAATTCCGCAAGAAACAATCATATTTATTTCTGATGCAAAAGGCAAACCCAATAAATTTTTAACGCGCCAAGTATCAGAACCTTCCATTGGGCAAGTGTCTAAGCTTTCTGCTGCCATAGAAATCATAAAATTTTGAGCTGCCAAACCACAAGTTTTATGAGCAACAATGCGCATATCGCTTTTTCTTACTTCTCTGTAAATGGGTTTAAAAAGTCCGATTATAGAAATCATTAAAAATTTAAGCAAACCCAAAATTCCTAAAAACTCGGTATATGCAAACGGAATGATTTTACCGTAATAATTTCTGGCAACTTTTTCTCTACTACTTTGTTCTGATTTCGAGTTATTTTTGCCAAAAACCGAATCCATAAAAGCTAAATTTGCTTTCGCTCTTTTTTTCCATAAATCTTTTCTAACTACAAAAACAACCAATTGTTGTGCTGTTTTTGCTGCATTTTGATTAAAACAAAAAGGAGCAATTTTATCAATAATATCTTTTGATGTAATATGATAAAATTCCCACAATTGCATATTGCTGCTGTTAGGAGCAAGAGCAGCTTGTTCTAAACATTTTTTTACAATGTTTTTGTCTATTATTTTTTTTGCATCGTAAATTCTTACTGAGCGTCTATAGTTAATTGCTTCTGAAACTGTTTTTTCTGGATTCATATTTTAATTTGAGAGGTTTTTAATTTTGTGATTCATCACCCAAAACCATAATGGAGGAAAGAGTGCTAATAACATCATTCCTGGATAACCTGTTGGCATTTGCGGACTTTCGGGCAAAGATTTTAATAATTGATAATGTTTGGCGCCATTATAATGATGGTCTGAATGACGTGATAAATTGAATAATAATGCTTGCCCAACTTGATGATCTGAGTTCCAAGAATGATTTCTTTTTACGCGCTCATAACGTCCGTTTTCTTTTTTCTTGCGTAGCAAACCATAATGTTCTATATAATTTACGGTTTCTAACAATACAATTCCTACAATGGCAGCTGCAATAAAAGAGAAAGTAGTAAATTGACCGTAAAAAAAGTAAATCAATCCTAATAAAATAATATTACAAAGTGTGTAAATTATCATTCTATTTTGATGATGAAACCAACTTCTGTTTTCAGATTTCATTCTTTTGTTTTCTAGTTTCCAGGCTTGTAGGTAACTTGTAAAATGAGAGCGAATCCAAAAAAGATATAAAACTTCATTTTTTCTAGCGGTAGCAGCATCTTCTGGTGTGGCAACATTAAAATGATGACCAGCATTATGGTAAGGTAAAAAATGCGTATTTAAAGAAGTAAGTAATAAAATTTCGCCAATCAATTCATCAAATCTGTTGTTTCTATGTCCTAATTCGTGACCAACATTAATGCCAATAACTCCGCATAAAATGCCCATTCCTAAAATTCTTCCTACTAATTCTATGTTCGTTAAATTGGGTTCGTTTATTGCATCAAAAAATAGAAACAAAAACACAATTTGAATGGGTAATGTAGCATACAAAAGGTAAGTATAAAACTTATTTTCTTTCTCTTTTTTTTCTTCTTCTTTAGAGAAATTATTTTTATTAGGTTTGATAAAAAATTCTAACAAAGGAACAAATCCAAATACAAAAATAATAGGTAAATAAGAAAGCCATCCATAATTGGTAAAAGAAATAAAAACTACAATTGGTAAGCTTAATACAGAAAAATACTTTAAGGCTTTCATTAAAGAAAATTAATTCTCTAAATATACGCAATTACTGGCAAGCATTCCAAATAACTTCCTTGGGTGTTGGTGCAATAATTTTAATATTTTCTTTACTTACAGGATGTTTAAAATCGATTTTTCTGGCGTGTAAATGAATACTTCCGTCTTTGTTGCTTCTAGGAAAACCGTACTTTAAATCGCCTTTAATAGAACATCCTATAGATGATAATTGTGCGCGAATTTGATGGTGTCTTCCTGTTTCTAAATCAACTTCGAGTAAAGAATAATTGTCTAGTTTTTTAATTACTTTATAATGTAAAATGGCTCTTTTGCTTCCAGTAATTTCTTTATTAAAAACTGATGATTTATTATTCTTCGGATTCTTTTTTAAGTAATTTATTAAAGTATCTTTTTCTTTCTTAGGATGATTTTTTACGACAGCCCAATATGTTTTTTTGATGGTTTTATCGCGCAACATTTTATTCAATCTTTCTAAAGCTTTAGAAGTTCTTGCAAAAATGATAATTCCAGAAGTGGGTCTGTCTAATCTGTGCACAACACCTAAATACACATTTCCTGGTTTGTTGTATTTTTGTTTGATATATTCTTTTACAACTTCGCTTAAAGGTTTGTCGCCAGTTTTATCACCTTGGGTAATATCTCCTGCTTTTTTGTTAACAATAATAATATGATTGTCTTCAAATAAAACTTGTAAATTTTCTTTAGTAGATTGCATTTGATAATTAAAACAAAGAATAAAAGTTATTTAAAATTATCTTTTACATCTTCGTTAACGCCATCAATAAAATTTAAAAATTCATCTCTGCCAAAACCAGTAGAAGATGAAGTAATAAATGTAGTTGGTAAAGACTCCCAATGTTGTAGTAATTTCTTTTTGTAAGAAGTAATTTGTTTGTTTAATTTAGAACTTCCTAATTTATCAGCTTTGGTAAAAACAATACAAAACGGAATTTGTTGTTCGCCTAAAAATTGCATAAATTCTAAATCTATTTTTTGAGGATCGTGTCTAGAATCAATTAAAACAAAAGTACAAACCAGCTGTTCTCTTTCTTTAAAATAATTTTCTATAAAATATTGAAAAATGGTTCTTTTCTTTTTAGAAACTTGTGCGTAACCATAGCCTGGTAAATCTACCAAAAACCAAGAATCATTAATTTTAAAATGATTGATAAGCTGTGTTTTTCCTGGTTTACCAGAAATTTTTGCCAAATCTTTACGTTCCATTAACATATTAATTAATGAAGATTTGCCTACATTAGAGCGTCCTATAAATGCATATTCTGGAATTCTATCTTTTGGAGCTTTTGTAACATTGCTATTACTCATTACAAACTCAGCAGATTTAATTTTCATAAGATTTAAATGTTTCTAGAAATAAACCAATTGTGTAGAATTTTGTTAAACTCTTCAGGTTTTTCCATCATTGCTGCATGGCCACATTTATCAATCCAAAATAAATCTGAATTTGGCAATAACTTATTAAAATCTTCAGCAACTTCAGGTGGTGTTACACTGTCTTGTTTTCCCCAAATTAAACAAGTTGGTTGTTTCATTTTAGGTAAATCTTTTGCCATATTGTGTCTTATAGCACTTTTTGCAATGGCTAAAGTTTTTAAAACAGTATTTCTATCATTTACAATTTTGTAAACATCATCTACTAACTCTTTTGTTGCTATTGCGGGGTCGTAAAAAACGCCTCTAGCTTTTTCTTCAATGTATTCATAATTACCTCTTTTAGGAAAACTATCTCCCATTGCATTTTCATACAAGCCAGAACTTCCTGTTAGCACTAAAGCGCTTACTTTTTCTGGGTAATGTTTTGTAAAATACAAACCAATATGACCCCCTAAAGAATTACCAATTAAAATAGCTTTATCAAGTTTTTTAAACTCCATAAATTCTTTTAAAAACTTAGCTAAATTTTTAACATTCGTTTTTAAAAGAGGCAAACTATATAAAGGTAATTCTGGTATAAATATTTTGTAGTTATTGTTAGAAAAATGATTAAAAGTATCGTTAAAATTACTCAAAGCACCCATTAATCCATGTAATACAATTATTGCTGGTCCTTCACCATCTTCTGCGTATGTAAATTTCCCTTCAGTTTTTAACTTATTCGTCATTGATTTCTCATTTCGCTCAAAGGCAAATGTAATTCTTTTTTATGAATAAAATATCGTTTTTGTAAAACAGGCTTGTAAAATTCAATAGAACTCACTTGCAATGAATTGTTAACAAATACGTTATTTATTAACAAAGTGGTAAAAAGTGGTAAAAAGTGGTAAATTTTATATATTTTTGATTTCAATTAATATTTTTTTTGAGTGATAAACCTTATTGGAACATATGAATGTAAAGCAGATGCTAAAGGAAGAATGATGTTTTCATCAGCCTTTAAAAAGCAGCTTGCACCTGTGTTACAAGATGGGTTTGTGGTTAAGAGAGCGGTTTTTCAACCTTGTTTAGAGTTGTATCCGATGAAAGAGTGGAGTTTAATGATGGAAAAAATCAATAGGCTAAACAAGTTTAAGAAAAAAAATAATGATTTTATCAGAAGATTTACGGCGGGTGTAAAAATGGTGGAGTTAGATGCAACTGGTAGAATTTTAATTCCGAAAGATTTATTTGCATTTGCAGGAATTAAAAAACAAGTAGTAATGTCTTCGTCTGTAAATATTATCGAAATTTGGGATAAAGAGAAGTACGAAAAAGCAATTGATGACGCTGCAGATGATTTTGCTGATTTGGCAGAAGAAGTAATGGGTAATACAGATTTTGATGAATTATCATAATCCGGTTTTACTCAAAGAAAGTGTTGATGCGCTTGCCATTAAAGAAGATGGTATTTATGTAGATGTTACGTTTGGTGGTGGAGGTCATTCTAGAGAGATTTTAAAAAGACTGGGAGAAAATGGTAAGTTGTTTGGTTTTGATCAAGACCCTGATGCTTTAGAAAATATAATAGATGACAAACGTTTTGTGTTGATTCCTGAGAATTTTAGATATATCTCAAGATTTTTAAGATTTCACGGAGTAAGAAAAGTAGATGGTGTTTTGGCAGATTTGGGTGTTTCTTCTCATCAGTTTGATGAAGCAGAAAGAGGTTTTTCTACACGTTTTGATGGCGATTTAGATATGAGAATGAATCAGAAATCTAAAAAATCAGCAAAAGAAATTATCAATAATTATTCAGAAGAAGAATTGGCTGAAATATTGTTTTTCTATGGCGAATTGAGGAATTCAAGAAATATTGCAAAAACAATTGTGGAAAAAAGAGAAGATGAGAAAATTGATACAAGTTTTCAGTTAAGAAAAGCTTTGCAAAAATATTTGCCTAAAGCAAAAGAACATAAAATTATTGCGCAAATATTTCAGGCAATAAGAATAGAAGTAAATGAAGAATTAGAGGTTTTAAAAGAGTTTTTAGAACAAGTTCCGAATTTGTTAAAAGAACAAGGAAGGTTGAGTGTTATCTCTTATCATTCTCTAGAAGATAGATTGGTAAAGAGATTTATAAGAACAGGGTTATTTAGTGGCGAGCCTGAAAAGGATGTTTTTGGAAATAGTGATGAGCCGTTACAAAAAGTTGGAAAGTTAATAGTGCCTACCCCAAAGGAAATTAAACTAAACAATAGGGCTCGCAGCGCTAAATTAAGAATAGCAACATTAAAAACGTAGAATGTCTAAAGTTAAGAAAGGGGTATATGATTTTCTAAGAGGTAGTTTTCTTACTGACGAGACTGCTTTTAAAAATTGGCGCATTATCTTTTTTGTTGTTGGCTTACTGTTAATTATGATAACAAGTGCGCATAGAGCAGATAAAAAAGTGATTCAAATATCAGAATTGAATAAAAAGAAAAGAGAGTTAAGAGCAGAATATGTAGATACGGGTACTATTTTAATGCGAATGAAAATGGAATCTAATATCAGAGAAAAAGCAAAAAAAAGAGGTTTGCAACCTTTAGAATCTCCTCCAAAAAAAATAAAAGTAACTATTAAAGAATAATAAAATTGGCAACTCACAAAAAAAGCATACTTGCAAAATTCTACTTAGTAGCTGCTTTTATGACGCTTTTTTTATTGGCTATTGTGTTTCGTGTTTTTTCAATTCAATATTCAGAAGGAGATAAGTATAGAAAGCTTTCTACAGAATTAACCTTAAAGCAAGATACAATTTACGCTAATAAAGGAAATGTATATGCAGCAGATGGTAATTTGCTGGCAACTTCTATGTCAAAATTTACCATTAGAATGGATGTGGTTGCTGCTGTAAAAAGTGGAGTTTTCGAAAAAAATGTGGTGGGTTTGTCTAAAGAACTTTCTAAAATGTTTGGAAAATCTCAAGCTTATTATCAAAATAAATTAAGAAAAGCTAAAAACAAGAAAAGTAGATATCTGTTAATTGCCAGAAATGTGGGTTATACAGATTACCTAAAAATGAAGCAATTCCCGATTTTTAATAAAGGAGTATACAAAGGTGGTTTTATTGCAGAGCACAAAACAGTGCGCGCGCATCCAATTGGTAAAATAGCAGAGCGTACTATTGGTTATGATGATTATAGAGGTGAAGCAGGTATAGAAGGTGCTTTTGCAGATTATATGCAAGGAGAAAATGGTTTGCGTTGGAAACAAAAAATTGCTAAAAATCAATGGAAACCAATTAATGATGTCAATGAAAAAGAACCTATAGATGGTCATGATATTATTACAACAATAGATGTAAATATTCAAGATGTAACACATCACGCACTTTTGCGTAAGTTAGAATATTTTGAAGCTGACCATGGTTGTGCAGTAGTTATGGAAACTGCAACAGGCGAAATTAAGGCAATTTCTAACCTAGGTAAAACATCAAAAGGAACTTTTTACGAAAAAAGAAATTATGCAGTTTGGGAAAGCCATGAGCCTGGTTCTACTTTTAAATTAGCAAGTTTAATGATTGCTTTAGATGATAAAGTAATAGACACATCAACAGTGGTTGATACCCAAAAAGGGAAAATATTTATTCATAATAGAAAAGTAGAAGATTCTAGAAGAGGGGGTTATGGCAAAATTTCTGCAGCTAGGGTTTTTGAGGTTTCATCAAACGTAGGAATTGTAAAGTTAATCAAGAAATATTATGACGATAAACCACAAAAATTTATAGACAAACTAAGCGAATACGGATTTACAAAACCAATAGGTTTTCAAATAAAAGGAGAAGGAAAACCTTATGTGCCAAATCCAAAAGATAAAAAACGTTGGAATAAAATTTCTTTAGAATGGATGTCATGGGGTTATGGAATATCAATAACGCCAATGCAAACACTAATGTTTTACAATGCTGTTGCTAACAACGGTGTTATGGTAAAACCAAGATTTGTTAAAGAACTAAGAACACAAGATAAAACCGAAAAAGTTTTTAAAACAGAAATTGTAAATCCAAAAATTGCTGCTGACGAAACTTTAAAAAAAATAAGAAAAGTGATGGAAAATGTAGTCATTAAAGGAACTGCAGATAATATTTATTCCTCTAGCTTTTCTATGGCAGGTAAAACAGGAACTGCCAAAAAATATATACCAAGAACCAAAAATAAAAAAGGCGAATGGGAAGGTGGTTACTATTCTACAAAACATTATGTGGCATCATTTGCAGGTTTTTTTCCTGCGGATAAACCTAAATATACTTGCATTGTGGTAATTCATAATCCGAAGAAAGAAAAAGGATATTATGGAGCAACAGTTGCAGCGCCAGTTTTTAAAGAAATTGCTCAGAAAATTTACACAACAACGCCAATAGATCATCAAGTTGTAAATGATAAAATTGAGTTTGCATCTATAGAAAATCAATATCAAAAGTTCGATAAAAAACTAAACAAAAATTACCAAATAATACCTGATGTTAAAGGAATGTCTGGTATGGACGCCTTGTCTTTGTTAGAAAATATTGGATTAAAGGTAAAACTTTTTGGAGTTGGAAAAGTGAAATCTCAATCACTTAAAAAAGGAGAAAAATTAGTAAAAGGAAAAACCATCATTTTAAAACTTTCGTAAACTGAAAAATTTAAAAGACATATTATACAAGGTTGCAATTAATCAGGTATTTGGTGATACAAATATTGAGGTAAATAATGTTGTTTTTGATTCACGTAAAGTGAAAAAAAATGATGCGTTTATCGCTCAAAAAGGCGTAACAGTAGATGGTCATTTGTATATAGATAAGGCAATTTCTTTAGGTGCTACAGTAATTATTTGTGAAGATTTTCCTTTGGATAAAAAAGAAGGAATTACCTATGTGCAAGTTGCCGATGCAAATACTGCTTTGGCAATTATGGCATCGAATTTCTTTGACAATCCATCAAAAAAACTTCCTCTTGTTGGTGTTACAGGTACCAATGGTAAAACAACCATTGCATCACTTTTATATCAATTATTTAAAAAAGCGGGTTACAAAGTTGGCTTGTTATCTACTGTTAAAATTTTGGTTGATGAAACCGAGTTTAAAGCCACACACACCACTCCAGATTCTGTTGCTATAAATAGTTATTTAGATAAAATGATTGAGGCTGGTGTAGATTATTGTTTTATGGAAGTGAGTTCGCACGGAATTCATCAGAAAAGAACAGAAGGCTTAACTTTTGCTGGCGGAATTTTTACCAATTTATCTCATGATCATTTAGATTATCATAAAACATTTTCTGAATACAGAGATGTAAAAAAAGTATTTTTTGATTCTTTACCAAAAACTGCTTTTGCAATTACAAATATCGATGATAAAAACGGCAACTTTATGTTGCAAAATACCAAAGCTAAAAAGTATAGTTACGCTTTAAAAACCATTGCAGATTATAAAGCTAAAATTTTAGAAAAACAGTTTTCAGGAACTTTATTAAAGATTAATGAAACCGAAGTTTGGACAAAATTAATTGGCGGATTTAACGCCTATAATTTATTAGCAATTTACGCAACCGCAGAATTATTAGGCTTAGAAAAGTTTGAAATATTAACAATTATTAGTCAGTTAGAAAATGTGAGTGGGCGTTTTGAATATGTGGTTTCTGATGACAATGTTACTGCAATTATAGATTATGCACACACGCCAGACGCATTAAAAAATGTATTAGAAACCATTAATGATATTAGAACTGGTAACGAAAATTTATACACTGTAGTTGGTTGTGGAGGAGATAGAGATAAAACCAAAAGACCAAAAATGGCACATATTGCTTCGCAATTAAGCAATCAGGCAATTTTTACTTCAGACAATCCAAGAACAGAAAACGCACAAACAATTATTGATGAAATGGAAAAGGGTGTGGCTTCAGAAAACTATAAAAAAGCTGTATCAATTTTAGATAGAAGGCAAGCTATAAAAACCGCTTGTAAGTTTTCTAACAGCGGAGATATTATATTAATTGCAGGAAAAGGACATGAAAATTATCAAGAAATAAACGGAGTGAGAACTTATTTTGACGATTTAGAAGAAGTGCAAAACTGTTTTCATCAACTAAAAAACAACTAAGATGCTGTATTATTTATTCGAATATTTAGAAAGTCAATTTAGTTTTCCTGGAGCAAGTGTATTTCAATTTATCACATTTAGGGCAGCATCAGCCTTTATTTTATCGTTGTTAATTTCTACAATTTATGGTAAAAGAATCATTAATTTATTAAGAAACCAACAAGTTGGAGAAACCGTAAGAGATTTAGGTTTAGAAGGTCAAAAACAAAAAACGGGTACACCAACTATGGGCGGAATTATCATCATTTTAGCAACATTAATCCCCGTGTTTTTATTAGCAAAATTAGAAAATATTTATATCTTAATTTTAATAATTACCACAGTTTGGATGGGTTTAATTGGTTTTG
The DNA here is from genome assembly GCF_058147125.1 of Polaribacter sp. 2405UD43-2. NCBI lineage: Bacteria > Pseudomonadati > Bacteroidota > Flavobacteriia > Flavobacteriales > Flavobacteriaceae > Polaribacter > Polaribacter sp. 2405UD43-2. Next base: position 117,838 of record NZ_JBYVJX010000007.1, on the reverse strand, counting down.
TAGATGATTATATAAAAATATTTAAAAAAAACAAAGGAGGCTTAAAAGGAAAATTTAAAGTTTTAGGGCAAGTTGGTTTAGGAGTTATTGTGGGTTCTATGTTGTATTTTAATGATGGAGTTACTATAAAAGAACAATTGCCAATAGCGCAGCAAACAGTTAACAAAGAAGGAAGAAAAATTGTTTTTGGTGATGCGCATAAATCTACAAAAACTACGGTTCCATTTTTAAAAGATAATGAATTAGATTACTCAAAAGCGTTAAGTTTTTTAGGTGATGAATATGAAAAATATGGATGGATTGTTTTCATATTTATTACTGTTTTTATTGTTACAGGAATTTCTAACGGAGCAAATTTAACGGACGGAATAGATGGTTTGGCAGCAGGTTCTTCAGCAATTATAGTGCTAACATTAGCGGTTTTTGCGTGGGTTTCTGGTAACATCATTTTTGCAGATTATTTAGATGTAATGTACATACCCAATTCTGGCGAAATGACTGTTTTTATTTTGGCGTTTGCAGGAGCATTAATAGGGTTTCTTTGGTATAACACCTATCCAGCACAAGTTTTTATGGGTGATACAGGTAGTCTAACTATTGGCGGAATTATAGCGGTTATCGCAATTGCAATTCGCAAAGAATTGTTGTTGCCAATTTTAGCAGGAATTTTTGTTGTAGAAAATTTGTCTGTAATAATGCAGGTTTCTTGGTTTAAATACACTAGAAAGAAGTTTGGGGAAGGAAGAAGAATATTTAGAATGTCTCCTTTACATCATCATTATCAGAAATTAAGTTATCACGAAAGTAAAATTGTAGTCCGTTTTTGGATTGTTGGAATCTTATTGGCAGTTTTTGCAATTGTAACCTTGAAATTAAGGTAAGAGCCTATCACAACTTCCAAAAGGGAATATGTTAATAAGTCTGAGAAGAGTTTAATATAAAAGAGAATAGAAAGTAAAAAGTTTAGAAATAAAATGAAAAATCAAGATAAACAAACGATTCCAGTTTTACCCCCTTTGGGGGAAAGGGGGCTGCTTGTTATTCTTGGCGCAGGAGAAAGTGGAGTAGGCACAGCACTTTTAGGAAAACAAAAAGGATATGAAGTTTTTGTGTCTGATAAAGGCAAAATATCAAAAAAATACAAAGAAGTTCTTTTACATCATAAAATAGATTTTGAGGAGAAAAATCATACAGAAAGCAAAATTTTAACTGCTGATGTGGTAATGAAAAGTCCAGGAATTCCTGATAAAGTTGAGTTGATACAAAAACTGAAAGAAAAATTAATTCCTGTAATTTCTGAAATTGAATTTGCGGCTCAATTTACAGAAGCTACAATTGTTGGAATTACAGGTTCAAATGGTAAAACAACTACAACATTATTAGTACATCATATTTTAAAAAATGCAGGTTTAGATGTTGGAATTGCTGGCAATATTGGAGCCAGTTTTGCACAACAAGTTGCCGAACAAACGTATGAGAATTATGTGTTGGAACTCAGTAGTTTTCAATTAGATGGAGTTGATAAATTCAATAGTCATATTGCAATTTTAACCAATATTACTCCAGATCATTTAGATCGGTATGAGTATGATTTTAATAAATATATAGCATCAAAATTTAGAATCACAAAAAATCAAACAGCAACCGATTATTTAATTTATGATGCAGATGATACAGCCATCAATAATTGGTTAAAAAAAAAGAAAATAAAAGCACAATTAGTTCCCTTTTCAATTGAAAAAAAATTAGAATTCGGAGCATTTTTAGAAAACAATAATATTATAATCAACATAAATAAAGACAAACTTATTATGCCATTATCAACTTTATCAGTTAAAGGAAAACACAATACAAAAAATGCGATGGCAGCAACAATGGCTGCGCAATTATTAAAAGTAAGAAAAAGTTCTATTAAAGAGAGTTTGTCAAATTTTGAAGGTGCTGAACATCGTTTAGAAAATGTGGCAAAAATTAAAGGTGTAGAATATATTAACGATTCTAAAGCAACTAATGTAAACGCAACTTTTTACGCTTTAGAATGTATGGATAAAACCACGGTTTGGATTGTTGGCGGTGTAGATAAAGGAAATGATTATAATGATTTATTGCCTTTGGTAAGAGAGAAAGTAAAAGCGATTGTTTGTTTAGGTGTTGATAACGAAAAAATAAAAAATACGTTTGGTAATGTGGTTGAAATGATTATAGAAACTGCTGGCGCAGAAGAAGCTGTAAAGGTTTCTCATAAATTGGCAGAAAGAGGAGATGCAGTTTTGTTGTCGCCAGCTTGTGCAAGTTTCGATTTGTTTAATAGTTATGAAGATAGAGGTCGTCAATTTAAAAAAGCGGTAAAAAGTCTTTAAAAAGTGTAATTGTGTAAAAGTTTATAATTAATAATGAATTTTAGAAGGGTAATATTCAAATCTTTCTAAAATCTAAAATCTAAAATCTAAAATCTAAAAAGTGAAAACCATTTTTCAACATATAAAAGGAGATAAAACCATTTGGGCAATTGTTGCTGTTTTGGCAATATTCTCATTTATGCCTGTGTATAGCGCAAGTACAAACTTGGTATATGTTGTAGGTTCTGGTTCAACTTTTGGGCATTTAGTAAAACACATAGCTTTGTTAATTATGGGTTTTGCAATTATTTATGGAGTTCATAAAATTCCATACAGATATTTTTCTGGAGGATCAGTTTTAATGCTTCCAATAGTAATCGTTTTGTTGATTTTTACACTGTCTCAAGGAACCATAATTGGAGGCGCAAATGCAAGTAGATGGATAAGAATTGGCGGAATTGGCTTTCAAACATCAACCTTAGCAGGATTGGTTTTAATGGTGTATGTAGCAAGATATTTGGCTAAGAACAAAGAAAAGAAAATCAATTTTAAAGAAAGTTTATGGCAGCTTTGGGCGCCAGTTGCGGCTGTTTTACTATTAATTTTACCAGCAAATTTCTCAACAACCGCAATCATTTTTGTGATGATTTTAATGGTGACATTTATTGGAGGTTATCCTATAAAATATTTAGGATTTATTTTAGGCGCAGGAATTGTGGCGTTAGCTATTTTTATTTTGATTGCAAAAGCTTTTCCAGATGCAATGCCCAATAGAGTGCAAACTTGGCAAAGTAGAATAGAGAGTTTTTCTGATGCTGATGGTAAAGAAGCCTATCAAGTAGAAAAAGCAAAAACAGCCATTGCTACAGGAGGAACTTTAGGTGTTGGCCCAGGTAAAAGTGTACAAAAAAACTTTTTACCACAATCTACTTCCGATTTTATTTTTGCCATAATTGTAGAAGAATATGGTTTGGTAGGTGGCTTTTTAGTAGTGTCAATTTACTTTATTTTGTTATTCAGAATCTTTGTAGTTATTAGAAAAACAACTACCATTTTTGGCACTTTATTAGTGCTTGGAGTTGGTCTTCCTATTATTTTTCAGGCAACCATAAATATGGCTGTAGCAACAAATCTGTTTCCTGTTACAGGACAAACGTTACCATTAATAAGTAGTGGAGGTACTTCTATTTGGATGACGTGTTTTGCACTTGGAATGATTTTGAGTGTAAGCGCATCAAAAGAAGAAACAGAAGAAGACATTTTAGATGATAACCCTTTAGATATTTTGCATGAAACAATCGATTAATATATTAATTTCTGGAGGCGGAACAGGAGGTCACATCTATCCTGCAATTGCAATAGCAAACGAATTGAAATTGCGTTATCCAACTGCAAATTTTTTGTTTGTGGGCGCAAAAGATAAAATGGAAATGGAAAAAGTTCCGCAAGCGGGATATAAAATTAAAGGATTATGGATATCAGGGATTCAAAGAAAATTGACGGTAGATAATTTGTCTTTTCCATTTAAGTTGATGAGTAGTTTGTGGAATGCATCAAAAATAATTAGAAAATTTAAGCCAGATATTGCTATAGGTACAGGAGGTTTTGCAAGTGGACCAACATTAATTATGGCAACTAGAAAAGGAATTCCGACTTTAATACAAGAGCAGAATTCGTATCCAGGAATTACTAATAAATTATTAAGTAAAAAAGCAGAAAAGATTTGTGTTGCATATGACAATTTAGAGCGATTTTTTCCTGCGGATAAAATTGTAAAAACAGGAAATCCTGTGCGTCAAGATTTGTTGTCAATTCATTCTAAAACAGAAGAAAGTAAATTGTTTTTTAAATTAGATAAAACAAAGAAAACGATTTTAGTTTTAGGTGGAAGTTTGGGCGCCAGAAAAATAAATCAGCTGGTAGAAACGCATTTAGATTTTTTTAAAAATCAAAATGTACAAGTAATTTGGCAATGTGGTAAATTATATTATGAAGCGTATAAAAAATATGATGATTTAGAGGATATTCAAGTGCATCAATTTTTAAACAGAATGGATTTGGCATATGCAGCTTCCGATATTATTATTTCGAGAGCAGGCGCGAGTTGTGTTTCTGAATTGTGCATTGTAGGCAAGCCTGTCATTTTTATTCCATCGCCAAATGTGGCAGAAGATCATCAAACAAAAAACGCAAAATCTATTGCAGATAAACACGGAGCAATTTTATTAAAAGAAAGTGAATTAGAAACCTTTCCAATAGTTTTTGAAACCTTATTAAAAGACAAAGGGAAACAACAAAGTTTATCAGAAAGTATTCATGAATTGGCATTGCCAAGTGCAACAACAGATATTGTTAATGAAGTAGAAAAATTGTTAAATAAGTGAATTTAAAAAACATACATAACGTTTATTTTGTCGGAATTGGAGGCATTGGTATGAGTGCAATTGCACGTTATTTTGCTGCCAATAGAAAACAAGTGGCTGGTTATGACAAAACTCCTTCTCAAATCACTGCTACTTTAGAAGAATTAGGAGTAGCAATTCATTTTGAAGACGCTGTAAAAAATATTCCTATTTCTTTTTTGAATAAGGATAAAACCTTGGTGGTTTATACACCAGCAATTCCTAAAAAACATTCTGAATTAAATTACTTTTTAGAAAATGATTTTACTGTTTTAAAAAGGTCAGAAATTTTAGGGAAAATTACAGAAACTACTTTCTGTTTGGCGGTTGCTGGTACGCACGGAAAAACCACAACTTCATCAATTTTAGGTCATATAATGGCGCAAGAAAAAGCAACATCATTTTTAGGCGGAATTGCAGAAAATTATAACTCAAACCTTATTTTAGGTGAAGATAAAGTTTCTGTGGTAGAAGCTGATGAGTTTGATAGATCTTTCTTAAAATTGAGTCCAAATATTGCTTGTGTAACTTCTATGGATGCAGATCATTTAGATATTTATGGAGAGCCAGAAGCGTTAAAAGAATCGTTTGTAGAGTTTGCAAATAAAGTTTCAGACACTTTAATTGTGGCAAAAGGTTTACCTTTAAACGGTTTAACCTATGCAATAAATGAGGATGCAGATTATAAAGCACATAACTTAAAAATTGAAAACGGAAAATATATTTTTGATGTAAAAACACCATCATCAGAAATTCAGAATGTTGAATTCCATTTACCAGGAAAACATAATGTTATGAATGCTTTGGCGGCTTTGGCTATGGCAGATGTTTATGGCGTTTCGTTAGAAGATATTAAACAAAACTTGTCAACTTTTAAAGGAGTTAAAAGAAGATTTTCATATAAAATTAAAACTAATAATTTTGTTTTGATTGATGATTATGCACATCATCCTACAGAAATAAATGCGGTAGAAAATTCGGTGAGAGAAATGTATCCGAATCAAAAAGTTTTGGTGGTTTTTCAGCCACATCTATTTAGTAGAACTAGAGATTTTATGGATGATTTTGCTGCTGCACTTTCAAAGTTTGATGAAGTTTTATTGCTTGATATTTATCCTGCAAGAGAAGAACCAATTGCTGGAGTAAATTCTGAAGGGCTGTTGCGTAAAATTAATTGTAAGCATAAAAAATTGACACAAAAAAATAATATCATAAAAGATATTAAAAATTCATCAGCAAAAGTGGTTGCAATGTTGGGTGCAGGTGATATTGGTGTATTGATAAATAATGTAACTAAAGAACTTTTAAAAACCATTACAGATGAAGTTTAAAAAGTTTTTAAAATATATAGCATTCCTTTTATTAATAGGAGGTTTGGGGTTTTTGTTTAGTTTTTCATCAAAAAGAAATACTAACAAAAATGTCGAAAAAATTGTCATAGAATTTGAAGCTGGAGACAATAATTTTTTAACACATTCTATGGTTAATAAATTGTTAATACAAAATGATACCACAGTGAAAAACCAAGCAAAATCTATACTAGATTTATATGGTTTAGAAAATAAGGTTTTAAAAAACCCGTATGTAGAAAATGCTTCTGTGTTTTTAACCATTGCAGGTACATTAAAAACAACCGTAAAACAACGAACGCCAGTGGCAAGAATTATTAATAATTCTTCGTCATATTATATTGATAAACAGGGTGTAAAAGTGCCATTGTCTCATAATTATTCGGCAAGAGTTCTGTTGATTTCTGGTGTTAAAAATGATGATGATATTAAAGAAATATTGCCTTTAGTATCATTTATTTTAGAGGATAATTTTCTAAAAAAAGAAGTTGTTGGAATTCAGAAATTCGACGATGATGCGTATCAATTTTCCGTAAGAAGTGGAAATTACAAAATCAATTTCGGACAATTGTCAGAAATGGATACAAAATTTAAGAAGTTAAAAGCGTTTTATAACAAAACTTTTGAAGACAAAACAATTCAAAAATATAAAACGATTAATGTAAAATATCACAACCAAGTTGTGTGTACAAAATAAATCAAAATGGAAAACAATAAAATAGCAGTTGGTTTAGATATTGGTACAACCAAAATTGTTGCCATGATTGGTCGTAAAAATGAGTATGACAAAATTGAGGTTGTTGGTATTGGTAAAGCCAAAAGTTTAGGGGTTAAAAGAGGTGTAGTAAGTAATATTACACAAACAATTCAATCTATTCAGCAAGCTGTAGATGAGGCAGAAAGTGTTTCTGGTGTTAAGATAGAAGAAGTAGTTGTAGGTATTGCTGGTCAGCATATTCGTAGTTTACACCATTCAGATTATATTACAAGAAATAATGCAGATGAAGTAATTGAAGATGAAGATATAGATAATTTAGTAAACCAAGTTCATAAGTTGGTCATGTTGCCAGGAGAAGAAATTATTCATGTGTTACCACAAGAATTTAAAGTGGATTCTCAGGCAGATATTAAAGAACCAATAGGAATGTATGGTGGGCGTTTAGAAGCTAATTTTCATGTAGTTGTTGGGCAAGTTTCATCTATCAGAAATATTGGGCGTTGTGTAAAAAGTGCAGGTTTAGGTTTAAATGAGATTACGTTAGAGCCTTTAGCGTCGGCATCAGCAGTATTAAGTCAAGAAGAAAAAGAAGCAGGGGTTGCTTTAATTGATATTGGTGGAGGCACAACAGATTTGGCAATTTTTAAAGATGGCATAATTCGTCATACAGCAGTAATTCCTTTTGGAGGAAATGTGATTACAGATGATATTAAAGAAGGTTGTTCTATCATAGAAAAGCAAGCTGAGTTATTAAAAATTAAGTTTGGTTCTGCCTGGCCAGGAGAAAATAAAGAAACTGAAATCGTTTCAATACCTGGTTTAAGAGGTAGAGAACCTAAAGAAATTACGTTAAAGAATTTATCAAAAATTATACATGCAAGAGTGCAAGAAATTATAGAGCACGTGTATTTAGAAATAAAAAACTACGGACATGAAACTGCTAAAGGAAAATTAATTGCAGGTATTGTGTTAACTGGTGGAGGTTCTCAATTAAAACATTTACGTCAATTAGTTGAATACATTACAGGTATGGATGCTAGAATTGGGTTTCCAAACGAGCATTTAGCAGGAGATTCAGACGAATCTTTATCTAGCCCAGCTTACGCAACCGCAGTTGGTTTATTAATGGAAGGTTTAGAAAGAGATACAAAATATGAGGCTGAAAAAGAAATCGTAGAAGAATTGGCTGATGAAAATGTTGATGAAACTCAAAATGAAGAGGAAATAAAACCAATTATAGAAGAAAAACCAAAGCCAAAAAAGAAGTCGTTTTTCGAAAAGTTTACAGAAGGTTTAAAAGATTTTCTAGACAACGCAGAATAAACAAGAAAAAAATAATTAAAAACTTAAAATATATAAAAGTTATTATGAGCGCAGAATTCGATAACATTTTATTTGATATGCCAAAAACACAATCTAATACCATAAAAGTAATTGGTGTTGGAGGTGGTGGTAGTAATGCAGTAAACCATATGTACACTCAGCAAATTAGAGGTGTAGATTTTGTTATCTGTAATACAGATGCACAGGCATTAGAAAATAGTCCAGTTCCTAATAAAATTCAATTAGGAGCAAATCTAACATCAGGTTTAGGAGCAGGTGCAAACCCAGAAATAGGAGCACAAGCAGCAAAAGAAAGTATGCAAGAAATTCAGCAAATGTTAAATACCCAAACAAAAATGGTATTTGTAACTGCTGGTATGGGTGGTGGTACAGGTACAGGAGCAGCTCCAATAATTGCAAAAATTGCAAAAGATATGGACATTCTTACGGTAGGAATTGTAACAATGCCATTTGCTTTTGAAGGAAGAATGCGTTCTAAACAAGCACAATCAGGAATCGATCAACTGCGCCAAAATGTAGATTCTTTAATTGTAATTAACAATAATAAACTGCGTGAAGTTTACGGAAACCTTGGTTTTAAAGCTGGTTTTTCTAAAGCAGATGAGGTGTTGTCTACTGCTTCTCGCGGAATTGCAGAAGTAATTACACATCATTATAAGCAAAATATAGATTTACACGATGCTAAAACTGTACTTTCTAATAGCGGAACAGCAATTATGGGTTCTGCAAGGGAAGAAGGTACAAACAGAGCTAAAAATGCTATTGTAAAAGCTTTAGATTCTCCTTTGTTAAATGATAATAAAATTACAGGAGCTAAAAATGTATTGTTGTTAATTGTGTCTGGTACAAACGAAGTTACTTTAGATGAGATAGGCGAAATAAACGATTATATTCAAGATGAAGCTGGTTACGATGCCAACATAATTATGGGAATTGGTGAAGATGATGAGTTGGGAGATGCTATTTCTGTAACCATTGTTGCTACTGGTTTTGCAGCAGATCAACAAAGTACAATTACCAATACAGAGGTAAAGAAAATTGTACATACACTAGAAGATGAGCAAAAAGCAACGTATGATTTTAGTGAGAAAAAAATTACAAAATCACCAACTTTAGATGAGCCATTAACAAATAAAACTGAACAAAAAATTGTTCATACATTGGTTGATGATGTAGAAGATATAAAACCGAAAATGGATTTGGTAAAAACAACCAACCAAATTGCAAACATAGATGTTGTTTTTGAGGAATTGGTTATAGAAACTATTAAAGAAGATGATTTTGTAATTACTGATATGACTCCAGAAAAAGTTGAAGAAGTTATAGATGAACCACAACAATTACAAGCAGATTTGTTATTTGACTTACCTTTAAACTCCTATACAGAAGTAAAAGCTGATAAAGAAATTCGTCATAGTTTAGAAGAAAAAGTAGAAAGTGTAAATGAGATTGAAGTTTACGGAGCAGAAGAAGTTGTTTTTGAACGTAAAGAAGTAGAAACACGTTACGTTTTAGAAGAGTTTGATGCAAAGCCAACAATTGGTAAAAGTTCAAGTATTGTAGAAGAAGAAAAGATTGAAGAAGAAATTCAGTTTGAACTAAAAACAAAAGCACCACAAGCAGAAATTAATGAAATAGAAACCAAAAGCGAAGAAGTTTCTCCTTTAGATTTAACTATTAATGAGTTGCAAAAAAGAGCTGAAGAAAGACGTCAGAAGATGAAAGGTTTCAATTATAAGTTCAATGATCAAATGAATAAAAATATTGATGAAATTGAGCGTCAGCCTGCTTATAAAAGATTAGGAGTAGATTTAGATACAAACGCAGCAATTAGTAAAACAAAAACATCCATCCAAAAAGATACAGACGAAATTAATTTGAAGTCTAATAATTCTTTTTTGCATGAAAATGTAGATTAATTGTAAAAAAATGACCCCTAAAAAGGCACTATCCAAAAACTGTGTAAATAGAAAATCAGGAGGGTTTTAAAACCCTCCTGATTTTTTTATTAATTCTAAAAACACAGTTAATTATTAAACAAAAACTCTCCAGCCATAAGGGTCATCAGCTTTATTAGTTTGAATATCTGTAATTGCTTTCTTTAAAGTTGATGCAAAAGGAGTTTCTAATTCAGGTAAATCATAATCTGTTCCTTGATACCCAAAACCTGCAATTGGAGAAATTACAGCAGCAGTTCCTGCTCCAAACATTTCTTTTAAATTGCCACTTTGTGCCGCAACAATAACTTCAGCAACTGTAATTTTTCTTACTTCAACATTAATACCTTTATCTTTTGCAATTTGAATGATACTTTTACGTGTAATGCCGTCTAAAATTCTATCGTTAGTTGGGCTTGTAATTAATGTATCTCCAATTCTGATAAAAATATTCATTGCACCAGCTTCTTCAATATATTCGTGCGTGTTATCATCCGTCCAAATTACTTGATTATATCCTTTTTCTATGGCTAATTGCGTTGGATAAAATTGTGCAGCATAATTACCACCAGCTTTCGCAAAACCAACACCACCATTTGCAGCACGTGCATATTTTTCTTCAATTAAAACTTTTACTTTACCAGCAAAATAAGCACCAGAAGGCGCAGTACAAATAATAAATTTATAAGCATCTGCAGGAGAAGCGTGAAAACCTAATCCAGAAGCAAACATAAAAGGTCTTATGTATAGAGAACTTCCACCATTGGTAGGAATCCAAGCATTATCAACTTCTAATAATTTTTTCAATCCATCCATAAAAATAGCTTCAGGAATTGCAGGAATTACCAAACGTTCTGCAGATTTATTTAAACGTTTGCAATTGTCTAAAGGTCTAAATAACATCGTATTTCCTTCAGCATCTTTGTAAGCTTTCATACCTTCAAAAATGGATTGCCCATAATGGAAAATTTTTGCAGCAGGATCTAAAGAAATATTTGAATATGGTTTAATAACTGGTGTTTGCCATTTGCCATTAACAAAATCACATTCTAACATATGGTCAGAATATACGCTTCCAAAAGGTAAGTTGTTAAAATCTACAGAATCTATCTTCGATTTTTCTATACGTTGAATTTCTATTTTAGACATCACTCTTATTGATTGAATTAAAGCACAAATGTACATAAATTATTCATCTGTTAATGTAGATAACATTGCTTTAACACCATAAAATTTGTACTTTTGTTAGACACTCAAAAAAAATAGAAATTATGAAATATTTATTAAAAATAGCTTTGGTTTTTTTACTTGTTTTTACAGCTTGTAAAGAAAATAAAAAAGCTGATAAAGTAACAGACAAAGAAACAAAAGAAGTTGTTTATGATTCTTTTGGAGCAAAAATAACGTTAGATAAAGCAATAACATCAAAAGAGCTTTTATCTAAATTTAAGACGATGAAAGCAGGTGATACAATTAACGTTAAATTTACATCTAGCATTAAAGAAGTATGTTCTAAAAAAGGTTGTTGGATGAAATTACCTTTAGATAAAAATACAGAAACAATGGTGCGATTTAAAGATTATGGTTTTTTTATGCCTCTAGATTCTAAAGGAAGAGAAGTTGTTTTAAACGGTAAAGCTTTTATAAAAGAAACCTCTGTTAAAGAATTACAACATTATGCAGAAGATGCAGGAAAATCTAAAGAAGAAATTGCAAAAATTAACAAACCAAAAGTTGAGTATACTTTTGAAGCTGATGGTGTTTTAATGAAAAAGTAATGAAAAACACGTTATTTTTTTTCTTATTGATTGCATTTTTTTCTTGTAAAAAGAAAGAATCAAAAGAGATAATTATTATTGAAAATAAAGTAGTAAAGCAGTCAGAAATGGCTGCTTTAATGCTAAGAATGTATGATAAAAGTTTAGAAAACAAAAAGCTTGTTTTAAAAGGGGAAACACCAAAAAAATTTCCTAAAGAATTTTTAAATATTCATACAGCTCAATTAACAGATCCTTCAGATAGAACCAAAAATTTTAAAACCTTTTCAGATTTTTATTTAAAAAGCTTTAAAGAGATTTACAATGCACCTAAAGATTCACTTGTTTCAAATCATAATAATGCAATTAATAGTTGTATTGCTTGTCATGAAACTACTTGTGTTGGTCCAATACCCAGAATTAAAAAGTTATTAATTAATAAAATTTGAAAAGAGAAATACTAATTACTTCAGATGGTTCTTCTACCATACATTTGCCAGATTGGGACGAGCAATATCATTCTAAAAATGGATCAATAAATGAAACACTTCATGTGTTTATAAAAAATGGATTAAAAGAAGTTTTAGAAGATAAAGTTTCCATTTTAGAAATTGGTTTTGGTACAGGGTTAAACTGTTTTATAACATATTTAGAAAGTAAAAAAACAATTGATTATGTTGGCGTAGAAGCCTATCCTGTTACTGCAGATGAAGTTGATAAAATGAATTTTATCTCAATTTTAGATGCTAAAAAAGACAGTGCAATTTTTAAAAAAATGCACAATGTTTCTTGGGATGAAAAACATTTAATTACAAATACATTTTCTTTAGAAAAAAGAAAACAATTTTTTGAAGATATAAATGATGCTAATGCATTTGATTTAATTTATTTTGATGCTTTTGGAGCGCGTGTTCAACCTCAACTTTGGACGGCAGAAATCTTTAAAAAAATGTTTACAGCTTTAAAAGAAAACGGAATTTTAGTAACCTATTCTGCAAAAGGAAGCGTAAGAAGAGCAATGCAAGAAGTAGGGTTTTTAGTTGAACGTTTGCCTGGACCTCCAGGAAAAAGAGAAATGTTAAGAGCAAGAAAACTAATCACTAAAAATTAATCAGTCAAAACTTATTTTTATATGCAATTTAAAAGAAAATTTGGAAGAAGAAAACAAGCAAAACCAAAAAAAGGATTGTTATTCGTAATGCTTTTAGCCATAGTTTTAATTCTTTGGTTTAAAGCTGAAGACATTTTAAAAGCATTATTCTAAAAACGAATTGCTTATTTTTTTAGCAAACGCAAAACTTCTATATACAATCCTATAATAGTAATTAAAAATTCCCAAATTGGCAAGCATTATTTTCTTTATGTGTTTGTTTAACTTGTCTGTCTATACAATCTAAATCTAATAATAAACTTAAAGATGCAACAATTGTACATTTTGACACTCTATTTTTTAAAACGCCTTCCTTTCCAATGATACTTAAAAAATAAAGAATTAAAAATTACAACAATACTAAAAAAAGGATATACAATACTGCTTACTAGGTACCATTTTAAAAATACTTTTTCGTGCTTAAAAAATCGAATTGTAGGTACAAATAAAAATAAGTCTATTAGTAGTTTAAGCAAAAAAGAAAGTGTTTTTGTTAGTAAAGAATCTGCAAATAAAAGTGATAGAATTACACTTAAATTTACCAATAAAACTAATAAGCCAATCAACTTTACTTTTACAGATTTAAAATTACCCGTTTTTGCTGCCCATCTTGTTCTTTGGTTTAATAAATCTGACCAACTTTTAACAGGAAATGTAGTTACAATAACATCTTTAGATTTTAAAAACTGAACACTTTTTTTATCTTTCTCTAAGAATTTTTCAAACAAAAAAACATCATCTCCGCTTGCAATGGTATAGTTTCCTTTAAAACCATTTAGTTTTAAAAATTCTTCTTTTTTATACGCTAAATTTGCGCCATTACATAGAAAAGGAAAATGAATGCCAAAACCACCCATAGTAGTTCCTTGCATACTCATAAAATCGAGCAATTGAAATTGTTCTAGAAATGTGTTTTTTACTTTATAATTTACAGGAGCAACAATCATTTTAGGATTGTTTTTTTTAATAAAAGCATCAAAAGTTGTTAGCCAGTTTTTTGGTAAAACACAATCTGCATCTGTGGTTACAATCCAATTGTTTTTTGCTATAGAAATAGCGGTTGTAATTGCATCTTTTTTTGGTGATTTAGATGTTCTTACGTTTTTAATTATGTTGGTTGTCATTCTGACGTTAGAAAGAATCTCATTAGAGTTTTGTTTTTTATTTTCTGAGTTTTCCCCTTCTTTGTCGTTCGAAATAGAATTCAAAAAACTATTAATAACTTCAACAGAACTATCATCAGAATCATCATCAACAAAAATAAATTCTACGAGTTCTTTTGGGTAATTTATTTCTGCAACAGAATCTAATAAGTTAGATAGGTTTTTTTCTTCATTTCTAAAAGGAATAACAACAGTAAAAGTTGTTTTTGGATTGTAGTTTTCTGGTTTAAATTCATCAACTTTTGTAAAACCAATTGCTAAAGAAATAATCAGAATTGCATAAAAAGTAAATATAAAAACAAATGCCCAAATCATTTTGTAAAATTAGGTTTAAAAGTTAACACAAAATAGCTTCCAATAATTGCAGGAATTACAAAATTAAGAACCCACATAATAGTTGTGATAGACAAGATTTCTATAGGGTTAAAATTAAAATAAGAAAAAACCCAAATGGCAACAGAACTTTTTAAAACTACATCAAAAACAGACAACATTGGTATGATAGAAGCTATAAAATAGACAGATGTAATTGCAGAAATAGCGTCTAAATAACTAATTTCAAAATTAAAAAGATATAATAAAAAGTAAAATTGATGCGAAAAAATTACAAATCTTAAGAATGAAATAAAAGCAGTTTTAAGATTTGTTAAAAACGGAATTTTTTTAATATAATTTTTTGCTTTTTCAAAGGTGTATCCTCTATATTTAAAGTGTTTTGCACCAAAAAAGAAGGCAAAAACAACCAATAGAATTATTAATAGAAAACGAAAAATTCGATGAAAATCAATTTCTATATTGTGTTTTAAAACAAAATAACTGAAACCGATAATTCCAAAAAATAATGTCATTAACATTTGATAAAAATTGCCAACTAAGTTTAAACCTACAATTCGTTTTCTCAAAGACTTTTTAAAATACATTGCTTTTACTCCATATTCTCCAATTCTGTTGGGTGTAATTAATGAAGCAGTTAAAGATGATAAACTTTGTTTTGCTGCTTCTAAAAAAGAAATTTTGTTTGCATAATAAGCAAGAGTTTTCCATTTTAAAATTTCTAAAAGCCAATTAAAAAGAGTAAAAACGAGTAGAAAAAAGATGTTTTTAGCAGAAAAAATATTGTTTTTAATCAAATTTTCATAAAAAATAGAAAAACTGAGCAAATTGTTATCAAATAATTTTTGATAAATAAAATAAGCACACCCAATTACAATAGATAGTTTTATTATCAACCAAAAGAATTGTTTAGTTTTGTAAGAAAGCGAGTTGTACATTATTACAAAGAACGTTAAAATTGATGACAGAAAAAATCATTTTAGGAATTGACCCAGGAACTACAATTATGGGTTTTGGAATCATAAAAGTTGTAGGAAAAAAGATGGAGTTTATGCAAATGAATGAATTACAGCTTAAAAAATATGATGATCATTACCTAAAATTAAAATTAATTTTTGAACGTACCATTGAGTTAATAGATACTTTTAATCCTGATGAAATTGCTATTGAAGCTCCTTTTTTTGGTAAAAATGTACAGTCTATGTTAAAGTTGGGTAGAGCGCAAGGAGTTGCAATGGCAGCAGGTCTGTCTCGTCAAATTCCGATTACAGAATATTTGCCAAAGAAAATTAAAATGGCAATTACAGGAAACGGAAATGCAAGTAAAGACCAAGTAGCTTTAATGTTAAAATCGTTATTGAATTTAAAAACGCTACCCAAAAACCTAGATGCAACAGATGGTTTAGCAGCAGCCGTTTGTCATTTTTACAATTCTGGAAAAGTTGTTGGAGGTAAAAATTATACTGGTTGGGAAAGTTTTGTAAAACAGAATCCTTCTAAAATTAAATAATATAAAAATGAAGCAATGTAATAATTGATACATTTTATAATTTTTAAATTGATACATTAATTATGGCAGGAATTTACATTCACATCCCATTTTGCAAACAAGCCTGTTTTTATTGCGATTTTCATTTTTCTACTTCGTTAAAAAAGAAAGATGATTTAATTTCTTGTTTGATTAAAGAAATTGAAATCAGAAAAGATGAGTTGCAAAGTGCAACTATAGAAACCATTTATTTTGGAGGCGGAACTCCAAGTGTTTTGTCTGTTAAAGAAATTCAGGTTTTAATTGATGCCGTTTATCAAAACCATACTGTTGTAGAGAATCCAGAAATTACCTTAGAGGCAAATCCAGATGATTTATCCGAAGAAAAAATTATAGCGTTTTCTAAATCACCAATTAATAGGTTAAGTATTGGAGTTCAGTCTTTTTTTGAGAAAGATTTAAAGTTGATGAACAGAGCACACAACTCTGATGAAGCAAAAAAATGCTTATCACTTGCAAGTCAATATTTTAATAATATTTCTGTCGATTTAATTTACGGGATTCCCAATTGTACAAACCAAGAATGGAAAGAAAACATACAAACTGCACTAAGTTTTGGCGTGCCACATATTTCTAGTTATGCATTAACTGTAGAACCAAAAACTGCCTTGGATTCGCTCATAAAAAAAGGAAAAATTAAAAATGTTGATGATAAAAAAGCCCAAGAGCAATTTTATATTTTAATAGAAGAATTAGAAAAGTCTGGTTTTATTCATTACGAATTATCTAATTTTGGTAAAGAAGGTTTTTTTAGCAAAAACAATTCTTCTTATTGGTTAGGAAAACCGTATTTAGGTATTGGTCCTGCTGCGCATTCTTTTGATGGAAAACAACGAAGTTGGAATGTGAGAAATAATAGTAAATACATTAAATCAATTCAAGAAAATAAGCTGCCAATAGAAAGAGAAATCTTAACAAAAACGGATAGATATAATGAGTATATTATGACTGGTTTACGAACCATTTGGGGAGTTTCTTTTGCCAAAGTATCTTCATATTTTGGAGAAAAATATGTTGAGTATTTAGAAAATCAATCTAAAAAACATTTGAAAGAAGATTTGTTGTATCTTGAAAACGGAATTTTAAAAACAACAAAAAAAGGCAGATTTTTATCAGACGGAATTGCCTCAGATTTGTTTAAATTAAACTAATAGTTAAATAAAAAGTAGAGTTAATATTATGAAAGCAGTTATTGAATACAATTCAAGAAAAATAACGATAAATGTTTCAGAACCTATAGATATCTCAATTCCAATAGATATGAAAAAAGGTAAAATTAATGCTTGGGGAATAGAAGATCCAAAGATTGAAACTGTAAAATTTGATGGTTATGAAGTGAGTGTTGCAAATGGTGCTGTGGTTAACTTTAACAACATTCAATTCAATCCTCATTCACATATAACACATACAGAATGTGTTGGGCATATTACCAAAAAGGTACATTCTGTAAATAAGAATTTAAAACACTATTTTTTTGTTGCAGAGGTTGTAACTGTTGCACCAGAAAAAGCTGGCAATGATTTTGTAATTTCTAGAAAACAATTAAGAACTGCTTTAAGAAACAAAAAAAGAGATGCCATTGTTATAAGAACTTTGCCAAATTTATCTGATAAAAAATCGATGAAATACTTTAATACAAATCCTCCTTTTTTATCTGAAAATGCAGCTAATTATTTAGTAGAAAAAGGAATTAAACATTTGTTGGTAGATTTACCTTCTGTAGATAAAGAAAAAGACGGTGGTAAATTAGTAGTACATAATGCTTTTTGGAATACTGCTGGAAAATTAAGAATGGATGCTACCATTACCGAATTTATTTATGTGCCCAATAATGTTGAAGATGGAGAGTATTTACTAAACCTAATGATTGCTCCTTTTGAAAATGATGCAACACCAAGTAAACCTGTGTTGTATAAAATCATAAAATAAGTTGATAAAAAAAGAATCTAAAAGAAAGAACTTTAAATAATTTTATAAAATGGAATTACTTTTTTTAGGATTAATTACTGGTGCAATTGTATCGTTTTTTGCATTTAAACAGATTAATTCTACAGATAAAAAAAATACAGCAGAAAAGCAATCGGTTATATTGCTAGAAAAAATTAAGAGTGTTTGTAAATTAATAACTGTAGAAGGCGAATTTGCAGAAATTTATCATCATGAAAACACTAAAGAAAATTTTTTAGGTTTATTTTCTAGCAAGAAAAAAGCTCTTATTTTAATTAATGCAAAAACTCATATTGGTTTCGATTTTAGAAAAATAAAAATGAAATCAGACAAAGCAAAAAAGAAAGTTTTTCTAACATCTTTTCCTCAACCAGAAGTAATTTCTTTAGAAACTGATATGCAGTTTTACGATATCCAAAACGGATTGTTAAATAAATTTGATTCTTCAGATTTAACAG
This sequence comes from Polaribacter sp. 2405UD43-2, assembly GCF_058147125.1. NCBI lineage: Bacteria > Pseudomonadati > Bacteroidota > Flavobacteriia > Flavobacteriales > Flavobacteriaceae > Polaribacter > Polaribacter sp. 2405UD43-2. The sequence goes on along the minus strand of NZ_JBYVJX010000007.1, from coordinate 99,392 downwards.
AACTAAACAAAGAAGCAAAAGAACATATTTTAGAAAAAATACCAGAAAGTAGTTTAATGAAAACGGCAAACAAAGAAGCTTTAGAAGCCATTCAGTTAATGCAAAGTTTAGCAGAAACAGTTGGTTGGAAAGTAGATGTTTCTGCTCTAGAAATTTCTGAAACCAACAAAAAGTTATTAAATTAGTTTTCTGAATTATCATATTTTAAAGCGTTAAAAAGAAGGTATGCACATAGAGCAATTAAGAGATTTTTGTATGGCAAAAAAAGGAGTAACAGAACATTTTCCTTTTGATAATGTTACGCTCGTTTTTAAAGTAATGCATAAAATGTTTGCACTTACAGGTTTAAATAATTGGGAAAAAGGCGAACAGAAAATCAACCTAAAATGCGATCCAGATTGGGCTCAAGAATTAAGAGGAGAATATGAAGGCATTAATCCTGGTTGGCATATGAACAAAAAACTTTGGAATACAGTTACTATTAATTCTAGCGATGTTTCAGACGATTTAGTTCGCCAACTTATAAATCATTCTTATGAGTTGGTTGTAAAAAGTTTAACCAAAAAAGCTCAAAAAGAATTAGAAGAATTGTTCCCGTGAAAACGGGAATCTAAATACAGAATTTTGTTTTGTACTCAAGCAAACAGTCGTTTTTAATTCTTATTTCAATTCAAAAATTTATAAAACAATTTGGGTGTTACTTTGTGCTAAAAGCATTTAGCACTAAAGTCGGGCTTTACACTATATCTTTTTTGCTTGTTACTTTTAGCGCAGTCCAAACGTTATTGAGTAGCAAAAAAGGATGCCGTTTCAATCCCTAACACAAACCAACGTAAGTAAATATAAAATAATAACAAGAAAAAATTACTTAGGCAATTAATTATCTGCCAACAAAAAAACGTACAAAAACATTTAATCCAAAATTAATACTATAAATCTTTATCTAAAACAGTTGTATTTGGCACAAATTTTGACTTAAAAACGCAGAGTATAATTTAATAAAAAATGAAAAAAATAATTGGAATTTTAGTAATAGCGTCATTAGTTTTAGGAGTATTATTTTTTAAAGATAAAATACAGCCGAAATTAAGCTTAAAAAATACTAATTTTGATAAAGAAATACACTATGTAAGTAAAGATGGGCAAGTTGTAAAAGTTACTTACAATGAAAATAATGCAAGATTGATGTATGATTTTAAAGAATATACATTACAAAGTATTCAATCTGCTTCAGGGTCTTTTTACCAAACAAAAAGTAAAGAATGGCTTTTAGCAAATAAAGGAAACGAAATATTTATAGAACATAAAGGAACTATTATTTTTAGAGGAAAAGAGAAAGCGAGAATAGGATCTCACTGGGTGTATTCAGGAAAAATGGTTAAAGGCAAGTTTATAAAACCCCTAAAAAATTCCTATTTAGACTTACATTTTAATAATGAAGGAGATTTTGGTGGTAATGGAGGTTGTAATTCATTTTCAGGAAAACTTACAGAGCATAAAGAATCATTAAAAATTACTGTTGGAGAAATTGGCACAACATTGGCAATGTGTTCAGAAGAAATAATGAAGCAAGAAGATACTTTTTTAATAGTATTAAAAAAAGTAAATAAGAAAAAGTATGTAAAAAACAAGTTGCATTTGTACTTTACAAAAACCGATTATTTAGTGTTTAGAGATATTTCCCATCAATTTAAACCAATGTAATTTTTTAACCCATCCTTTTCTTGTTAATTTTGCAAAAACATTTTTTAATGATTGTACAAGGTAACATCGTAGATATAAAAAACAAACAAATTTTTAAGGGTGAAGTTGAAGTTGATAATGGACAAATTATTGCAGTAAGAAAAGCAAATCATTCTGTAGAAAATTATATTCTTCCCAGTTTTGTAGATGCACACATTCATATAGAAAGTTCTATGTTGGTTCCTTCGGAATTTGCCAAAATTGCGGTTACTCACGGAACCGTTGCAACAGTTTCTGATCCTCACGAAATAGCCAATGTTCTTGGTGTAAAAGGTGTCGATTTTATGATTGAAAACGGAAAGAAAGTTCCGTTAAAATTCAATTTTGGAGCACCATCTTGTGTGCCAGCAACATCGTTTGAAAGTGCAGGAGCAATTATAAATGCTGATGATATTAAACTAATGATGGAAAACCCAGATATCAAATATCTCGCGGAAATGATGAATTATCCAGGAGTTTTGTTTGATGATGAAGATGTTTTGAAAAAGATTCAACACGCAAAAAACAATAACAAACCCATAGATGGTCACGCTCCAGGTTTAAGAGGTGATGATGTAACCAAATATATTTCCGCAGGAATTTCTACCGACCACGAGTGTTTTACCTATGAAGAAGCGTTAGAAAAATTGCAAAAAGGAATGAAAGTCATCATTAGAGAAGGTTCTGCTGCAAAAAACTTTGAAGCGTTGATTGATTTACTCCCAGAACATTTTGAAAATATGATGTTTTGTTCCGATGACAAACATCCAGACGATTTATTGTTAGGTCATATCAATCAATTATGTGAGCGAGCTGTGGCAAAAGGAATAGACGTATTTAAAGTTTTACAAGCAGCTTGTGTAAACCCTGTAAAACATTACAATTTAGATGTCGGCTTATTGCAAAAAGGAGATGATGCTGATTTTATTGTTGTTGAAGATTTAGAAAAATTCAACGTTTTACAAACATATATTAATGGTGAATTGGTTGCTGAAAATGGACAATCTTTTGTAAAATCTGTAGATTTTGAAGTATTGAATAACTTTAATACTGATAAAAAGAAAGTATCAGATTTTGAATTTCAATCTTCATCAGAAAAAATTAGAGTTATAGAAGCTTTAGATGGTGAATTGGTTACCAATCAAATTGAAGCAGATTCTTTAATTGTTGATGGTAATTTAGTTTCGAATACTGAAAATGATGTGTTAAAAATGACTGTTGTAAATCGTTATAAAAACGCAGAACCATCAATTGCTTTTATAAAAAACTTCGGATTAAAAGAAGGTGCTATTGCAAGTTCTGTTGGACACGATTCTCATAATATAATTGCGGTTGGCGTTTCTGACGAAGCCATATGTAGCGCCGTAAATTTATTGATAGAAAATAGGGGAGGAGTTTGTGCCGTTTCCAATTCCGAAGAAAAAGTAGTGTCACTTCCTGTTGCAGGAATTATGTCAGACAAATCTGCCATTGAAATTGGTAAAGCCTATGCAGAGTTAGATGTAATGGCAAAACAAATGGGAAGCAAATTACGCGCACCTTATATGAGTTTGTCGTTTATGGCGTTGTTAGTAATCCCTTCTTTAAAATTATCTGATAAAGGTTTGTTTGATGGAGATTCTTTCCAATTTACTTCTTTGGAAATTAAGTAAATTCCTTTGTCATTCCCGAGAAATCGGGAGGCTATAATTAGATAACAATAAAGAATAGAATTCTTAATTATAAAGCAAACTCAATAAGTAATAACTTCAGTAAGTTTTATAATATTTTTTTTGGATTCCCACTTTCGTGGGAATGACAGATGAAAATAAATAGCTTTAAATTTACTTTTTTTTCAGAAATATAGAAAATTTTTTGTCATTCCCAACTTGATTGGGAATCCATATTAAATAAATTAGTTATGAAAACCACTCATCAATATTATGTTTATATCTTGGCTAGCAAGATAAGAGGAACACTATATATTGGTATGACTAACGATTTACAAAGAAGAGTTTACGAACATAAAATGGGTATCAAAAAAGGATTTACGTTTAAATATGGTGTAAACAAATTGATGTATTTTGAAACTTTTCAAGATGTAAATGAAGCTATTGAAAGAGAAAAAAGGTTAAAAAAATGGAATAGAACTTGGAAAATTGAGTTGTTTGAAAAAGACAATCCGAGTTGGCAAGATTTAGCCAAAGATTGGTACGAAGATCTTCTATTAGATTAGTGTAAATCTATCTGTCATTACTGAAAACAAGCACTCAATTTGATAAGTGTCGAGAATCTATAATTAGATAATAAAAAGAAAACATTTCTTAATTATATAGCAAGTTCAATAAGTATTAACTTCTTTAATTTTAATAATCATTGTTTGGATTCCCACTTTCGTGGGAATGACACGTTAAAATAAATAAGTTTAAATTTATTTTTTTAGAAATACAGAAACCTCTTTGTCATTCCCAACTTGATTGGGAATCATACTTAATAAATTAGTCATTAAAATTTTGGCTTAATGGTAAAAAATGGTTGTTTGGATTCCCGACGCCCAATTTATTTGGGTGCAAGCTTCTCGGGAATGACAAAGCGGAAAAGCAACTAAAACACCAACTCAAAAACAGCATCCTTTTCATCACCAAAAATAGTTTGTAAACCAACATATTTAAAATCTAAATTCTTCAGTAGTTTTTGCGATTTCTCGTTTTCAGGAACGGTAAAAGCATACACTTTTTTCTGGTTAAATTTATCACGTACATATTTTATAATCAGCTTAGTAGCTTCTGTTGCGTAGCCTTTTCCTCTTCCTTTAGGTAAAAAACCATAACCAATATCTATAAATTTTAAATGGTCTCTTTGTAAAGCAGTTGAAGTTCCAATCGGTTCGCCAGTTTCCTTTAAAACTACAGTAAAGAAACCCAAACCACCTAACTGAAAATTCTTCAATAAAATATCTTCTAAACTTCTGTTTCTTCAATCGATTTTAGGTTTTTATCAGAAATAAATTTAATCCAATCTTTGTCGTTAAATAATTCAAAATAAAACGGAGCGTCACTAATTAAAGTGTCTCTAATAATAAGTCTATCACTTTCTAATTTCATACGCTAAAGATATAATTTAATTGTACTTTTACACATCATAAAAAATAAAAAATGAGTTTACAACAAGATTTAGAAAACAGAAGTAATAACCAATGTGAGTTATGTGCTGCTACCAATAATTTATCAATTTACGAGGTAAAGCCAACGTCAACTGGCGGTGTAGATGGTAGTTTATTGGCTTGCGAAACTTGTGTAACTCAAATAGATAATTTAGAAGAAATTGATGCAAATCATTGGCGTTGTTTAAACGACTCTATGTGGAGCGAATTTACACCTGTAAAAGTGGTGGCTTGGAGAATGCTACATCGTTTAAAGAGACACGGTTGGTCAAAAGATTTATTAGATATGATGTATTTGACAGATGAAGAAATTCGTTTTGCAGAAGCAACAGGAGACCATTTAGACGAGAGTGAAAAGATAATTCATAGAGACGCAAATGGCGCAATTTTACAGGCTGGAGATAGTGTTGTGCTAATTAAAGACCTTAAGGTTAAAGGCTCAAGTATGATTGCCAAACAAGGAACTGCTGTGCGTAGAATTTCTTTAGATCACGAAAATGCCAAATATATAGAAGGTAAAGTTGGCCCCACGCAAATTGTAATCATAACAGATTACGTTAAAAAAATGGCGGAAAAAGAGTAGGTTTTTTGTGCGTTACCTTTCAGGTCGCGCTTTACATTATATCTTTTTTTCGCTTCTCAAAAAAGGATGCCATTTCAATCGCTAACGCGGGCTTATTTGCTAAAAACAGTGTAAAACTAATGATGTTTAGTTTGTTTATATTTGGATTATGATTGAATACTTGTCTGGTATTTTTACCTTTTCTGTTCTTGGTTACCTTTTTATATAGAAAATACATTAAAGGTGATAATATTGACCTTGATGCCGGAAATGATGATACTTGATTTTCAACAGTTTTCTGTCATTCCCGAGAAATCGGGAATCCAAGCAAACTAAGTATAGATTCCCGATTTCTCGGGAATGACAAAAGACTTATTAATTTGTTGCTATTTACAGCATTTTCTGCTGTTTTTTGTAAAAAGAATCTGCTTGAATTTTTAGTAAATCGCGAGCTGTTTTTTGTTTATAAGCGTAAATTTCTTCTTCGCCAGAAATATCTTCGTATACTTTTTTATTAACTAAAATATCTGCTTGTAACATTTCTTCTCGCTGATTTACTTGTTGCTTAACCCAAGTTCTAATAGCGGTTTCTTCGTCTTCTAGTTTATAGTCATATTCGCCTTTTGGAGAAATTAATTTTGCAAAAATTGGCGATGTTTCTATAGCTAAAAACAATAAGAAAATAAAAAACGATGGTAGCCAAGGTAATTTACCTAAAGCATTTACACGTGCCATTAATCCGTCGAAATTTGCAATAATAGGTTGTGTTTTAGTTTCTACATTTTTCTGATTTTCAATTAGAGTAGCAATTGCGGCTTCCTTATCAGTAATTTTATTTGCGTTTTCTTTTTTCAACTGATTTAACTCCGCCAAAGCAGCATCGTGTTTTTCTCGCTTTTCTTTATAAACAGGACCTTTTCCTAATAATTTTGTTCCTTTTCTTCCTTCCGCTTCTGCGATATACGTTTCGTACAAAGCATTTGTTTCTGATTCTTTAGTAGCAATTTCTGATTTTAAACCTTCAATTTCTGAATTGATTTTTGCAATTTCAGGAGAAAACTGTTGTGCAATCTGCGTTTTATTATCTAAGGTCATTTGGTTCTTTTCCGTCAATAAAACCTGATTGATTTCTTTTTCAAACAACTTTAATTCTAAAGGTTTAGAAATAACAATGGCAATAATAACGGCTAATAAAATTCTTGGACTTGCTTGTAGCAGTTCTTTCCATTTGTTGTCCGATTTTTTTAGTGTAGAAACTATAAATCTATCTAAATTAAAAATTAATAATCCCCAAATCAATCCAAAGAAAATAGCAGTAAACATATTGTCGAAAACAGTATAAAGTGCATAATTGCCAGCAATTGTTGCCATAACTGCAGTAAAAAATACAGTGGCTCCAATACCAACATATTTGTTTTGTTCTCCGTTAGAACAGTTTTCTATTAAGTTTTTATCAGCACCAGAACAAGTTAGAAAGAAATTTTTTAGCATTTTAATAATTTTATGCCACTTTAAAAGATATAAATAGGAACAGAGATTTCGGGATACAATTTTTTTGTAAACTCAAAATCACTCTAAATGACAAGTTATGCTATTACAACGCTTTAAATTTGAAATTGTTACATCATAAAAAAAGCCTCAATTTTTGAGGCTCTATGATTTTAAAAGGATTGTTATTTTTTACTTGTAATATAAATGATACCTTTTTCTTTATCTTCTTTATTTTTTACAACTTTTATATTTTTTATGTTATAGGTTTTTAATTTACTCATTTCTTTTTTTGATATAATCTTTCCATCTAAATAATAGGTTATATCTGCATTGTTTTTTTTAATTGAATTTAGATTTTTTTCAATAGATAAATTTCCCTTTTTTTCAGTTGAAAGAGTCTTCTTAGTTATCCAAACCTTGTAATTACTGTTGTTTGTGCTTTCAGAATGGATATTCAGTTTCTTATTTTTTTTAAGCATATCAATTGCCTTGTCAGAACTTATTGGTTTTTTTTCAAAGTAGAATTTTGCTCCTTTTTTTGCTATTTTAATCACTTGGTCTAAATGATTTCTTGGAGGTGGAGGTGGAGGAATAATATCATTTCCCGTTCTTTTTTTCCAAGCTTTATAAGCTTTTTTTGCTTTCAATATTTCTGCTTCTGATGCATTAGGGTTTGGTGGCGGAGGTGGAATTAATAATTTATCTTTCTCAGTCAATTCATTTCTTAATTTGTAAAAAACTTTGTTGTTTTTTCTTAATCTTAAATACGGATTATGAGGATGAACAGGTCTTTTTACTTTTCTTTTATCAGCTTTAGAAAGCTTAAAATATAAAGTGCCTAATAATGAAAATCGTTCTTTTAATTCTTTCTGTCTTTTTTTAGAACTTTTTACAAAGTGTGGTTTTTGATTTCTTTTTGCTTCATAAAGTTTATTCAATTTTTGAAATTTTTTAATGTCATATTGAGTAGAAATATTAGAAATCATTTCTATATCTTCCTTAGAAAGATCAATAATCATTTTACCATTTATTTTTTTAGATTGAATATTAATTGGTCTATTATTTTTAATTAAATGAAGAGCTCTTTTGTAATTAATTTTTTTGCCATTATAGAAATATTCTGCATTTTTATTTTTCTGTTTTTTTACAAAATCTAAAGGAGAAATTGGTGGTGGTGGAGGAATGCTTTCAAAAATTTCTTTAAGATCGTATTCTGTATCATTAATATAATTACTTGGTTTATTATTTTTAAACTCACTAACTATTTTTCCACCATCATATACTTTAGTGATGTATTGCCCTTTTATAACATCACTTGCGTTTGTTTGTTTATTTGATAATATTTTTCCTTTAGAGTCTACTAATTTACCTTCTCTATTATAATATTTATAAGTATTATTTTTCTTAATATAAAAATGTTTTTTGCCTCTTATAATTTTAAACCCAGTAATATCAAAAACTATATCATTTTTATCTTGATAACTTATCTTTAACTCATCTACATCTTTAAGTTTTAATTGAGTGTTGTTACTTTGTTTAGAAGAATTGTTTTTAATAATTGGAGAATCTATATATTCTTTTTTACCTTCTTGAAAGATATAAGATTCACTTTTGTTTAATAGTATTTTACTTAAATATTGCTTAGTTAAATCTTTTTGAATATTTTTAATAAAAGACATACTAATTTTTCCTTTTGTATTAATTTCTAAGTCAGAAAGTTTGCCTTTTGTTTCTTTTAAAAACTCTATTTTTAAATTATTTATCTTAATTTCTCTATTGTTTAAATAATATTTGTTGTTTATAAAATCAATTTTTAAAATAGGATTTTTTTTATCTTCCCAGACTTCAATTACTTCTCCATTAGGTAATTCTGTTTTTAATATTTCTCTTTTTTTCTTACTATTTTCTGGTTGCTCATAGATAGTTTCTAGTTTTTCTGTTTTTTCTTGTGCTTCTACTCTTTCTGCAAAGAGGAAAACAAACCCTGCTAATAACGGAATTACCGCCAGTTTTTTTAACAAGATTTTAGTGTGTGAACTTTGTGTTGTCATCATTTCTAGTCTTTTTTTTGTTAATGAATAATTCAAATTACTGGCCAAGTAATATTCGTTGTTCCAAGCAGCTTTATTCAATAATAAATGCTGATATTGAAAAGTATTTTTATGTTGATTGATAACGGTTTCATCCGCTAAAAATTCGTGATTTAATTGTATCGCTTTTTTTATAAAAATAAATAGTGGGTTTATCCAAAAAGCAGTTTGTAACAACTCAATTAATAAAACATCTATAGTGTGTTTCTGTGTTACATGCGTTAATTCATGGGTAAATAATTCTTCTTCAATTTTGCCTTTTCTATAATCGCTTTTATTGATAAAAATGTAGTTCCAAAATGTATGCGGAAGTATTTCATCATCAACCAAAACTAAAGTTGCTTTTTTGAATTTTATTTTTTTATTGTCTCTTATTTTTTTGATTATTTTAAACAAATTCATTCCAAAACGAATCAAGAAAACAAAAGAAATTAGAATATATATAGCAATAAAAAGTTGTGTATAATCAAAACCTTCTTCAACTATAACTGATGAAAAATTATCTATCACCAAAGGTTCTTTATAAGTTTCATTTACAATTATAGGCTCCACTTTTTTAATGATAGTTATAGTTGCTAACGGAACTAAAAAAGAAAACAAAACACTGCCTAAAAGATAAAAGCGATTAAAATTGTGCATCTTTTCTTTTTCTAAAATAAAATGATAGAAAAAGAGTAGCAAAGACAAACAACCTATAGATTTTAATGCATAAATAATCATTTTTGTTGCTTTTTAATTTGATTGTCAATTACTTTTTTTAACGCTTCTAATTCTTCTGTAGTTAGGTTTGTTTCTTTTGTAAAGAATGATGCAAACTGGCTCGCAGAATTATTAAAGAAGTTTTTAATCAACCCATTTACGTGCTTAGAGAAATAATCTGTTTTTTTTATCAACGGAAAATATTCTCTAGATTTTCCAAATAATTTATAATCTATAAAACCTTTGTCAGAAATTCTTTTAAGCAGTGTTGCAACTGTTGTTGTTGCTGGTTTTGGTTCAGGAAAATCTTCTAATAAATCTTTTAAAAATGCTTTTTTACGTTTCCATAAATACTGCATTAATTGTTCTTCGGTTTTAGATAATTGCATAATTATTTTTATTTTACTCTACAAACATAGAATAAAAATTTTAATTCTACAAATGTAGAGGTTAAATTATTTTCGAAATTTTACTAGAGTTGGCAAAAATGCCCGCGTTAAGGATTGAAGTAATTGTTTGAGCTCTTTTCTGTTTTTACAGAAAAAGCGAGTACGAAAAGCCTGACCACGCTTTTCGCGTGGTAACGCCCAAAAAAGAAATCCGCTCAGTAATGAACGGATTTTGATTTTACTTAAATAATTCTGTAAAATATTGATAAAAATAAGGAATAGTTTCAATTCCTTTAAGGTAATTCCAAACTCCAAAATGTTCGTTTGGAGAGTGAATTGCATCAGAATCTAAACCAAACCCCATTAAAATAGTTTTGCTTTTTAATTCTTTTTCAAACAACGCTACAATAGGAATACTACCTCCACTTCTTTGCGGAATTGGCGTTTTTCCAAAGGTTTTACTATAAGCTTTACTTGCTGCTTGATATCCAATATTATCAATTGGAGTTACATAACCTTGTCCTCCATGATGCGGTTTTACAACTACTTTTACTCCAGCTGGAGCAATATTTTCGAAATGATTTTTAAACAAATCTGTAATTTCTTCCCAATCTTGATTTGGCACTAAACGCATCGAAATTTTTGCATAGGCTTTAGAAGCAATGACTGTTTTTGCACCTTCACCAATATAACCACCCCAAATTCCGTTAACATCTAAAGTGGGTCTAATAGAATTACGTTCGTTGGTAGAATATCCTTTTTCGCCATATACTTCATTAATTTTTAAAGCATCTTTATATTCTTCTAAAGAGAATGGTGCTTTTGCCATTTCTGCTCTTTCTTCTGTTGATAATTCTTCTACATTATCATAAAAACCAGGAATTGTTATATGATTATTTTCATCGTGTAAAGAAGCAATCATTTTTGTTAAAACATTAATAGGGTTTGCAACTGCGCCTCCATACAAACCAGAATGTAAATCTCTATTGGGACCAGTAACTTCTACTTCAACATAACTCAAACCACGTAAACCTGTGGTTATTGAAGGTATATTGTTTGCAATCATTCCTGTGTCAGAAATTAGAATAACATCGTTTGCTAATTTTTCTTTGTTTCTTGGTACAAACCAGGCTAAACTTTCAGAACCAACTTCTTCTTCACCTTCAATCATAAATTTTACATTACAAGGTAAATTTCCTGTTGATGTCATATATTCTAAGGCTTTCACATGCATATACATTTGCCCTTTGTCATCACAAGAACCGCGAGCAAAAATTGCTCCTTCAGGATGAATTTCGGTTTCTTTAATTACGGGTTCAAAAGGCGGTGAAGTCCATAATTCTATTGGGTCTGCTGGTTGAACATCATAATGACCGTACACCAAAACTGTGGGTAAATTTTTATCAATTATTTTTTCTCCATAAATAATAGGGTACCCAGGGGTTTCACAAATTTCAACTTTATCGCAGCCTGCTTTTTTAAGACTATTTAAAACAAAATCTGCTGTGTTTAAAACATCTTTTTTAAAGGCTGAATCTGCACTTACAGATGGAATTTTTAGTAAATCTATCAGTTCATTTAAAAATCGTTGTTTGTTGTCTTTTATGTAAGATTTTATAGTATTCATTTTAGGTGTTTTTTTCTTACTCAAAAATAAGAAAAATAATAATGAACTACTTTGAAGTTTGCAAGTATTGTTTATATTTGCATCCCAATTTAATTGGAAAGTTGCAGGCGTGGTGGAATTGGTAGACACGCTAGACTTAGGATCTAGTGCCGCAAGGTGTGAGAGTTCGAGTCTCTCCGCCTGTACAAAGTAAAAAGCTCATCAAATTTTTTGATGAGCTTTTTTGTTTTAATAATTACTGTATTTTTTTAAAAAGGAATAAAGATAGATGCTTTATAAAATTCATCTGAAAGATTAACATCTGTTTTAAGGTTTTTACCTGCAGAAAATCTAAAAGAAATTCCTTTGTCAAATTTTAGTTTAATAGATGGACCTAGCCATTGACGTATTAATTTACTTGATCCATTTTCTATTCTTGTGATTTTAAGATAATCATAATAAACACCTAATATTACTCGATTACCAATTTTAATACCAGGAGCCATCCAGTTTAATAAAAAGTCTCGGGTATTAATGTTTCCATCTTCCCTTAAAGATTTGTAATAAGATAAATATGCTTCAAAATGAAGATTTTTGTTTTGGTATACTGCAAATATTGTAGGAATAATCCCTTCTCCAACTTTTGTTCCTTTATTGTCTGATAAAAATTTTCCGCTAGAAAAACCTATCATAGGATTAAAAAAAAGTTTATTATTCAATAGTTTAAAGCCTAAACCAGCTCCAACTTCTACTCGAAAATCATTGCCTGTTTTTATATTTCCAAAAGTAGAATTTGTCCAAAATATACTATAAACGGTTATATCAAAATTCTTATTAGTTTCAAATTTTCCAAAGAGGATAGGATAAAACCCAGTAGCGCTATTATGCACTAAGTTTACTGCGAATGTTGCTTTGTTTTTTTTCTTTTTTGCGTTAACTTCTTGACCCAAAGTTAAATTTGCAACTAAAAAGAATGTTGCAAAAATAATTGCTGTTTTTTTCATATTTGTTTGTTGTTTTTTTCTTCTTCAAAAGTTCTTTAATTAATTACTCTATGTTTTAGAGGTAAAAGAAGTGGAGAAGGAAATGTATGTGATTGATTATTAGTGTTTAGATATTTTTAGTTAGTGGTGGTTTTAGGTGTAAACCATTTGTTTTGACATCTTAAAGTTTGCTCAATAACATCTCTTGCACAACCTTCTCCACCATTTTTGTCTGAAATGTAATCTGCAATTGTTAGAATTTCAACAGCAGAGTCTTTTGGACAAGTTTTTACTCCACATTTATTCATTACATAATAATCAGGAATATCATCACCCATATAAAGAACTTCGTTAAGATTTACATCATTTTTTTGAACATATTCTTTTAATGCAGCTGCCTTATCATTTATTTTTAAAAAGATATCTTTAACACCAAGCCAATGTAATCTGCTAATTACAGTTTCTGAAGTTCCGCGTGAAATAATTACAACATTATATCCTTTTTTTATAGCGAATTGAATGGCAAATCCATCTTTAATATTCATTGCTCTAATGTCTTCTCCTTTAGGAAAAAGAGTAACCATACCATCAGTTAAAACTCCATCTATATCAAAAATAAAAGTAGTAACGCTTTTTAGTTTATGTTTAAAGTTGTTTTCCATTTTAAAAATTAAACATTGTGTTATTATTTGCTAAGTCTTTTGTTGGAATTTTTTGATAAACACTCCAATGTTCTGCAATTTTTCTATTTTCTAATCGAAACAAATCATAGAGAGCCGTATTTTTTTTTGCGTAAATTCCTTCGCTAATTGATAAAACAAAGTTTCCTTCTCCAAAAACTTTATGTTGTTTTTTGTAACGGGGAAAACTTGAATTATCTTGAATTACTTGAGTTAGGTTTTCTATTCCGTCTGCAAGTGTTGTGCTGTGTTGATGAAAATCTGTCTGAAAAAATTGGCGAGTTAAACCTGCCATTTTTTCTGCATTTTTATTTGTAAGAATATTAAATAGGTTTACAATTAAGGTTTTATTGTTTTCGGTTTTTTCTAAATCTTTTATTTCTATTTCTCCATCAATTTGAGATCTATTAGAAACGTTTAATGAGCTTAATTTAGCCATAACATTCCAATGCTCTGCAATTAAATCATTGCCATCAAAACGAATGATATGAAATGCTACAGTTTCATTAAAACCAAATGGAGTGGCATTTATCCATTTATGGTGCATAATTATATGCTGCCCATCTTCTAGCATACGAATATTTTCAATTTTGCTACCAAAAGTTTTTAATTTTGGTAGCATAGAAAGAAAAGCAGCTCTGCCTGTTGGCACCTTTATATTGTGTTGTATATAGTTTTTATGAACCATTTTTTCAATAGTTTTTTCATCATATTCACTAACGGCATTATGATATGCTTTTGCCTTTTTTTTATAACTCATTTTGGTTAAAATATTAAAAATGTCTTTTTATTAAACAGGGTTTAATTTTTAGAAAAATTAGCAACAAAGTTTTTAATCAAAGATTTAACCTCATTTAAATTGCCTATGGATTCTATATAAGCATCTGGTCTTACTAAAATAGCTTGATTTTTATAGTGCTTAGTTTCTGAACTAAGTTTATTTAGCAAACTATTTTCACTAATTTGTATTAAGTTTATATAATTTGGTAATTCTACATCTAATTCACCGTCACCAAAATAGAGGAGTGTAAATTTTGAGTAATCTAAAAGCGAATAAAGTCTTGTGTTTTTATTGCCATTTTTCATTTCAAAATCGTAAACTCTTGTCCCTTTAATTCCTTCTTTTCCATAGCGTATTCCCATTCCTGTAATATTTCCAGCACGTTTTTCTACAACTTTAATATAATCTTTTGCATGTGTTCCTTTGCTTGAGTATTTTGTTGTACGAACCAATTCTCCAGAACTATCAATTACACTTAAAGCAATTGGCTTTCTTTCACTTTCATAAGTTTTAATTAAGTTTTTGTTTGCATTATGATTTTTTACCATACATAATTTCCAAATCAAATTAAAAGCATCTGCTACGCCTGTGTTTAAACCTTGACCTCCATTTACAGAGTGGATATGACATGCATCTCCAGCAAGAAAAACACGATTTTGAACTAAGTAGTTTTCTGCAACAGATTCTTTTACCGCAAATTTAGAAAACCAAACAAGCTTATCTATTTTAGCTGTATGTGGTGCCATTGCTATATTAACTTTTTCCATAGCTTCTTCCATAGTAAAATCTTCGCGATCCATTCTTACATAAAATCTATCTATAGTACCTTCTCTTGGAATCCAGGCTACATCTGATGTTTCTGACTGAAATACAATAATTTCTGGTGCTTTAGGGAAATCAGTTTTAAATTCAGCATCTATGACTGCCCAAATAATTTCTGGTTTAGTAATCTCAAAAGGAACATTAAACTTCTTTCTTACAAATGAACGACCGCCATCTGAACCAATAACATAATCAGACTTAATTATATCTCCGTTAGAAAGTGTACTAATACATCCATCTTCAGTAACTTTAATATCTTCTGCTGTTGTTTGTCTTAATACTGAAGCGTTGATAGAAGTAAGTTTTTTGTCTAAAACTTCTTCAACAAAAGATTGTCCTAACATTAAAAAATGTTTATGTTGGCAGCCTTCTAATTCATCCCACCATTTAGATTGACGAGACACAAATTTTCCTTTTTCAAAAATTGAACTTGTATTGCAAGGTAATCCTTGAGGATACAAATCATTGAATAAATTAGGAATTTCTAACAGTTGTAATGTTCTTGCATTAAGAGCATCTGCTCTTCCTACTTGTAAAGGACCTTCAGATTTGTCTATAATTACAGTTTTTAATCCTGAAAGTTGTGCTAAGTAGGCACTGGTTAATCCTACAGGTCCAGCTCCTACAATAAATATATCGGTTTCTATCGTTTTCATTTTGTATAAATTAAGTGTGGGTTATCCATTTGATTTTCTGCTAGCAAATGTACGCGCCTAATATGTCTAGGAGCTTTTTTTGCAAAAGCTTCACGACCGTGTAAAAGTGTATTGTTATCCGAAAAGACTACATCACCTGTTTTCCATTGATGGGTGTAGAGGTTTTCTTTTGAATAAAGAATTTTATTAAGGTCTTTAATAAAATCTTCTTTTTCTTCTTCTGCAATTCCTTCGATTTCAAATCCAGGATGATTCAAAAAAGAGTCATCTGTATTACTTGTTGGTTCGCAATAACGAATTACTGAATATTCTCTTTCTGGGTGTTTGCAAATAATAGGAGCTTTTGTTTTGCTATCGTAAAATTCCATTTTTCTAAAATATGTACAAGTTACTTTGCTTAATAATTTTTTAACACTTTCAGGAAGATTTTCTAAAATCATTTTTGTGTTTACAAAGGTTGTTCCGCCTTTATTATCTTCTCCTGGTGCGCTAGCACAATGAAAAACTTGAGTTGCAGGAACTTGTTTTCTATACATACCATCCCAATGCATTGGCATATAGCTATTATCAAAAACATGATCTTTTGGATTATCGTGTTGAATAAGCTCTAAAACTTTTCCGAAAGGCCACATACTAATTTCTCCTATTTTTTCGCAATAGTCAGGAAACTCATCTAGATTATCAAAAGTTTTAAAACCTCTAAAAGCAATTAAATGTTCGTTTGTCAATAAATCTTTTATATCATTTATGCTAACATTTTTGATGTTTGCTTCTTTATGAATCGGTTCAATTAACAGACCAAAGGGTTTTAGTTTTGTTGTTTTAAGTTTCATCTTTTTATCCTTTAAATATTAAGCAACAAGTTCGAAGTGACTTAATTGACCATTTTCGTCTTGTATTAATCTTGTATTTAACTTTTCAGCTTCCCAACGTTTCATTAATACAAATTCATTACCAGTATTAACTGCTACACCATGCCATGGCGTTAACCAAGTTTCTACACCAAGAAGTTGTATGCCAATTTTTTTTGAGCCACAAGCTTGTGGATGAATTGAGAAACGAATTGCTTCTGGAAATTTTTCTGCAATTAACTCTGTCCATGCATTACTTCTTATAATAGCGTGGTAAGCCTTTTCTTTGCATTCTTTTTGAATGGCAGTTTTAGATTTTGTTTGCTCAGGAAATGTTCTGTCTTCTACAAGAAAACGAGTTAGCCCACAATACATACGATTAGCCTCAATTTCTTCTTGGTTTGTAGAACCATTTCCACCTTTTTTTACTTTTTCTTTTAATATGTCTATATTTTGACCATATTGTTTTATGAGTTCTGCACGAGAATGGTCGAAATTGCTTCTGTGTGTTACATCATCATAATTTATATCGTCAAGATTAAAAGTAGAAATTGAAGTTAAATTTAATTCTTTAATAATACAATCAATTTCTATCTGATAAGCAGTTATGTTTTTTTCTGAAATTCCAACGATATCACTAAAAACTCTTCCGTCAGAGCAAATAATAACTTCTGCTCCTGGTTCGTAAATTTCTTGAATTTTTTTACATAAATCATTTAAAAATGTTAGTGCTTGTTTTTCCGCCATATCTGGCAGATGTCCTAATACTTTTTCTGGGTTTGGTGATTTTCCTGGAAAAGCAGGTAAAACAAACTTAATTTTTTCATTATTAGAAATTGCTGTTGTTACTTTTTCTAAATGTGGTTTATGACATTTTTGGCATTCATTAGTACAGTTGTTTTCACATTTTGCCATTCTACGAAACAACATAACTTTTGTTAAAATGTTTTTAGCTAGGTGTTTAGGTTTTGTTACTTTAATTGTTTTGGTTTTCATTTTTTGTTCTATTTTTTTAAAGTTATTATTAGAACAATTAAACTTTACAATACCCTATTTTTATTTATAAAAAAAGTAATTTTTGTGCAATTATTTTACAATATAAAGAGCATTACTTAATCTTTTTTAAGAGAAAAATAGCATACTTTTAATTCTATAAATCTTATCAAAAACCTTTATTTAGTAAGGTTTTTGAATTATTAAACAACTTAAAATGAAAAGAAATTGAAATGATAGCTTATGAAGATAATTTTTTTAAATAAAATTTTATACAGAGAACATTAAAGCATCAAATACTTTAAAAGAATTAATTGAAAAAAGGGGAAAGAATTTATTTATAACCTTTACTATTAATTATTTTTAAATGAAATAATTTGAAAATCATCACTTTTTTCAGCAATATCGAATAAATGCTGAGCTTTTGCAGGAGGAATAGTTAATTTTCTTTTTGTTAAGTCTATCCAAGCTCCATAAACTTTTATAATTGCAGAGAGTTTTCCGGATTCATTAAATACTTGGTGTGTAATTTTCCAGCGGTCATTTTTTTCTGACAATCCTGATAATTTAAAATCTACAGTAATTGTTTCACCCAAATGAATTTCTTTTCTAAACGATGTTTCTTCAGTAAATAAAATAGGACCAATGTTATGTTCAGTAAATTTTTCTATAGAAAAATTTTGCTCTCTAAAATAACGTACTCTTACTTCTGCTGCGTAATCATTATATGCTGTGTGACGCATATGTCTGTTGGGGTCAAAATCAGACCATTTGGTGTTGAATGATACTTTAAAACTCATTTTTGTTCGATTAAAAAAACCTGACAGTTTTCGGTTTGAAAAATATCAGGTTTTAAAATTATATTGTAATTCTTTAATTTTTTACAATTTCATTTTTTGTTCTAAGTTTTAGTTCACTTAAAACATTTAATGCCTCAGATACATACATATCTTTAGATAAATTTTTATGCCAAGCAATTCTTTTATCAGCTAAGACCGAATCTTTTTTTAATAATGAAAGCTCATATTTTGGTGATAAAAATTTTAGTTTAGAGTTGTATTTAAATACAGATTTAAACTTTTCTGCTTCTTTTTCTTGCGTTCTATTTTCCTTATCAAATAACTTATAATTTAAAGAATAAGAAGTGTCTTCTTGGTTTTCTTTTAACCATTTTGCATACTCATTTACTAATTTAAATTTAGGATCATTTGCAATTCTTTCTTTGCTATTGTAAATTACGTCAGCAAAATTAGCGTAAGAATTTGTTTGATTATACTTTGCATTTGGTACTTTGTCCCAAGCTAAAGCTCCGTCTAAATCTCTTTCGCCCAAGTTCATATAACTATATCTTGTTGGTATTGCAATATCTGAATATACACCTTCTACTTGTGTAGAACCTCCATTTACTCTGTAGAATTTTTGAATAGTCATTTTTAAGTATCCTAAATCTTTTTTATACTTTGGATAAAATTGATTGATAGGTAGTATATTTTGAACAGTGCCTTTACCATAGGTTTGTTTACCTCCAATTATAATTGCTCTTTTGTAATCTTGCATTGCTGCCGCAAATATTTCTGATGCAGAAGCTGAAAATTCGTTTACTAAAACAACCAAAGAACCATTCCATTGTATTTTTGGGTCTATATCTTTTTTAACAATAGGTTTTTCTCCTCTATATTTTACTTGCACAATAGGGCCTTTATCAATAAATAAACCAGAGATTTCAATAGCTGTTTTTAATGAGCCACCTCCATTATTTCTTAAATCTATAATGAGCCCAGAAACTCCTTCTTTTTTTAGCCTTTCAATTTCTAACTCCATATCTTTTGCAGAATCTCTGTAATTCTGATCATCAAAATTAATATAAAATTTAGGGAGATTTATAATGGCATATTTCTTTCCATCTTTTTCTACAATACTAGATTTTACAAAGGTTTCTTCTAATTCTACAACATCTCTTATAATTGAAATTACTTTTGTAGAACCGTCTAATTTTTTCTTTACAGTTAACCTAACTTCTGTTCCTTTTTTACCTTTAATAAATTTTATGGCATCATCTAAACGCATACCTACAATGTCTAGTGGTTTTTTATTTCCTTGGGCAACTTCTAAAATAATATCACCCGCTTCTAATTCTCCTTGTTTCCAAGCTGGTCCGCCAGAAACCAGTTCAAAAACGTGTGTGTAGATTCCTTTTTTTTGCAAACGAGCTCCAATTCCTTCTAACTTACCAGACATACTTTGGTCAAAACGTTCTTTAATTCTTGGTGCCATATAAGTTGTGTGAGGGTCAAAAGCACTCACAACACTATTTAAAAATGTAGAAAACCAATCATCGTGTTCTAATTCTTCTATTCTTAAATAAAGTTCATCCATATTTTTTAGAACTTCTTTTCTGGCTTCTTTTTCAAATTCTTTAAAAGATTTTTTCTTAAATTTTTTATCCTTTTTAGCTTTTTTATCTTGCTTTTCTATTTTGCTTTGAATTCTGCTTAATGTGTTTAATTTTAGTTGTTTACGCCAATAATCTATTAATTGATTTTCGTTTTTGGCAAACTTCATTTTTTCATAATCTATGTCAATATTTTCTTTCTTTTTAAAATTAAAAGGTTGTGCTAATAAATCTCCATAATAAGATTTTGCATTTTTAATTTTTTCTAAAAATCGGTTGTAAACCAAATTGTAAAAAGAAACATCATCATTTAACAATTGATTGTCAATTTGATATTTATACTCAGAAAATTGTTTAATGTCTTTTTGAGTAAAGTAACGTTTGCTAGGATCTAAGCCATTTATGAACCCATTAAAAACGTGTTCAGAAAAATCATCATTCATATCTTTTATAACAAAATGACCGCGCGTTAAAATGTTTTTTAGAACATATATTAAAACTTTATCTTTTTCGGGGTCAGAATTTTTGGTTTTTTCTGATGCATTTATTGTAAAACTATTTAATAGCAATACTGCTGCCATTAAAAAAGTTGTGAATTTAAATTTTGTTTTCATATATCTACTGTCGTGATTTTCTATCTGTAATTACTTTTACTCTTTGCTAAACTACTAAAATAATGCCAAATTTTTTGGTAAAAAAATTATCTAGTTTTCTTTTTATAAATACCTCTAAAAGCTTCCGATATAATTTTATCCTTTTCATCTAAATATTCCCAAACTTGTGTAACAGAATTATCTTTGTTTTTAGACCAAGTTACTTTATTGTAATAATTTCCTTTTTTGCTTTTAATTAAATCGCTTTTTAAAATCATTTTCCCATCAATTAATTTCCCTTTTAAAACTAAAGAAAAACCAGAATTATCAACCCAAACTTGATTCCAACTATCATCAACTTTGTTATAATAATTATAACTTGTTCCTTTATTTGGACTCGTTTTAGAAACCCAATTTTCTTGCATCACACAATTGTTTTGCATTTTAACAAGTGTATTTGTTCCTACTAGTTTTCCAGATGTATTATAGACATTCCAGTTTCCTTCCCAAAAATCAAACTGACTATATTTTTCTCCCGAACAAGGAGCTTTTTTAGAGGTTTGTGCATGAACTGAATTCTGGATGTTTATCATTAAAAAGAAAAATAAAAAAGTAATAATTCTAATCATAATACAAAAAATATACGTTTACAATGTTACATAAAAAACAGAAAGTTTATTCTTTACAAAATGTTAAAAAGAAAATCACTTACATTTGTATTTAAAATTTAGAATATGCAAGACAAACCATTAATTTTAGTTACAAATGATGATGGAATTACGGCTCCTGGTTTACGAGCTTTAATTAGAATTATGAACAAGATTGGAGAAGTTGTAGTGGTGGCTCCTGATAGTCCTCAAAGCGGAATGGGACATGCAATTACAGTTGATAATGTGTTAACATGCAATCCTATAACTATAGATGAAGGTCCGCAATTAGAATACACCTGTTCTGGAACACCCGCAGATTGTGTAAAAATGGCGGTAAATGAAATCTTAAATAGAAAACCAGATTTGTGTGTTGCTGGTATTAATCATGGCCCAAATTCATCTATAAGTGTTATTTATTCTGGTACAATGAGTGCTGCAATAGAAGCAGGTATTGAAGGGATTCCTGCCATTGGGTTTTCTTTGTTAGATTTTAAATGGCATGCAGATTTTAAACCTTCAGAAGAGTATGTAAAAAATATCACTTTAAATGCACTTTTAAATGGTATGCCAGAAGGCGTAGTTTTAAATGTAAATATTCCTATTTTAAAGAAAGAAGAAATTAAAGGTGTTAAGGTTTGCAGACAAGCAAATGGTTACTGGAAAGAAGATTTTGACAAGCGTAAAAGTCCTTTTGGAAAAGAATATTATTGGCTTTCTGGCGAGTTTGTTAACAAAGACAAAGGGCAAGATACAGATGTTTACGCGTTAGAAAACGGGTATATTTCTGTGGTTCCTGTTCAGTTTGATATGACTGCGCATCATTTTATTCAAAAATTAAACTCTTGGGAACTGTAAAAAAAGACATTTTAATAGGCATATTCGTTTCTTTATTTGCCACTTTTGCAGGCATTTTTTTGTATTTAGAATATTTTTCTAGGTTTGGTTTTTATGAAACTTTAGAAATGATAAAACAAGGAAAATTATATGGAAAAGTTTTGTCTTTAGCAGCCATTCCTAATTTATTTGTTTTCTTCATTTTTATGAAAAAGAAACAAGATTACAGAGCAAGAGGAGTTTTGTTAGCAACCATTTTAATAGCATTAACAACTTTAGTTTTAAAGTTTTTCTAATTTAGAATTATGAAATATTACATTATTGCTGGCGAAGCTTCTGGTGATTTACACGGTTCTAATTTAATGAAAGCCTTGTATAAAGAAGATGCAACTGCAACTATTAGATTTTGGGGAGGAGATTTAATGAAAAATGTTGGCGGTACTTTAGTAAGTCATTATAAAGAAAGAGCTTTTATGGGTTTTTTCGAGGTTTTAATGAATCTTTCTAAAGTGTTAGGTTTTATAAAATTTTGCAAAAAAGATATTGCTCAATTTCAGCCAGATGTTATTGTTTTTATAGACAATTCTGGTTTTAATTTACGAGTTGCAAAGTGGGCAAAAGAACAAGGTTTTAGAACCAATTATTATATTTCTCCACAAGTTTGGGCAAGTAGAGCAAGTAGAGTAAAAGACATTAAAAGAGATATAGATAAGCTATTTGTAATTCTACCTTTCGAAAAATATTTTTATAAAAAACACAATTATAATGTTGCTTTTGTGGGGCATCCTTTAATTGATGGAATTGCAGATAGAAAACAAGTTAAATTCTCTGAGTTTAAAAAAGAACATCATTTAAACGATAAACCAATTATTGCGTTATTGCCAGGAAGCAGAAAACAAGAAATAACAAAAATGCTTGCTGTAATGTTGTCTTTGGTTGATGATTTTTCTGAATATCAATTTGTAATTGCAGGCGCACCTAGTCAAGATTTTAGTTTTTATCAGAAAATTATTGGCAATAGAAAAGTGAGTTTTATCAACAATAAAACCTACGATTTATTAAGTGTTTCTTATGCGGCTTTAGTAGCTTCTGGCACAGCAACCTTAGAAGCAGCACTGTTTAAAGTGCCACAAGTTGTTTGTTATAAAGGTGGTAATATTTCGTATCAAATTGCAAAAAGAATCATTACTTTAAAATTTATTTCTTTGGTAAATTTAATTATGGACAAAGAAGTAGTAAAAGAGTTAATTCAGTACGATTTTAATAAAAGAAATCTTAAAAGAGAATTAACAAAGATTTTAGATAAAAACCATAGAGAAAAACTCTTTTTAGAATATTTTGAATTAGAAAAAAAATTAGGAGGCAAAGGCGCTTCAGAAAAAGTAGCAAAACAAATTGTTAAAGATTTAAAAGGAAACTAATTTGAAAAGAAACCTTCTTTTAATTATTATTTTTTCTGTTGTAATGAGCGCTTGCTCATCTTCTAAAAATGTTAATAAAAGCAATAAAAAAGCGATAAAAAAAGTTGATAAAATTGTTGCAAATGCGCTACAATATAAAGGTGTACGTTATAAGTTTGGCGGAACCACAAAACGCGGTATGGATTGCTCTGGAGTGGTTTATGTTGCGTACGGAAGTCAAAATGTTCTGTTGCCAAGAGTTTCTAGAAATATGGCAAAAAGAGGTAAAAAAATCTCTTTGAGCAAAGTAAAAAAAGGAGATTTACTCTTTTTTAGAACCCATAAAAGTAGAAGAAGAATAAATCATGTGGGTTTGGTAGTTTCTCATAGAAAAGGTCAAATTCGTTTTATACATTCAACTTCTTCAAGAGGAGTTATCGTTTCTAGTTTATCTGAAAAATACTGGAAAAAAGCTTTTGTAAAAGCTATAAAAATTTTGTAGTTGTAATAGTTAAAGTTTTTTATTAACTTTAACCTGCTATGAAAAGGTTATTAAATTATTTGCCCTTACATTTTGTTGTATTTCTAATGTTGGGAATTTGTTTCCAGTTTTTCTTTCAGTTTTACAAATTTGGTTTCCTAAAAATTTTTACAGTTTTAAGCTTTTTAAGCATTCTTATTTTGATCATAAATAGGCGCATAGTAACAACAATTGTCACTTTTGTATTATTCTTTTTTGTTGGAGTTTCTGCTGTATATATTAATAACGATGGCAATTATCATTCTTATTACCGTAATTTTTTGCACAATAAATCATCAGTAATTATACAAATTCATAAGGTTTTAAAACCGGGTTTTTATCATCAGAAATACGAAGCAAAAATTATAAAAGTTGATGATAATGTTGCCAAAGGAAAAATCCTTTTAAATATAAAAAAAGATAGTATGTCTGATTTTTTGTTAAAAGTTGATGATAAAATTCTAGCAAAACCTGTTTTTAAAGAAATGATTTCGCCATTAAATCCACATCAATTTAACTATAAATATTATTTAGAAAAAAGAGGGATTCATCAACAAATATTTCTAGAAAAAAATCATTTTTTAAAATTAAATTCTGATAAAAAATCTTTATTAGGATTCTCTGCAAAGTTTAGAAATTTTGTTAAAGAATCTTTAGTAAAATATGATTTTAAGGATAATGAGTTGGCGGTAATAAATGCCTTGTTACTTGGACAAAGGCAAAATATTTCTAGAGAATTAATTACAGATTATCAAAGAGCAGGAGCCATTCATATTTTGGCAGTTTCTGGCTTACACGTTGGAGTTTTTTTAATGATTTTATCTTTTCTATTTTCTCCTTTAGAAAGAATTAAATACGGAAAATTTTTAAAAACCGTAATCTTAATTTTATTATTATGGGTTTTTGCCTTTATTGCAGGTTTTTCAGCCTCTGTTGTAAGAGCAGTTACAATGTTTACTTTTGTTGCAATAGCAATGTCTTTTAGAGGTAAAAATGTAGTTGCATTTTCAATTATTTCCTCTCTTTTTGTATTGTTAATTATAAAGCCAATGTTTTTGTTTGATGTTGGTTTTCAACTAAGTTATTTAGCCGTTTTCGGTATTGTTTGGGTGCATCCAAAATTGAGTGCTGTTTGGAAACCAAAATACAAATTGGTTAATTTTTTCTGGAAATTATTTACAGTTTCTATGGCTGCACAAATAGGAATTTTACCTTTAAGTATTTTTTATTTTCAACAATTTCCTGGGTTGTTTTTAGCTTCGAACCTAATTATTGTTCCGCTTTTAGGAACTATTTTAATTGGCGGAATTGTAGTCATTATTTTATCATTTTTAAACTTTTTACCACAATTTTTTGCTGATTTTTATGGATTTGTAATTGCTAAAATGAACGCTTTTGTTAGCTGGATATCGCATCAAGAAGAATTTTTATTTAAAGAACTTTCTATTTCTTTTTGGATGCTGCTAAGTTGGTATTTTATGATGTTTTTAGGAGTTCAGTTTTTTATTGATCAATCATTAAAAAAACTCTTGTATTTTTTAGGGGCAATTGTTTTAATGCAATCTGTTTTTTTATTCGAAAACAAAGCTCAAGTTTCTAAAAAAGAATTCATCGTTTTTCATAAAAGTAGGTTTTCAGTTTTTGGAAAAAGAGTAGGCGATAAGCTGTTTTTACAACAAAATTTAGATTCTTTAAAAGCAAAAGATGATTATAGTTTTAGAGCATATAGAGTTGAAGAAGACATCAAAAAAATTTACAAAACGAATTTTAAGAATTATTTAGTATTTGCAGATAAACAGATTTTAATAGTTGACAGTTTAGGTGTTTATAAGTTAAAAGGGTTACAAAATCCTATTGTAGTTTTGCAGCATTCGCCTAAAATTAATGTAACAAGATTGATAAAAACAATAAAACCATCAACCATAATTGCAGACGGTTCTAATTATAAAAGTTATGTTTCTCGTTGGAAAAATAGTTGTTTAAAATATCATATTCCTTTTCATTATACAGCCGAAAAAGGAGCTTTTGTAATAAGAGAATAGCCTATAATTTGCTTTTAAACTCTTTGTTAAATTCTTCCCACTTTTTAGTGTTATACATTTTTTCAGAAAAATAAACGAGTATTTTTTCCATTACTGTTTTGTCTAAATACCCAGGAATTCTGTCTAAAACTTTTTCATCTTCAGATAAAAATAATGTAGTTGGATAAGACATTTTACCATTCATTAAAGTAGCTGGTAATTGATGATAACCACGTCTGCCTTCTTTTTGAAATTTAAAAGTATAGCCTCTAAAAATAATGTCTTTTTTTTCTTCGCCATTTAGTTTTACAGGATAAAATTTTTTGTTGATGTAGTTTGCAATTGTTTTATTTGCATACGTGTGTAAATCCATTTTTTTGCAATAGCCACACCAATCTGTATAAACATCAACTAAAATAGGTTTTTTGTTTTTTTTATTAAGCGCAATAGCATCTTCAAAAGATAACCATTTTACAGTTTCTTGAGCTTTTATACCCAATGAAACAAGTAGCATTGTGATTATTAAAAAATGTTTTTTCATATTTAAGTTGCCGCAAATCGTATGCCAAATTTACAAAAAAGAAAACCGCCAAAAAATTACTTTTTAGACGATTTTCTTTTTGTAATAAAAGGATATTTATTTTACTCCGTGCATTAATTTTTTAATAACAGGATATAATATTGCTGATAAAATTGCTAAACCAAAAGAAACAAAGGTTAGTAACCAGAAGAAACTACTTAATCCTTTTTCTTGCGCAATAGCTTCAGAAGATTCTGCAAATACACCTGCTAACTTCATACCAATGGCTACTGCTAAATACCAAATACCAAACATAAAGGCTATCATACGTCCGGGTACTAATTTAGATACATAAGAAAGTGCTACTGGAGATACACAAAGTTCTCCCATTGTATGGAAAAGATAAACAAGTATTAACCAAATAACACTTACAGAAGCTGTTTTTGCACCAGGCTCAATATCGCCAGCGCCAATTGCTATAACTGCCATTCCTAAACCTAATAAACCCATTCCAATTGCCCATTTCATATTTGCATTTGGGTTGTATTTGCTTTCCCACCATTTAGAAAATAAGGGCGCTAATGTAATAATGTACAATGAGTTTAAAACTGAAAACCAAGAAGCTGGTATTTCTGTTGTATCTTTTTGAAACTCTTCGTTAAGCATCCATAAAGCGATAAACCATATAATGGCAAAACTGGTAGCTAAAAAGATGTTAGACCAAGCATATTTTGCAAATGTCTTTTTAAAGAGTAGCCATAAAACCCAAGTAATAATACCTAAAGGAATGATAGTCATTAAAGAGTTTATTATTTTAAACATAAACCCTGCGCTACCTTCTAAAACTCTATCTGTATAATCTCTAGCGAAAACAGTTAAAGAACTAGGAGATTGCTCAAAAATTGCCCAAAAGAAAATAGTTACAAAAGCAAAAAACATTACTGCTAACATTCTGTCTCTTAAAACAGGTGTGTATTTTGGAATTCTAATTATTAATAATAAAATAAACAGAGCAAATGCTACTAAAATAGCAACAGTAGAACCAGAATAGCCAGCAAATTCAAAAGGGAAAACATTGTATTTTCCTTCGGATATTTTAGATATAGGATCATTAAAAATCCATAACAAACCTAAAAGAGATGCAATAGCTATTAATACTTTTTGAATTCCTGTAAAAGGATTTCTTCCTTCTTCAACTTCTTTTTCGTCTGCTGTAATGTCATCAATGATATCTACATTTTGGTTTTTTACTCCATTACCAATATTTCCAAAAATACCTTGAGCCAACCAAAATTGTAATAACCCAAATAGCATAAAGATTCCTGCAACACCAAAACCCCAAGACCAACCAATTTTTTCACCTAAATATCCACATAATAAGATTCCTAAAAAAGCTCCTGCATTAACACCCATATAGAAAATTGTGTAAGCTCCGTCTTTTTTATCTTCTTTTCCTTTGTACATTTCAGAAATTATAGAAGTCATATTTGGTTTAAAAAAACCACTACCAATAACTAATAACCCTAAACCAGAGTAGATAAAGAAGGATGTTTCTACTGCCATACAAGCGTGACCTAGAGTCATTAATAAAGCTCCAATAACTACAGCTTTTCTAATACCAATTACATTATCTGCAAAATAGCCACCAACCATTGTTGATAAATAAACTAAAGATGTATAGGTTCCAAAAATAGCAAAAGCCCATTCTCTTGGCCAACCCCAACCATCATCTAGTAAGGAGGCAGTAAAAAACAAAACTAAAAGAGCTCGCATTCCATAGTAAGAAAAACGTTCCCACATTTCTGTAAAGAATAATACAAACAATCCAGCAGGATGCCCTAAAACTTTGTCTTTAAATAAATTTTCAATATCTGTGTTCATAATAAATTAGTTAAATTATTTGTTTAAAAGAAAACCTCAAAGCATAAATGTGTGAGGTTTGTGTGTTTATTAATGTACGTTACCTAGTAATTTTTTCATTAATGGAGAAAACAATAAGACTACTGAACCTGCACCTAAAGAATATAATCCAATAAGATTAAATCCATCAGTATACAAGTTTAAGGTTTCTATGCCTCCAACGTTTGTGTCTGTGCTTTCAACGGATAATTGTTTTGATATAAAACCTACAATTTGAAATGCAAATGCTGATGATAAGAACCAAACTCCCATCATAAAAGAAACAATTCTTTTAGGCGATAAATCTGTAATTTTTGATAATCCTACTGGAGACATAAATAATTCTCCAACAGAAAGTATTAAATACATTACTATTAGATATGCCATTGGTACTAGTCCATTTTCATTGGCACTTGCTCCACTTAACCCCAAAACGTAAAAACTAGCTCCTGCTAAAACCAAACCTAAACCAAATTTATAAGGCGTTCTTGGGTTTAAATTTCTCTTAGATAGATATGCCCATAATAAGGATATTGGAATAGAAAGTAGAATAATGAATACCGGATTTAATGCATTAGTTTGACTTGCATTTAACCATGATAAATCTACATTTCTGTCTGCAAATAAAGTAATTATACTTCCTGATAATTCATGGAAACCCCAGAATAAAGTCATAAAGAAAGTTATTAAAACTGCCATTATTAACTTTTTTCTTTCATCAGGATTTGATTTGTAAATAATAATAGCCATATTAATTAACACTGCAATACCAATAAGAACAAATAAAATATTTACAATGTTTTTATCACCTAAAAAAGTTTCTCCACTTCCAACAGCTTTATATTGTGATAATAAATAAGCAATAATTGGAGCTATTAAAAATGCAACAATAGGTACAAATGTTTTTTGAGGTATACCTAAGATTTTTTTCTCATAGATTTCTTTGTTTGGTGGTAAACCTCTATCCCCAAAAACATTATTTTTTATTCCACTCCAAAAGAAAATAAGACCAGTTAACATTCCAAATCCTGCTAAACCAAAACCATAATGCCAACCATAAGTTTCTCCTAACCAACCACAAATTAACGGAGAAGCAAAAGCACCTATGTTAATACCCATATAAAAAATAGTAAAACCAGAGTCTTTTCTTCTATCTCCATCTTTATATAAAGATCCTACAAAAGTTGAAATGTTTGGTTTAAAGAAACCATTACCCACAACTATAAATGCTAAGGCTAAAAAGAATGCTATGTCATTTTCAATAGCTAATACAAAATGTCCAAGTGACATTAAAATACCTCCTAAAAAAATTGAAGAACGCATTCCTAAAATTTTATCAGAAATTCTTCCGCCAATCACTGTGGATGCATAAACTAAAGATCCATAAGAAGCATAAACAGCTGCAGAAGCTGCATCTTTTTCAGCTAAAGCTTTAAATATTTCATTTACCATATAAAGCATTAATAATGCTCTCATTCCATAGAAACTAAAACGTTCCCATAATTCAGCAAAGAATAAGTAAAATAAACCTTTAGGGTGACCAAACATTTGAGGTTCTTCTTTAGTAATAGTTGTTTCTGACATATTTTTATCCTTTTATTTCTATTGATTTAACTGATTATTTATGTAAGTTTTTTTCGATAAAATTTGTCATTTTAGTATACAAATTCAAACGCATATTTTTTCCTTTATAAATTCCGTGCGCTCTATCTGGCACCATAAACATATCAAATTGTTTGTTGGCTTCTATTAAAGAATTTATCATTCTATAAGAATTTTGTACGTGCACATTATCATCACCTGTACCATGTACTAATAAATAATTACCTTTTAGTTTATGAGCATAGTTTATGGGTGAGTTTTCGTCATAACCAGCAGGATTTTCTTGTGGAGTTTGCATATAGCGTTCTGTATAAACGGTGTCGTAAAAACGCCAAGAAGTAACTGGTGCAACTGCAATGGCTGAGGTAAAAATATCACTTCCTTTTAAAATACAATTTGTACTCATAAATCCGCCATAAGACCATCCCCAAATACCAATGTTTTTTTCATCTATATAAGTATGTTTTGCTAGTTTTTTAGCTGCTGCTATTTGATCTTCAACTTCGTATTTTCCTAATTCTTTCTGAGTTATTTTTTTAAAGTCAGCACCTTTAAACCCTGTTCCTCTTCCGTCTACACAAACTATGATTATTCCTTTTTGCGCTAACATATTGTGCCAGTAGTCATTAGCGCTATTCCATCTATTGGCAACTTGTTGCGAACCGGGTCCAGAATATTGATACATTAACATTGGGTATTTCTTGTTTTCGTCAAAATTGGCAGGTTTTATCATCCACATATTTAAATCATTTCCATTTATATTGATGGTAGAAAACTCTTTTGGAGATATTTTGTATTCAGACAGTTTTTCTTTTAATTCTGTATTGTCTTTTATCACTTTTAACATTTTTCCTTCACTATTATAAAGTGAATAAATAGGTGGAATTTCTGCTGAAGAATATGTATTGATAAAATAGTTTAAGTTTTTGCTAAAAGCTGCAGAATTTTGCCCGTCTTTATTGCTTAATAATTTTTTGTTTTTCCCTTCTAAATCAATAGAATACACACCTCTATTGATAGATCCGTTTTCTACAGATTGATAATAAATAGTTTTCTTTTTTTCATTAAAACCATAATATTTGGTTACTTCCCAATTTCCTTTTGTAATTTGATTGATGAGTTTTCCGTTAAAATTATAATGATAAATATGATTGTAGCCATCTTTTTCGCTAGTCCAAATAAAGCTATTATCGGTTAAAAAAGTAAGATTGTTTGTAATGTTTATATAAGCTTTGTCAGTTTCGTTTAATACTAAAGTAGCGCTACTTCTTAAAGCATTTACTTTAAATAATTTTAAATTATTTTGATGACGATTTAAAGTAGTAACAACTAAAACAGCATCACTGTTAGACCATTTAATTCTTGGTATGTATTCATAATCTCCTAAAGCAATTTTTTTATTATTTTTTGATGCCAAACTATATATATGTAAGGTAACATCAGCATTTTTTTCACCCGCTTTAGGATACTTAAAAATTTGTTGTTTAGGGTACAGTTCTTTGCCAACAATATCCATAGAAAAAGTAGGAACATTAGTTTCATTAAAACGTAAATATGCTAAATGAGTTCCTGTTTTGTTCCATTCAAAAGCTCTTACAAAAGCAAATTCTTCTTCGTAAACCCAGTCTGTAATTCCGTTAATAATTTTATTAATTTTTCCATCTTTTGTAACTTGTGTAATTCTATTAGAAGCTACATTTTTAATGAAAATATTATTGTTTTTTGCATACGCTACATTTTTATTATCAGGAGAAAAAATAGGTTCTTGAATTTTCTCTCCAATCAAAGTCAATTTTTTTGAAGCAATATCGTAAGCGTAATAAGTTCCTTTTTTAGAGTGTCTGTAAATTTTTTCTGAAGCTGTTCCTAAAATCAGTTTTGTTTCATCAGCATTAAAACTATAAGAAGAAAAACCATTTATATTTTTAAAATCTGCACTGCTAACAATGGTTGCAACTTTTTCTAAAGTTGCATAACTATATTTATCTACAGTTGTATTGCCAGCCTTAGAATTCAACAACGAATAAAAATCACCATTCATAGAATTTAGTGAGTTCATTCTTTTTGGAGAGAATGTTCCATTCCAAATTTCTTCTAAAGTAATTTCTTTGTTTCCAGTAGTAATGTTTGATGTTGTAGAGGTATTTTCTTTACAGCTTAAAAAAAGTAAAATTACTGTTAAAATAGAAATTTGTTTCATTCAGACTTTATATTTAATAAAACTTTGCCAAGTTTACGGAAAAATCAGCAAAAAACAGCTTAAAACATGAGAAATATTCAATATGTAATACTATTTTAACAGATTGACTTATCTTTGTTCTTCATAGTTTTATATACAAATAAATGAGCAAACTTATTTCTGGATTTTCCAAGTTAAGTAAAGAGGAGAAAATAAATTGGTTAACAGAAAATTATTTTCACAATCAATTAGAAACACTAAATATTATTAAACAGTATTGGAATCTTGATGCTAATTTACAGCAATTACATGACGATTTTATAGAGAATACAATTTCTAATTTTTATATGCCTTTTGGTGTGGCTCCTAACTTTGTGATAAATGATAGAACTTATGTAATACCAATGGTAGTAGAAGAAAGTTCTGTTGTTGCAGCGGCATCTTTAGTTGCAAAATTTTGGAGTACTAGAGGCGGTTTTAAAACCAAAGTTATTGCTACCAAAAAAATTGGTCAGGTGCATTTTATGTATGCAGGCAATAAAGCCGAATTAAAAAACTATTTTCATAAAAATAAAACCGAATTATTTGCAGCTACAGCCTCCATCACAAAAAATATGGAAAAACGTGGAGGTGGAATTTTAGATATCGAATTCATTGATAAAACGGATAAATTAGCAAACTACTATCAGTTGCATGTTACTTTCGAAACCAAAGATTCAATGGGGGCAAATTTTATCAATTCTTGTTTAGAAGCCATTGCAAAAAAGTTTGAAAAAGAAGATATAGAAATAGTAATGAGTATCTTATCTAACTACGTTCCAGAATGTTTGGTAAGAGCAGAGGTAAGTTGTAAGATTGATGAATTAGGAGTAGAAAATCCGCAGAAATTTGCAGAAAAATTTTATCAAGCAGTACATATTGCAGAGATAGAACCTTATAGAGCGGTTACGCATAATAAAGGAATTATGAACGGAATTGATGCTGTGGTTTTAGCAACAGGTAATGATTTTAGAGCTGTAGAAGCGGGGGCACATGCGTATGCTGCTAGAAATGGAGAATATGCTAGTTTATCTCATTGTTCTATTGATGATGGAATTTTTAAATTCTGGATAGAAATTCCACTAGCTTTAGGTACCGTTGGCGGATTAACAGCTTTGCATCCGATGGCAAAATTGTCTTTAGAAATGCTGCAAAAACCATCAGCAAAAACGTTAATGCAAATTATGGCAGCAGCAGGTTTGGCACAAAATTTTGCAGCTTTAAGAGCATTAACAACCAAAGGAATTCAACACGGGCATATGAAAATGCATTTGCAAAACATCTTAAATCAGTTAGGTGCAAATGAAGATGAAAAGAAAGCAATAACTCGTTACTTTGAAAATAGAACCGTTTCTCATTCTGCTGTAGTTACAAAGTTTAATGAACTTAGAAAACCAAAAATAGATTGGATCGATTTTTTAAATGAGAATATAGTTCGTCAAAAACTTTCTATACTAAATAAAGATGCTAAACCTGTTTTTGGCAAGATGAATGCACAACAAATGATTGAACATTTAAGTGCTGTAACTCAAATTGCAAACGGTAATTGGTATGTTGATGTTTTTGTTTCTGATGAAAAAACCGCTCGCAGAAAACCATTTTTAGACACAGAAAATGAATTGCAAGTGGGGTTTAAAGCGTCTTTTTTATCAAAAGAACCTAATGAATTAAAATTTGATTCTATAAATAATGCTATTCAAGATTTACTTTATCAAGTAAAAACTTTTAAAAAGGTTTTTACAGAAGATAATAATAAAACAGTTGTACATCCATTTTTTGGTGAACTAGATTTTGAATATTGGAAAAAGTTTCAAGTCAAACATTTTACACATCATTTTAAACAATTTAGATTGGTGTAATGAATTTCTATTCTAACGGAAAATTATTATTAACAGGTGAGTATCTTGTTTTAGAAGGAGCAAAATCTTTAGCGGTTCCTACAAAGTTTGGTCAAGATTTAATTGTAAAAAAAATAAATGAACCTCAATTAATTTGGGGAAGTTTTACACATACAGGAGAATGTTGGTTTGAAGCTGTTTTCAATTTACCAAAACTACGTTTAGTAAGTTGTACTTTTAATTCTAAAAAAGAAGGAAGCGCAGAATTTATAGCCGAAACTTTATTAGAAATATTAGAAGCTGCCAGAAATTTAAATCCAAATTTTTTAAAATCTGAAAACGGTTTTGCAGTAAAAACAGCGTTAACTTTTTCAAGAAATTGGGGTTTAGGAAGTTCATCAACTTTAATAAATTCGATTGCTTCTTGGGCAAAAGTAGATGCCTTTAAATTATTATGGAATTCGTTTAAAGGAAGTGGCTACGATATTGCTTGTGCACAAAATGATTCATCTATTTTTTATCAAATAGAAAATAAAAAACCAATTATTGAGCAAGTAAAATTCAAACCGAGTTTTAAAGAGAATTTGTTTTTTGTGTATTTAAATCAGAAACAAGATTCTAAAAAAGGAATTGCAAAGTTTAGAGAAAGTGATTATGATTATCAGAACAAAATAGAAAGGATTTCTGCAATTTCTGATGAATTTTTATTAGCAACATCTATAGTAGAATTTGCTCAATTAATTATTGAACACGAGCAAATTATCAGTTCAATTATCAAATTAAAACCTGTAAAAGAAAAATTGTTTTCAGATTATTTTGGTGAGATAAAAAGTTTAGGAGCTTGGGGTGGAGATTTTGTGTTAGCAACCGGAAATGTAAATACACCAAGCTATTTTAAAAACAAAGGATTTGAAACTGTTTTAAAATATAAAGAAATGGTTTTGTAGCCTAAAAAGACCTCAAAGGTTTTTAAAACCTTTGAGGTCTCAAACTAAAAAAATGAGCAAAATAATAATTATTGGAGCAGGAGCAGCAGGCTATTTTACAGCAATAAATGCGAAAGAAAACAATCCAGATTTAGAGATAACAATTCTAGAAAAAGGGAAAAATGTTTTACAAAAAGTAAAAATTTCAGGCGGAGGAAGATGCAATGTAACGCACGCGTGTTTTATACCCAAAGAACTTTGTGAATTTTATCCTAGAGGAAAAAAAGAATTATTAGGACCTTTTCATCAGTTTATGACTGGAGATACTTTTGAGTGGTTTGAAAACAGAGGAGTTCCTCTAAAAATTGAAGATGATAATCGTGTTTTTCCTGAGGCAAATACGAGCCAAGCAATTATAGATTGCTTTCAAAATGCTGTTGATAAATTAGGAATAAAAGTGTTAACAAATCACGGAGTAAATTCGATTTATCAACAAGAAAATGAATGGGTTATTAACACAAAACAAAAAGATTTTAAAGCAGATAAAATTGTAATTGCTACTGGTAGTTCTAAAAAAGTTTGGGAGTTGTGTAAAACCTTAAATCACTCAATAATTGAACCTGTACCTTCATTATTTACATTTAATATAAATGATAAACGTTTGGTAAATTTGTTAGGTACCTCTGTTGCGAATGCAACTGTAAAAATTGTAAATACAAAATTAGAAGCTTCTGGACCTTTGCTAATTACACATTGGGGAATGAGTGGGCCTGCAGTTTTAAAATTATCGGCTTTTGGAGCAAGGATTTTAGCGGATAAAAACTATCAATATAATGTTGTGGTAAATTGGCTTTCTAGACCCACTGATAAAATTTTAAATGTACTCTTAAATTTAAAAAAGAAAGAACCTAGAAAAACGGTGATTTTAAAATCGCCTTTTACAGAAATTTCGAAAAGATTATGGGAACGTTTCGTATTGTTTTCTGATATTTCTAAAACTCAAAATTGGGCAGATTTAAAAAATACGCAGTTAGAAAAATTAGCAAATCAGCTTACAAAAGGAGTTTATAATGCAAATGGTAGCACTACTTTTAAAGATGAATTTGTAACTGCTGGCGGAATCAATTTAAAAGAAATTAACTTTAAACGTTTTGAAAGTAAACTGCATAAAAACCTCTTTTTTGTGGGCGAAGTTTTAAATATTGATGCTGTTACTGGCGGATTTAATTTCCAGAATGCGTGGACAGGTGGCTATATTTGTGCAAAAGCGTTGGCAGAAAACTTCTAATCTTTTTGGGTAGCTTTTAAAAATTTCGTTATAAATAATATTGATTTTTTCTGTTTTCAAATAAAAAAATTAAACATTAAAAACTTTTCCTGGAACTGCTAATTCTGTGTTCTTAAAAATTTCTTGAGCTTCTTCTTTAAACAAATTAATGTCTTTATATCTGCTAGAATAATGACCTAAAACTAACTGATTTACATTGGCATCCTTTGCAATTTTTGCTGCTTGTTTGCTAGTAGAGTGTTTTGTTTTTTTTGCTAAATCTTGTTTATCATCTAAAAAAGTAGCTTCATGATACAGTAAATCTACATCATTAATTATCGGAATAATATCTGGTTTATAACAAGTGTCACTGCAAAAAGCAAAACTTAGAGGTTTTACAGGAGGTAATGTTAATTCTGAGTTGGGTACAATTTCTCCAGTAGATAAAACAAAATCTCTCCCTGCTTTAATATTTAGATAATCTGCGCTATCAATTTCATCATAATTGTTGATGTTGCCTATATGCAGTTTTTTTGGTTTTTCTTTTTCTGTAAACAAAAAACCATTAGAGTAAACTCTGTGGTTTAAAGGAATTGTTCTTACTTCAACTTTATCATCTTCAAAAATTAGTTCACTTTCTTTTGATGATAATTCGTGAAAAATTATTTTATATTTTGCATAAGATTGCGATATTTTTAACTGTAATAAAGTAACTTCTTTAATGCCTTTTGGACCATAAATATGCAAGTCTTTTTCTCTGTTTAAAATACCAAAAGTAGATAATAAACCCACTAAACCATAAAAATGATCTCCATGTAAATGAGAAATAAATATATGATTTATTTTAGAAAAACCAACTTTATATTTTCGCATTTGGCGCTGTGTACCTTCACCACAATCTATTAAAAAATGACGATTGTTAATTTCTAAATATTGAGAAGTAGGAAATGCATTTATTCTAGGAGTTGCAGAATGACAACCTAAAATAGTTAGGTTTATACTCATTTAATAACAAAGCGTTTAGAAATGACTTTCTTTTTGTTTTGTATACTGTAAATATACATTCCCGTGGGTAAATTGTTTTTATAAAACGGAATAGTGTTTTTACCCGACTTTATTTGAATATTTTTTCTGAAAACAGTTTTTCCTAAAACATTTTTAACCGTAAAAAATATGGTAGAATTTATTGTTGATGTAAATTTTATTTTTGTAGAATTTGTAAACGGATTTGGTGCAGCAGATAAACCATCTATAGATTTTTCTTGCGAAAAGCCAAAAGAAGCAATACTTAAAAATAAAATAAAAAGTATTTTTTTTATCATTGGTTGGTTGTTTAAAATCCTAGTTCTCTTTCTATAGCTTCCATTTCTAAAACATCTTCTGCTTCTTGCAAAGTAGGTACAATGTTTAAATCTTCAGGAAAATTATCTATATCAACATCATTATTAACTATAACAAATGATGTGCCATTTTCCTTGTTTTTTTGAGCTTTATCCAAAAATAGTAAAAAATCTTCACTATTGATGTTAATATTGTTCAAAAGTTGAATAATAATATGTTGGTTTTTAAGTTTTACTTCTTCCTTTAAGAGTAAATTGTAGAACTCTAAAAAGGTTTTTTCATCCGAAGAAATAAGAGTATATTTTTCTTTTTTTTCTATTTGCATAAGCTATCTTTTAACTTGTTGAGCCAACAAATAAATTACTGCCATTCTAACTGCCACACCATTTTCTACTTGATTTAAAATGATAGATTCATTAGAATCTGCAACATCACTTGTAATCTCTACACCTCTATTTATTGGTCCTGGATGCATTATTACAATTTTCTTGCCAAGGTTGTTTAAGATTTCTTTATTGATGCCAAAAAGCTGAGTATACTCTCTAGTTGACGGAAAATATTTGATATCCATTCTTTCATGTTGAACACGTAAAACATTGGCAACATCACACCATTCTAAAGCTTTTTTTAGGTTGGTTTCAACTTCTACTCCTAAACTAGAAATGTATTTAGGAATTAAGGTTGTTGGGCCGCAAACTTTAACTTTTGCTCCTTGTAATTGCAAAGCAAAAATATTTGATAAGGCAACTCTAGAGTGTAAAATGTCTCCAACAATCACAATTTTTTTACCCTTAACATTCCCTAGTTTTTCTCTAATAGAATAAGAGTCTAACAAGGCTTGAGTTGGGTGTTCATGTGTGCCATCACCAGCATTTATAATTTTAGCATCTACGTGTCTAGATAAGAAAACGCCTGCACCAACATTAGCATGGCGCATAACAACAATGTCTACTTTCATAGCCAAAATGTTGTTTACGGTATCTATTAAAGTTTCTCCTTTTTTTACTGAAGATTGGCTTGCAGAAAAGTTAATTACGTCTGCAGAAAGTCTTTTTTCTGCCAACTCAAAACTCAATTTTGTTCTTGTAGAATTTTCAAAAAATAGATTGGCAATAGTAATATCTCTAAGAGAAGGAACTTTTTTAATAGGTCTGTTAATTACTTCTTTAAAATGATCTGCAGTTTTAAAAATTAAATCAATATCAGCAGATTTTAGATATTTTATTCCCAATAAATGTTCTACACTTAATTCTGACATGTTATTTATATTCTATATAGACTGCGTCTTTTTTATGTGTTTCTTTCCAAGAGACCAAAACTTTTTCTTCATTAAT
Organism: Polaribacter sp. 2405UD43-2; assembly: GCF_058147125.1. Classification (NCBI taxonomy): domain Bacteria; kingdom Pseudomonadati; phylum Bacteroidota; class Flavobacteriia; order Flavobacteriales; family Flavobacteriaceae; genus Polaribacter; species Polaribacter sp. 2405UD43-2. The sequence continues at coordinate 60,570 of NZ_JBYVJX010000007.1, read as the reverse complement.
AGCATCAACCTGTCTGCCTCTATAATCTGGCTGAATGGGCAAATGCCTGCTAAAACGTCTGTCAATTAAAACTAATAATTCAATATTATCTGGCCTGCCATAAGCTTGCATTGCAGTTAATGCAGCTCTAACACTTCTTCCAGAGTATAAAACATCATCAATAATAACCACATTTTTGCCTTCAATTAAAAAGTCCATTTTTGTAGCAGTTGCAGTTAAAGGTGCCTCTCTTCTTCTAAAATCATCTCTATAAAAAGTGATGTCTAAAAGCCCTATTTGTAAATCTTTAACCTTATAGTTATTTTTTAATAAATCTGCTAATCTATTGGCTAAAAAACTGCCTCTTGGTTGTAAGCCAATTAAAACTGTATTAGAAAAATCGTTATGATTTTCGATTAACTGACACGCCAATCGATGTAAAATTATTTCAATATCTTTTGAGTTAAGTAAGGTTTTTTTGCTCATAAGAAAGCTATCTAAATTAGCTTGTTAGTTATTGAAAACCAAAATTACTGCAAATAAATGTATATGCAAAATTTATAAGTACTAAATAAGTTGTTGGGTTTTGTTAATTAAATTGTTGAAAACAAATTAATCAAAATTAAAAGCGGTATAAGAGTTGTAGTACTTTTAATCTAATAATTCAAATCTCATAGTTATGTCTCTATTAAAATTTGAATCCATGCTCAAAACCAATTCAGTTTACTTTTTCGATTTGGTTGAGTTTGAAGAAATTATCATTCACTATTTAGATGTTGGCAAACATACTTTGGCTAAAAAAGCTGTAAAATTAGGCTTGCAACAACATCCTGCTTCTGTAGATTTAAAATTATTGCGAGTAGAGCTTTATATTTTTGAAGATGAGTTAGATAAAGCGTCTATTTTATTAAAAAGGATTGAGCGTTTAGAACCTAATAATGATGAGGTTTTTATTCAGAAATCAACCATTAGTTCAAAAAAAGGAAATCATAAAAAAGCCATCGAGTTTTTAAAACAAGCATTGGCATTTACAAACGATAAAGTTGATGTTTGGTCTTTATTAGGGATGGAATATTTGTATTTAGACGATTTTGAAAATGCGCGTTTAAATTTTGCAAAATGTATAGATGTAGATTATGAAGATTATTCTGCCTTGTACAATGTGGTGTACTGTTTTGATATGCAAAAAGAACATAAAGCAGCCATAAAATATTTAAATTCTTACATAGATATTAATCCTTATTGCGAGGTTGCTTGGCATCAATTAGGAAGACAGTATTTTATTTTAGATATGTATAAAGAGGCTTTAACTGCCTTTGATTATGCTGTTATTATTGATGAATCTTTTATTGGTGGATATTTAGAAAAAGCCAAAACTTTAGAACAATTAGCACAATATAAAGAAGCCATAGATAATTACTTAATTACTTTAGAATTAGATGATGCCACTGCTTTTGCTTACGTTAGAATAGGAGAGTGTTATGAAAAATTAGGTAATTTTGATAAAGCAATTTCTTTTTATAAAAAGGCGGTACATGAAGATCCTTTGCTAGATAAAGGTTGGATTTTACTAACAAACCTCTATTACCAGCAAAAAAACTATCAAAAAGCATCTTACTATATTTCTAAAGCGTTAAAAATTGAAGAAGATAATGCTTTGTATTGGAAGCGTTATTCAGAAATTAATTTAAAATTAAATTTTTATGAAGAAGCTTTAACTGGTTTTCAAAAATGTTTAAATTTAAATGATGAATCTTTAGAAATTTACATTAGTCTAACAGATGTTTTGTGTTTTATAGGCGAGTTTAATGACGCAATAAATACCTTATACAAAGCACAAAAAATTTATAAAAATTTTGCAGAAATAGAATACAGATTAGCAGGTTTGTTTTTTCTTTTGAATAAAGAAAAGTATGGTTTTAACCATTTAATTGCTGCTTTAAAAATTGATTACGATTATCATACAATCTTAAATGAATTATTTCCTATTGTGTTTGATACTAAAGAAGTACAAAAGCTTTTAAAAGATTTTAAAAAAGCGATGGAGCAATAAATTTTACCTACTAAAATCAATTTTTTTACTTCCAAAATGTTTTGCTCTAAATAGTTAGAATAATCTACGCTATAAAACCTCTTTAGAGATGAAAAGCATTTTTTTTAATCAATAAAATACTAAGTTATTTTTTAAATTTTTAAAGCAAACAAGATTATTTCTTAGAGATGTAAAATATCAACTTAAAAATATATAATTTTACGCACAAATTAAAAAAGAAATGCAACAAACTACCAATACTATTTTAATGGTTCGTCCAATTAATTTTAGGATGAATGAACAAACTGCTGTAAATAATTATTATCAAAAAGTAATTGAGGGTATTTTGCCATCAACAGTAAATACAAAAGCCCAAAACGAATTTGATGCTTATGTAGAAAAGTTAGAAAGCTTTGGAATAAATGTAGTGGTAGTTTCTGATACTGATGAGTTTGATACTCCAGACTCAATTTTTCCTAATAATTGGATTTCTTTTCACGCAGATGGTACAGTTGCATTATACCCAATGTTTGCAAAAAATAGACGTTTAGAAAGGCGTGAAGATGTTTTAGAGCAATTAGAAAACGAAGGTTTTTTAATAGAAAATATTGTTGATTATACTTCAGCAGAAGATGATAATATCTTTTTAGAAGGTACAGGAAGTATGATTTTAGATCGTGAAAATAAAAAAGCATATTGCGCTTTATCTCCAAGAGCAGATGAAGATTTGTTTATAGAATTTTGCGAAGATTTTGAATATACACCCGTAATTTTTACAGCCAATCAAACTGTAAATGGTAATAGAGAAGCCATTTATCATACTAATGTTATGATGTGTGTTGCAGAAACTTTTGCAATAGTTTGTTTATCTTCTATAGATGATAAAAAAGAACGTAAAAACTTGTTAAAACATCTAAAAGAAGATGGCAAAAAAGTAATTGATATTTCTGAAGAACAGGTCAATAATTTTGCAGGAAATATGTTACAAGTTCGTGGTAAAAATGAAGAACGTTTTTTAATAATGAGTCAAGCTGCTTTTAAAAGTTTAACGCAGTCTCAAAAAGCACAAATAAACAATCATTGTAAAATAATAGCTAGTTCTTTAAATACTATAGAGGCTTGTGGTGGTGGTAGCGCACGTTGTATGATGGCAGAAGTTTTTTTGCCTAGAAGAAGTTAATCTTTTACTTTATGAATCTACTGCTTTTAGCTATTGCACCTGTAACCATTGTTATTTTATATATTTATTTTAAAGATAAGTTTGAAAAAGAACCCGTAAAATTTTTATTTAAAAACTTTTTGTTAGGCGCAACTGCTAGTATTTTAGTAACTGCAATTTTAGGGATTTTAGCTAGTAAAATAATTCCTTTAACAGATAAAACCAGTATTTTTCAACAGTTTTTACAAGCGTTTTTTGTGGTTGCTTTGGTAGAAGAGTTTTCTAAATACATCATTGTTAAATATTATGCACAAAGAAACAAAGAGTTTAACGAACCTTTTGATGGTATTGTTTACGCAGTTATGGTTTCTATGGGATTTGCAGCTTTAGAAAATGTTTTATATGTTTTTCAATATGGAGTAGCAACAGGAGTTACAAGAGCTTTTACAGCAGTGCCAGCACATGCAACATTTGCTATTTTGATGGGGTATTTTATGGGCAAAGCAAAGTTTTCTAAAAATAGAATAAAACTAAATTTAGTAGGTCTTTTATTGGCAACACTTTTCCATGGAGCGTATGATTTTTTCTTATTTATTGATTTTATTCCAGGTATTTCTACAGGAGCATTTGTTTCTCTAATTATAGGAATAATTTTATCTAAAAAAGCGATAAAAAAACATCAAACAAATTCTCATTTTAAAGCGTAATTATTTCTTTAAAACTTCATCAATTACAACACCATTTGTACCATTTGGAGCTTCAATTTTAAGTAGATTTGCTATTGTTGGAGCAATATCTGTAATATTATATTTTTTTGCAGATGCTCCTTTTTTAATTCCATTTCCGTAGAAAATAATTGGCACATGCGTATCATATGAATAACCAGAACCATGGCTTGTGCCTGTTCTTCCTCTTATTAAAGTTGCAGGATTAGGAATCATTAAAACATCACCAGATAATTTTTGATTGTATCCATTTTGAAGCGAATTTAAAATGCCAGTAGTAAAGTTTGTAGTTTGTAAAGTTCTAGCGGTAACAGCTTTGTAAATTCCATCAAAATTAACAACTTCATCTGCTAGTTTTTGAGCAACCGTATTTATATCTAATTTTAAGGCTTCAATTTTTTCTTTGTTTAAAAATATTTGATAATTAGAAACATTTTCTATCAATTCAGTAGAGTTAAAATATTTTTTTGTCACAGCCAAAACAAACTCTCTAAACTTTTGAATGTTTAAATAATGAGCAGGAATTTTTAAAGATTGTAAATAAGCAGGAACGTGCACAGCAGCATGATCTGCAGTTAAAAATAAAGTATAATTTTCTTTACCTACTTGTTGGTCTAAAAACTGAAATAAATCTGCCAAATCTTTGTCTAAACGTAAGTAGGTGTCTTCGGTTTCTATAGCAGAAACGCCATATTTATGACCAATATAATCTGTAGATGAAAAGCTTAATGCTAAGAAATCTGTGTGTTTATTTTTACCAAGATTCTCGCCAATTATGGCGGCTTTTGCAAAATCAGCAGTAAAAGTATTTCCTGCAGGAATTGATTTTAACAAATCAAAATTCCCATTTTTTACTCGTAAAGATTTTAAATCTTTCGGAAAAGTTGGTGATTTTTGTCCTGTAAATTTGCCTTCAAAAATATTATCATCATTTCTGCTATTAGTGTAACTTTTTATATCGTATAAAGTTTCCCAATTTTTATTTAGATACTCATCAGCTTTATTATTCTCATTAAATTCTTTTACCCATTTTGGTAATTCATTCATATAAAAAGTACTGGTAATCCACGTATTAAAATTACCACCATCATACCAAAAAGCAGCATTTGCAGAATGACCAGCAGGTAAAATTGCAGATCTATCTTTTATAGAAATACCAATTGTTTTTCCTTGCATATTTTGTGCTAAATGCAGTTGATCTGTAATTGTTGATGTAAATAATCTTTTAGGTGATTTATTACCAGTTTCACCATTATTTCCAATGGTTTTATAGTTGGCATCATCTACGCAATAAATAGATTTTTTTAAAAATTTATCATACCAATTGTTAGAAATAATTCCGTGTTCACTGGGTGTTGTTCCTGTATAAATTGATGTATGTCCAACAGCAGTATAAGTTGGTATATAGTTATAATGAGCGTTTTCTAATGAAAATCCGTTTTTTAAAATTCTGTTAAAACCGTCTTTTCCATATCTATCTGCAAATTTTGTTAAATAGTCATATCTCATTTGATCTATAACAATTCCTACAACTAATTTTGGTTTCTTTGGTTGTTCTTGTTTAGAACAAGCTAGCATCAAAAAAGAACTTAAAAATAATAAAAGTAATTTGAATTTCATAATATGATAATTGAATATAATATCAAAAGTAATTATTTTTTACTTTGATGCGCCTAATTTAACATCCTATTAATGATAATTTAATACTTTAGCATAAAATTTAATTCTATGAATTATTTAGAACATATAGGTAAATATTTTCTGATGCTGGGCAGAGTTTTTAGAAGACCTCAGCGCGGAAAAATGTTCTATGAAGCTTTTTTTAAAGAAATTGAAGATTTAGGTTTAAAATCTTTAGGTATAATAATGTTTATTTCTTTTTTTATAGGAGGAGTTATTGCGCTACAAACAGCTTTAAATTTAGACAATCCATTTATACCAAAATCATTAATTGGTTTTGCGGCTAAAAGATCTATTATTCTTGAGTTTGCTCCAACTTTTTGTTCTATTATTTTAGCAGGTAAAGTAGGTTCTTATATTACATCAAGTATAGGTACAATGCGCGTTACAGAGCAAATAGATGCTCTAGAAGTTATGGGCATTAATTCTTTAAATCATTTAGTTTTACCTAAAATTTTAGCAGCAATTCTTTTTTATCCTTTTTTAATTGCTATTGGTATGTTTTTAGGAATTTTAGGGGGATGGATTGCTGGAGTGCTTTCTGGTTTGTTTTCAGGAGCAGATTATATAGAAGGTATACAAACAGATTTTAAACCATTCTTACTTTTTTATGCAATTATTAAAACATTAGTTTTTGCATTTTTAATAACAACTGTACCTTCTTATCATGGATATTATGTTAAAGGAGGATCAATAGCTGTAGGTAGAGCAAGTACGCAATCTGTGGTTTGGACTACCATTTTAATTGTAATTGCAAATTATTTTTTAACTCAAATGCTGTTAACATAAAAAATGATAGAAGTTAAAAATTTACACAAAGGTTTTGGTGATGTTAAAGTGTTAAAAGGAATTTCTGCAACGTTTCATCCAGGAAAAACAAGTTTAATAATTGGGCAAAGTGGTTCTGGTAAAACAGTATTTTTAAAATCTTTAATTGGTTTACATACTCCAGAAGAAGGTACAATTTCTTTTGATGGTAGAATAAACACACAATTTACAGCAGACCAAAAGCAACAATGGAGGCAAGAAATTGGAATGGTTTTTCAAGGTAGTGCTTTGTTTGATTCTCAAACTGTACAAGAAAACGTCATGTTTCCTCTAAAAATGTTTACAAGCAAATCTGAAGAAGAAATGTTAGAGCGAGTTAATTTTGTTTTAAAACGAGTTAACCTAGCTAATTCTAATAAAAAATTACCCGCAGAATTATCTGGAGGAATGCAAAAAAGAGTTGCCATTGCTAGAGCTATTGTAATGAATCCTAAATATTTATTTTGTGATGAACCCAATTCTGGATTAGATCCAAAAACTGCCATTGTTATTGATAATTTAATACAAGAAATTACAGACGAATATAATATTACAACTGTAATTAATACCCATGATATGAATTCTGTTATGGAAATTGGAGAAAAAATAATTTTTTTAAAAGACGGAAGAAAAGCTTGGGAAGGTAGTAGCAAAGATATATTTAAAACTGATAATGAGGCAGTTGTTAACTTTGTGTATTCTTCTAATTTATTTAAAAAAGTAAGAGAAGCATATTTAAATGAAACAAAATAAAAAATTGATTTGTTTTTTATAAAATAAGATATATATTTGCAGCCGCTAAAACGAAAAAGAATGACCTGGTAGCTCAGTTGGTAGAGCATCTCCCTTTTAAGGAGAGGGTCCTGGGTTCGAGCCCCAGCCCGGTCACATTAAAAGCTTCACAATTTTGTGAAGCTTTTTTTATGTCAAATTTTTTTAATCCTCTTTATTGCCATTTTTAATTTTTTGTATCTTTCCAACAATTATAATAATTTAAAAATTTGATGGAAGAAAATAACTCCAATAAAGAAGGTGTTGAGAATTCTAAACAAGAAATTAAAAAAGATGCTAGAGGTTTGTTTTCTAGTGTAAAAAAATACCTAAAAGAACTTTTAGATTTTAGAGAAGATACAGATTATGATACTACAATAGATGCCATAAAATCTGATATCCCTTTAAAAGGTGCCACAGCATGGATTTTAATCTGTTCAATTTTTGTTGCTTCTGTAGGTTTAAATGCAAATTCTACAGCTGTGGTAATTGGAGCAATGTTAATTTCACCATTAATGGGACCAATTTTAGGAATTGGTTTATCCATAGGAATTAACGATATAGATACGCTTAAAAAATCGTTAATTAACCTTATTACAATGATCGTTTTAAGTTTGTTAACGGCGTATTTATTTTTTAAGTTTTTTCCTTTAGGAAACCAAGAAACATCTGAATTATTAGGTAGAACATCACCCGACATTAGAGATGTATTAATTGCATTTTTTGGAGGATTGGCCTTAATTATTGCAAGAACAAAAAAAGGAACCATTGCTTCTGTAATTTTTGGTGTGGCAATTGCTACAGCTTTAATGCCTCCTTTGTGTACGGCTGGTTATGGCTTAGCAAATGGCAATTTTACCTACTTTTTAGGAGCAATGAATTTATTTACTATAAATACAATTTTTATAGCTCTAGCAACTTTTTTAGTTTTAAAATTGTTGCGTTTCCCAATGTTAAGATATGCAAATTCGCAAAAGAGAAAACGTATTGCGCAAATTGCATCTTTAGTGGCTATCATAGTTATGATATATCCAACAATTACTTTTTTAAGAGTTCTTAAAAAAAGTGGTTTTGAGAATGATTATAATAGTTATTTAATGAATGAAGTAAAATCGAATAGAGAACTTTGGTTTCAGAACGGCACTTTAAATACAAGTGAAAAAAAGATTACACTTTATTTTAATGGCGAAATTAACGAAGCTACTGAAGCTGATTTAAGAAATGAATTAAAAAACTATGCTAAAATTATCGATTTTGATTTAGAAATTAATGGAAATAAAAACAGAAGTTTTGATAAAATTTCAGAAGCTTATGATAGGGCAATCTATCAAAATGATAAAAAAGACAACATTATTGCTGGTTTGCAAAAACAAATTGAAGATTTACAAAATACCATTACCACTCTTAATCAAAGAATAGAAGAAGATGCTTTAAATAAAAATCAAAAAGTAATTGCTTTTAGTAGAATATCTAAAGATGCAAAAATTAGGTATAATGAAATAGAAGAAATTGGTTTTGCAAATGTATTGTCTTCTAAAGATTTTATTAATATTGATACAATTCCTATTATTAATATTAAATGGAATAGCAAACTTTCTGATAGTTTTATATCTCCAAAAGAACGAGAATTAAGAAGCTGGCTTCAAAAAGAAATGGAATTAGATACTTTATTTATAAAAAGAGAATAATTAAAAAGGCTTCCAATTTGGAAGCCTTTTTAATTTTAAGCAAATTCATCGCCAAAAGTGTTTTTTACTTCTGTAACAATTTGTTTTATATCTTGTTCATCTTTTTTAGGACAAATTAAAAGCACATCTTCTTTTTCTACAACAATAAAGTCTTGTAAACCTTGTATCACTACTTTTTTGCCAGATTGAGTTCTTATCATATTTCCATTGGCATCTCTAAAAATTGTTTGAGAACCTACAGATGCATTTTTTGCATCATCTTTTTCTAATTTATTGTACAAAGAACCCCAAGTTCCTAAGTCATTCCAGCCAAAATCTACTGGTAAAACGTGTACATTTTTTGCTTGTTCCATAATCCCAAAATCAATAGAAATATTCTGACATTTACTATAGTTGCTTTTGATAAAATCATCCTCAAAATCAGAATTATAAACATTGTTACCATCATCTAAAATAGCAACCATTTCTGGTAAATATTCTTTAAAAGCATTTAAAATACTTTTTGCAGACCAAACAAAAATACCTGCGTTCCAAAGATAATCTCCGCTTGCTAAAAACTCTTTGGCAGTTTCTAAATTAGGTTTTTCTCTAAAGCTTTTTACTTTTTTTATTGCTGATTTTTCTTTGTTAAATTGTATGTATCCATAACCAGTATTAGGTGAGTCTGGCTGAATTCCAAGAGTCATTAAAATATCATCTTTAGCACAAGCATCAAACGAAGTTTGTATGTTGTTTATGAATTCTGTTTCATTATCAATCCAATGATCAGAAGGAGCAACCAATATTACTGCATCAGGATTTTCTTGATATATTTTTAAAGCAGCATATAAAATACAAGGAGCAGTATTTCTCATAGATGGCTCTAATAATAATTGTTTTTTAGTGGTTTTTGGCAGTTGTTTTAACACTAAATTTTCATAACGCTCATTAGTGGCAATTAAAATATTTTTTGATGGAACAAGCTCATTAATTCTCTCAAAAGTACGTTGAATTAAACTTTGTCCAACTCCAAGCATATCATGAAATTGTTTTGGGTTTTCTTGAGTACTCATTGGCCAAAATCGAGAGCCAACACCACCTGCCATTATAACTGCGTAATAATTTTTATTTGTTTTCATATAGTTTTACTTCTACATTTTTATTAAAGAGATACACTTTTTTATTGCTCATATTCAAACATTCAACTCGTGTTCTACGTTTATTTCCTTTTTTATAGATTGTATTTTTAAATTCAAAATAACTATCAATAGGAATTTCAAAGATAAAACTCTTTCCTGTATCAGCAACATTTCCTTTTAATGCTAACGATAAATTAACGTCTGTATCTGTACTTGCTTTTGGGTTTTTTAAATATTTTGCCAAGAAAGGTAATATTTCTTTCGGATAAATTTCAGGATGTAAAAAAGGCAACATTAAGTGCTGAAAAATAGCTTTCCATTCTTTACCATGAGGTTGCACGCGTCCAAATTTTTGATGTGTGACGTGGTGTGCAATTTCGTGTATTAAAGTTAGTAAAAACTGATGTTTATTTAAGTTATTATTAACCGTAATTTGAAATTTTCCATTAGCAAGTTTTCTAAAATCGCCATGTTTGGTTTGCCTTTGATTTACAATTTTTAAGATAAAATGATGCTCATCAACTAAAAATTGAACAAACGGAATTGCTTTTTCTGGGATGTATTTTTGATATTTTGTATTCAAAAAAAACTATGGAGTTGTAGATGAAACTTGCAATACTTTACCATTATAAAATTTATTTCCTGTTAAAGAGAAATCATAAATATAATTTGCCATTTCTTTGGCAGAAGTAGGAGCTTTATATCCAGGAAATGCTTCTTCTAACATTTCTGTTTGTACAGCGCCAAGAGCCAAAACATTAAACGAAATTTGTTGTTCTTTGTATTCTTCTGCTAATAATTCTGATAAAGTAATTACTGCGCCTTTGGCGGATGAATAAGCTGCTAATCCAGGGAATTTCATACTTCCTTGAATGCCTCCCATAGAACTAATAGTAACCACATGAGCACCTTTTTGCATAGTTGTAATTATGAGTTTGGTTAATTCTGCAACCGCAAAAACATTTACTTTATAAACTTCTAAAAAATCATTAGAAGTTAATTTTGTAAAAGGTTTGTTTATTAATTTTCCTGCATTGTTTATTAAAATATCGACTTGTTTCCAATTCTTTTTTATAAAATTTGAAACTTTTAATAAATCAGAATTATTAGAAATATCAACAGAAAGAGCCGTTATATTTTTATGATTGATCTTAGAAATAGGTTTAGAATTTCTTGATAAAGCCAAAACTTGATAACCATTTTCAGCAAATTGTTGTGCTAATTCAAAACCAATTCCTCTGCTGGTTCCTGTAATAACAACGTTTTTCATTTTATTATTTTTAAAGAAGCAATCTAATCATTTTTTCATACATTTAAAGACAAAACGTATTCAAATGAAAAAAATAATAACTCTTCTTTTTACAATATTCATTTTCCAAAATTCGATTGCGCAAACAACTTATATTTTATGCGGAAAATTAATTGATACAAAATCGGGTAAAATTGAATCAAAAAAAACCATCATTGTTAAAAGAAATAAAATAATTGGTGTTTTAGATGGTTATGCAATGACAAAGAGTAAAACTGCAAAAACTATCAATTTAAAAGATAAAGTTGTAATGCCAGGTTTAATTGATATGCATGTGCATATAGAACACGAATATGATAAAAAATCGCGTATAAAAAAGTATATATTAAATGAAGCTGATGTTGCCTATAATTCTGTGAACTTTGCAAAACTAACTTTACTAAGTGGATTTACAACAGTTAGAGATTTAGGTGGTTCTGGAGTTAATATCTCTTTAGCCAAAGCAATAAAAGCAGGTAAAATTCCAGGATCAAGAGTTTTTACGGCAGGTAAATCTTTGGCAACTACAGGCGGTCATGCAGATCCTACAAACGGAAGTAGTAGAAAACTAATTGGTAATCCTGGACCAAAAGAAGGTGTTGTAAATTCTGTTGAAGATGCAAAAAAAGCGGTAAGACAACGTTATAAAAATGGCGCAGATTGTATAAAAATTACGGCTACAGGCGGAGTTTTAAGTGTGGCAAAATCTGGTGATAATCCTCAGTTTACGATTGAAGAAGTAAAAGCTATTTGCGATACTGCAAAAGATTATGGAATGCACGTAGCTGCCCATGCACATGGAGATGAAGGTATGCAACGTGCCATTATTGGTGGCGTAAAAACTATTGAACACGGTACTTATATGAGTGATAAAACGATGGAGTTAATGAAAAAGCACAATGCTTATTTAGTGCCAACAATTACTGCTGGAAAAGAAGTTGCAGAAAAGGCAAAGGTTAAAGGTTTTTACCCTGATATTGTTGTGCCAAAAGCTTTAGCTGTTGGTCCTCAAATACAAGGAACTTTTGCAAGAGCGTATAAAAAAGGAGTAGGAATTGCATTCGGAACAGATGCAGGTGTTTTTAAACACGGTAATAATGCAAAAGAATTTGGTTATATGGTAGCAGCAGGAATGCCAGCAATAGAAACGATACAATCTGCAACCATTACAAATGCAAAAATTTTAAAAATGTCAACTAAAATAGGACAAATTAAAAAAGGCTTTTTTGCCGATATTATTGCTGTTGATGATGATCCTACAAAAAATATTACTACAATGGAAAATGTAGTTTTTGTGATGAAAAATGGCGTGGTTTATAAAAAATAAGATACTTTATAGTTTGTATTGAATTCCTAGATAAGAAACAATTGTTTTGGCATTATTATCTTTTTTAATAAAACCAATAAAATTTCTAAAAGAGATATCTATTTTACTGTTTAACTGATAGCTTAATCCTAAAATACTACCAATATCAAAATTACCATTTTCAATATTAGAATTTGGACTTGGGTTTCCTGTAAAAGTTAAAAGAGGATCTTCTTTAATAATAGATTTTGATTTCAAAATATATTCAAATTGAAACCCTGCTTCTAAAAAAAGTTTCTGAAAAGCTTTGTACTTGAAGTTTAATGGTAGTGCTATAGTGTAATCTATAAAATGAACTCTATAATTACCCTTACCAAGTAAAGCTCCATTTTTATCTGTTACACTAATGTTTTCAATTAATATTTCAGTTCCTTGTTCTGAAAATAAAATTTCTGGCTGAAAGCTAAATTTATCACCAACATTTAAACAAAGAAAAAACCCTCCATAATAACTTAATTTTCTGTTGTAATCAGAAATCTCTTGTCCGTTTAAAGTATTATTTGGAAAATATTTTGAATAATTTATTCCGGTTTTAACACCAAAATCAATTTTTTTATTTTGTCCAATTACTTGGAAAGTAATCAATGTAAAACAGAACAATAGTAGTTTTCTTTTCATAGTAAAATTTGTGTATCTACTTAAAGGTAATATGTTGATACGCTCCAATATCAGGAGCAGCACTTCTATTAACGCCTAAAATATCTAAAGTAAATAGGGTTGATTTTGCTTTGTTAATAGCATCAGATTTTTCACCTATAATAAAATCATTTTTTTGAGTATCTCTAAAATGTGGATTTTTATTTAAGATGATATTTTGATAAAATGAACTCGTAAAATCGAGTTCTTTATTATCTTTAAAAGAACCATTAGTGTCGTTAAATTTAAGCATAGAATTACTAATGTTGTAATTAAACAAACCTCCACCATCTACTTTATCTAAAACAAATTCTACATTGTTGTTTCCATCAAAAATACAATTGGTAAAATTAGCCGCTTTTAAATCTCTAGTTTTTGTAATTTCTTTACCTGCATTATCTTTATAAGTAAAAAAATTATTTACTAAAACCGTTGGTAATTGACGTAAACCATTGTTCCAATAGTTAGCAAAAGTACAGTGCGTAAAATTGTAAGTGCCGCCAATTGTTGCAGCCAAAGAAGTTTGCCCTGCGTTACCAATAACTAAGTTATGAGCTTCTATATTGGTTTCTCTACCCAAAATTCCGTAATTGGAGTGGTTGTAAATTTCTGAATTCTGTAATTTTAAAGTAGGATTTGTTGTAGAACCAATGCTATCTACAATAATTCCTATAATTGCATTTTTTATAATTGCGTGTTTAATTTCGTTGTTTTTACTTCCTGCACGCATCCAAATGGCACCCCATTGTCCTGGCACATTATTAAAACGATGCTCTAATCTATCGCCTTCAAAAGTTACTTTGTCAGATAAAGTTCCATTAACTTTTAAGGTGGCTTTTTTATCAATGATTAAACCAGAATTATTATGAAAATGAATTTTTGCACCAGCATCTATTGTTAATGTCTTATTAGCAGAAACCGCAGCAAAACCATAAATAACTGTGGGTTTTGTGTTTGTAAAAGAGAGTTCTTTATCTTTTAAAAATCTACCTTTTATAGAGGTCTGTTTTCCGTCTAAAGTTAAATTCTCTATTTTCATAGTAATGGCATCTTTGCCAGGATAAATAAAATTAGCATCTTGTACAAGTGTAACTAAATCTACATCTTGTTGATTGTTTCCGTTGTCAAATAAAATTCTATCAGTATAAAGCGGATTTGGAACATTATTAACATCAATAGTTGTTTCTACAAAAACAAAAATACTATCGTTGGCAAGTATGTCTATATTGTTAAAATCTTTGCCAGGAATACCATCTACATTTAATCTGTAGTTAGAATTAGTGCCGTTTTCTAATTTTATTTGAGGTATAGTAATGGCTTTGTTTTCTCTGTTATATACTTTTAAATTATAAGTTGATGAACCAATATTTGTGAAAACAGTATCTAAAAAAACGGTGTCTTTAGAGAATTGTAATTTGCCAAAACTAGGTATTGTTTCAAAATCTTTTCTACATGAACTTACAGAAATAAGAACTATACAAACCAAAAAAGTCAATAAATATCTCATAAAATCAATTTTGTATAAAAATAGAACTTTTTATTAAGTTGATTATTGTTTTTTTACCAATTCAATTTCAAATAATTTTTCCCAATTTTTTCCTGTAACAAATAATCTATTGTTTTCTGCATCAAAAGCAATGCCATTTAAAACTTCATCTTGTGGAACTAGCTTTTGAGTTTTTTCCATTTCTTTTACCAATCCAGATAAATTTACTATTCCTTCTACCACACCATTTTTAGGATTAATTATAGATATTAACGGTTTTTGCCAATAATTTGCATAGATCTTGCCCTTAACAAACTCTAGTTCATTGAGTTGAGGTATTTTCTGTTTATGGTTGTATGCTTGAATAAATCGAATTTCTTTTTGAGTGGTTTTGTCTAAAAACCAAATTTTATGGGTTCCATCCGATTTTATTAATTGGCTCTCATTATGAGTTAAACCCCAACCTTTTTTGCTATTGTTGTAGGTAAACTCGCCTTCTTGTTTAAAAGTTTCTAGGTTGTAGATAAAACCTTTTTTTGCTTCCCAAGTTAACCAGTAAATTTTATTGTTAAAAATGGTCATTCCTTCACCAAAATATTTTTTATCTAAATCTATTTTCTGTAAAACTTTACCCGTTTTAATGTCAACTTTTCTTAGCGTAGATTTGCCTCTTTTTCCTGTAGTTTCGTATAAAAAACCATTGTAATATTCTAAACCTTGTGTAAATGCTTTAGAGTCATGAGGATAAGAGTTAATAATCTTGTAGGTGTAAGCTTGGTAAGGAACATCAGCTAAAACTTCAAAAAAGTTATTTACTTTTTTAGATTTTTTTTTGTAAAAAACTAAGGCAGATATTTGATGTTTACCAACCCCTAAACCAGTTGTGTTTACAGATGCAGAATTTCCTTCAGAAGAAATTTCTTTGCCATTTACAAAAAACTGAACTTTGTTAACAGGCTTGTCTTCTTTTTCTTTTAAAGTAACTGTTAAAGTTTGGTTTAAAGTAACTTGCTTTTTGTGTTGCAAGCTAAATTTATAAACATCAGAACAAGAAGTTATCAAAAACAAAACACTAACAAAGCAAATTAATTTAGATGCATTTTTCATCATAAAAATATTTCAAGATATTAAAACGTAAATATTCAAAAAAAGCCTTTAATAAAGCAAGTTTTAGGTATTAAAAGAAACATAATTTTACAGAATATTTCTTTAAGACTAAATAAAAACAAATTATTTATTTGTAAATTAAAAAATATCCTTAAATTTGCATCCTCAAAATAGTAAAAAACAACTATTTAGAGAAAAGTAAAGCCTTACCAACTTTACTGATGCAAACATAACATTAAAATATTATAAAATGAAAAAAGGAATTCATCCAGAAAATTATAGAATGGTAGCTTTTAAAGATATGTCTAACGAAGATGTATTTTTAACACGTTCTACCGTAGACACAAAAGAAACTTTAGAAGTTGATGGTGTTGAGTATCCTTTAGTAAAATTAGAGATTTCTAGAACTTCTCACCCATTTTACACTGGTAAATCTAAACTTATTGATGCAGCAGGACGTATTGACAAGTTTAAAAGTAAATACGCAAAATTCAAAAAGTAATCTTTTTAGAATTTTTAACATAATAAAAAACTCCAACATTCATTTGTTGGAGTTTTTTCTTGCCCTTATTTTGTTTGTGTTGATCCCTTCTTTCAGTATAGTATCTAACAATCTTATTTAGTATTTCTATAAAATTTTGGGCGTTCCCATACGGTCAGGCTTTCCGTTACAATTTTCAATGCAATCCTTAACGCAACTAATTTGCCATCAATTTTTATGATCTCAAACTAAAAGCTTATTTTTAAACCTCTCAAAAATAACTTTGTAGAAAATGAGAAATACAATTCTTTCAGTTCTAATTATTACTACTATTTTATGTGGAGTTTTAGTGTATTTTATACCACAAATAGGAACCATAATTTTATTATCAATATCAGCAATACTAACACTAACAATAAAACTATAAGCACAGCAAAAGAAATGACTGCTGCAATTGGGTTTAGTTCAATTTCAGATATAAAATCCAATCAAGTTTTTAGGCGACAAAAAGATGAAAAAATTGTAAGTTTGGCTGAGGTTTATTATTAAGTTTTGCCAAGGTTAAGTGTAATTTTACTTACACACTTTTTAGGATCGTGTCAATTGTTTTTTAACATTTTACCTACTTTTAATAATATTTCTTTAGATTTATAAGGTATACTGCCATTACCATTTGGACCTACATTTAACAGAAAATTACCTCCATTACTATTTATTTCTTTAAGCTTATTATAAACTGTTTGTGGTGATTTCCAATTATTGTCATCAATTTTAAAACCCCAAGAATCATTAATGGTATAGCAAGCTTCCCATTCATAAACAACATTATTAGACAGATGCTCTTGCTCTGGTGTGCCAAAATCTTTTTTAAAGGAATTTCGTTTTGCTACTCTGTTATTAATAATAATACTAGGTTTTAATCCTCTAATGTAATTGTAAAGGTCCATACCTGTGTCGTTGTTCCACCATTCAACCCAATCTCCATCAAACCACAATATATCTGTGTCATAATTATCTATAAGTTCTTTAATTTGATTTTTCATATACTTAATATATACTGTTCTTTGACCAGATTTCATTTGAATATTTGCCCAACGCCCCCAATAATCATTTCCTGAAGCATTTCGTTGTTGGCTGCTATGATTCCAGTCAATAATGCTGTAATAAGTACCAAACTTAATTCCATTTTTTCGGCAGGCTTTACTAAGTTCTGCAAGTATGTCTCTTTTAAACGGTGTATTAGCAACATCAAAATTAGTGTATTTACTATCCCATAAACAAAAACCTTCATGATGTTTTGTGGTAATTACTATGTATTTCATTCCAGCTTTTTTGGCTATAGAAACAATCTTATCAGCATTAAATTTTTTTGGATTAAAAGAATGCATAAACATAGCATAATCTTGTGGAGCAATATCGGATTTAGCCTGTATCCACTCAGCATAACCTTTTATGGTGTCATTTTTATAAATACCTCCTAATTGGCTATAAAGACCGAAATGTATAAACATCCCGTATTTGGCATCTTTAAACCATTGCATTCGTTTATTAAATGCTTCTATTGATTCTTTACTAAAATCTTTTTTCTCTTGTGCATTAACAAAGCTGCTAAGTATTAAAGATAAAATTAATATAGAAACTGTTTTTTTCATATTTTTTATGTTCTGTTTATAAATAACGTTAATACGAATGTAACGCTTAAAAGCTTTATATTTGTTATAAGCAAAGTTAGTTTTTTAGGTAGAAAAAAATTGTTTTGATACAAAAAAACGCTTCAAACTAATGAAAGGGTTTTACAATCCTTAAAAACGTTGCGCGTTTACATATAATCTTCTAAAGGGTTACAAGAACAAATTAAATTTCTGTCGCCAAAAGCATCATCAACTCTTCTAACAGAAGGCCAGAATTTGTTGTCTGCAATATATTCTAAAGGAAAAGCAGCTTGTTTTCTTGTGTAGGGCAATGTCCATTCATCCGCAGTTAACATAGCTTGGGTATGTGGTGCATTTTTTAAAGGGTTGTTGTCATCTTCTTTAGTGGCTTCAGAAATTTCTTTTCTGATAGAAATCATAGCATCGCAAAAACGATCTAACTCTGTTAAACTTTCAGATTCAGTAGGTTCAATCATCATTGTTCCTCCCACAGGGAAAGAAACTGTAGGCGCGTGAAAACCATAATCCATTAAACGTTTTGCAATATCAACCACTTCAATACCATTTTGTTTAAAATCGCGACAGTCAATAATCATTTCATGCGCTGCACGCCCCACTTCGCCTGTATATAATGTTTCAAAATGTCCGTGCAAACGTTCTTTCATATAATTGGCATTCAATATGGCATTTTTAGTAGCATCTGTTAAACCTTTTGCACCCAGCATTGTAATGTATCCATAAGAAATTAAACATACTAAAGCAGAGCCCCAAGGTGTTGCAGATATTGCTGTTATGGCATTTTCTCCACCAGTTGCAATAACAGGATTTGTAGGTAAAAACGGAACCAATTGCGGCGCAACACAAATTGGACCAACTCCTGGGCCACCACCTCCATGAGGAATGGCAAAAGTTTTGTGTAAGTTTAAGTGACAAACATCTGCGCCAATAGTTGCAGGATTTGTTAACCCAACTTGAGCATTCATATTGGCGCCATCCATATAAACTTGCCCACCATTATTGTGAATAATCTGTGTGATTTCTCTAATTTCTTTTTCGTAAACACCATGTGTAGATGGATAAGTTACCATTAAAGCAGCTAAATTATCTTTATGTAATTCTGCTTTTTCGCGTAAATCATTTACATCAATATTACCATTTTCTGCAGTTTTGGTTACAATAACTTTCATACCCGCCATAACTGCTGACGCAGGATTTGTTCCGTGCGCAGAAGCAGGAATCAAGCAAATATTTCTGTGTGTATCTCCATTTGATTGATGATAGGCTCTAATGGTCATTAAACCAGCAAACTCACCTTGCGCACCAGAATTTGGTTGTAAAGAAGTACCTGCAAAACCAGTAATTACATTTAATTGATTTTCAAGATTTTTTAAAACTTCTTGATATCCTTCCGCTTGATTTAAGGGCGCAAAAGGATGAATATTGCCCCATTGAGGATTGCTTAAAGGCAGCATTTCTGATGCTGCATTTAACTTCATTGTACAAGAACCCAAAGAAATCATTGAGTGATTTAATGCTAAATCTTTGCGTTCAAGTTTTTTAATATAACGCATCATTTCGGTTTCTGATTGATACGTGTTAAAAACATCGTTCTCTAAAAAAGAAGTGTTTCTTTTTATGTTGTTAGGAATTACGTCTAAAGTTGTAAATTCTGAAACAGTAACATCTTTTATGTTAAAAGCTTGCTCAAAACAATCTACAATTGCATTAATTTCTTTTAAACCTACAGTTTCATTTAAAGAAATAGCAACAGTATTAGCATCTATATAGTTAAAATTGATTTTGTTAGATTCTGTAACAGAGCGTAATTTATGAGCTTCTACTTTTAATATAATTGTATCAAAATAAGATGTGTTGATTTGCTCAAAACCTAAGCTAGTTAAAGCTTTTGCTAATGTAGTTGTTGCAGTATGAACTTTATCGGCAATAAATTGGATTCCATCTTTTCCGTGATAAACAGCGTACATACCTGCCATAACTGCTAGTAAAACTTGTGCAGTACAAATATTAGAAGTTGCTTTTTCGCGCTTAATGTGTTGCTCACGAGTTTGGAGCGCCATTCTTAAAGCACGTTTTCCATTTTTATCTTTGGTAACGCCAATAATTCTACCAGGAATACTTCTTTTGTATTTTTCTTTAGTAGCAAAATAACCTGCATGAGGTCCTCCATAACCTAAAGGAATTCCAAAACGTTGGGTTGTGCCTACAACAACATCAACACCAAATTCACTTGGCGCTTTTAATTTTACCAGCGATAAAATATCGGCAGCAACTGCTACTTTTATATTGTTTTCATTGGCT
Organism: Polaribacter sp. 2405UD43-2; assembly: GCF_058147125.1. NCBI lineage: Bacteria > Pseudomonadati > Bacteroidota > Flavobacteriia > Flavobacteriales > Flavobacteriaceae > Polaribacter > Polaribacter sp. 2405UD43-2. Next base: position 40,276 of record NZ_JBYVJX010000007.1, on the reverse strand, counting down.
TTGTTTACAAAATCTGTATAATCATAAACTTGTCCGTGTTTACCAGGATATTGTAAAATGGCACCAAAAAAATCATCAGAAAAATTAAATTCTTGATGATTTCCTATAACCAATTCAATTCCGATAGGAACAGCGCGTGTTTGTAAAATTGATAAGGTTTGAGGCAAAATTTCTTCAGAAACAAAAAACTTATTAACACCTGCTTTTTTTTGTGCTCTTTCTCTAACATCAAACAATAAAGCCATTGCTTCTGCAGCAGCTGTGCCTTCATCTAAAAGAGAAGCATTTGCAATTTCCATTCCTGTTAAATCGCAAACCATAGTTTGATAGTTTAATAAGGCTTCTAAACGACCTTGGGCAATTTCTGCTTGGTAAGGTGTGTATGCTGTGTACCAACCAGGATTTTCTAAAATATTACGCTGAATTACACTTGGTACAATAGCTTCATGATATCCTAAACCTATGTAACTTTTAAAAACTTTATTTTTTGTACCTAACTTGTTAATGTGATTTAAGTATTCATATTCGTTCATTGCTGGAGCTAAATCCAATTCGTTTTTTAGGCGAATATCATCAGGAACAGTTTGGTAGATTAGCTGTTCTAAATTATCAACTTTAAGGGTTGATAACATTTTTTCTTGATCTTTTTTGTTTGGACCAATATGTCTGTTTTGAAACAAATTTGTATTCATTAACTCAAGTTTTGTTTAGGCTTATTTCAATCGATTTAGCTAGTTGTTCTTTATCTTCAAAATTTATAGAAATTTTGAGCATCAAAAGTAAGAATTTTATAAGTTTCTTTTTTAGAGATATTTAAGAAAAAGCAGATAATTATTAACCTTTTTTATAGGTTATGAACAGAAAACCTATTTTTGTGAAATGAGATTCTTTAAATTAGTATTCGATTTTTATTTAAATGCAAGCATTCACGTAGCTTTTTCTGTATATGCTTTTTTAAGAATTACCGAGTTTTATTTTAATCTTCCTTATAACGAAAATGTAAATTATTTTATTTTTTTTGCTACTATAACTGGTTACAATTTTGTTAAATATGCAGGTGTTGCAAAATTGCATCATAGAAGTTTAACAAAGGGCTTAAAAATTATTCAAGTTTTTTCGTTTTTTTGCTTTTTGCTTTTGTGTTATTATGCCTATCAAGTTTCAATTAGAACATTATTGTATATGGTTCCTTTTACGTTGTTAACGGTTTTATATGCAGTTCCTTTTTTAAGTGGATTTGAAAAAAACCTTAGGCAAATAAGTTATTTAAAAATAGTTGTGGTAGCCTTAGTTTGGGCTGTTTTTACAGTTTTAATTCCTGTAATTGATGTACAAAAACAAGTTACTTTAGAGGTTGTTTTTTTAATGTTACAACGTTTTTTAATTGTGGTAGTTTTAATACTTCCTTTCGATATTAGAGATGTAAAATACGATGCAATTTCTTTGCAAACAATTCCGAAGAAAATTGGTATAGAGAAAACCAAAAAGTTAGGTTTAATGTTGCTCATTTTTGCCTTGGTTTTAGAGTACCTAATCTCATCATCAAATATGGTAAAAACCTCTTTTATGATTTTCTTTTTTGTAACCATTATTTTATTAATGAGAGCAAAAACCAATCAAACTAAATACTATAGTTCTTTTTGGGTAGAGTCTTTACCAGTTTTATGGTGGTTCATTCTTTTAGGATATCATAATTTTTAGTGATTAAAAACGTGTTTTTTATCAAGTTAACGAATATCTATTGTAAATAAAATAGATATCATAAAACTTAAAGAAGGCTTTATAAATCTCTACTATATTTGTAGATTTACACACTTAAATTCATTAAAGATTCTTAAGTAATGATTACCACAAAAAGAAATTATATTTTCGATTTCGATAGCACTTTAACACGTGTAGAAGCATTAGATGTTTTGGCCGAAATAACGCTAAAAAATAATCCTAGAAAAGCAGAAATTATTCAAGAAATAATTGACATTACCAATTTAGGAATCGATGGCGAAATATCTTTTACAGAATCCTTAGAAAGAAGAATAAAGTTATTAGAAGCAAATAAATCTGATTTAGATGATTTAGTGGCGGCCTTAAAAAAGCAGGTTTCAAAATCTATTGAAAGTAACAGAGAATTTTTCGAAGAATTTGCAGATGAGATTTATGTAATTTCTTGTGGATTTAAAGAGTTTATAGATCCTATTGTACAAGCGTACAATATACCTTCAGAAAGAGTTTTTGCAAACACTTTTGAGTTTGATAAAGATGGAAAAATTGTTAGTTTTGATGCTAAGAATCCGCTTTCTCAACACAATGGAAAAATTCAATGTTTAAAAGAAATGAATCTTGAAGGAGAAATACAAGTTATTGGCGATGGTTATAGCGATTATGTAACTCGTGAAGCAGGTGTAGCAGATAAATTTTTTGCTTATACAGAAAATGTTTCTAGAGAAAAAACCACTGAAAACGCAGACCATATTGCCCCAAATTTAGATGAATTTTTATACGTGAACAAGTTGCCTAGAAATATAAGTTATCCAAAGAATAGAATTAAAATTTTATTATTAGAAAATGTACATCCAGATGCATTTACTAAATTATCTACAGATGGATTTTCAGTAGAAACAGTTTCTAAAAGTTTGTCTGAAGATGAACTGATAGAAAAAATAAAAGACGTACACGTTTTAGGAATTCGTTCTAAAACAAACGTAACAAAAAGAGTAGTAGCAGCTGCAGAAAAATTAATGGTAGTTAGTGCTTTTTGTATTGGCACCAAACAAATTGATTTAGAAGCGTGTAAAGAAAAAGGAATTGCAGTTTTTAACGCACCTTACAGCAATACACGTTCTGTAGTTGAGTTGGCAATTGGAGAAATTATTATGCTTATGCGTTCTGTTTTTCAAAGAAGTACAGAAATTCATAATGGAGAATGGAATAAAACAGCAGAAGGCTCTAGAGAAGTTCGTGGTAAAAAATTAGGAATTATTGGTTATGGTAATATTGGTAAGCAATTATCAGTTTTAGCAGAAGCTTTAGGAATGGATGTTTATTATTACGATGTTGAAGATAAATTAGCCTTGGGTAATGCAACTAAAATAAATACGCTAAAAGAATTATTATCAATTTCTGATGCCGTTAGTTTACATATTGACGATAATCCTGCAAATAAAAATTTCTTCGGTAAAGAAGAAATCTCTCAAATGAAAGACGGAGCCGTGTTCATTAATTTATCACGTGGTTTTGTTGTTGATATTCCTGAGTTGGTTGCAGCTTTAAAAAGCGGTAAAATAGCAGGAGCAGCAATAGATGTATATCCATCAGAACCAAGAAAAAACGGTGAGTTTTATACCGAATTAAAAGGTTTGCCAAATGTAATATTAACACCTCACGTGGGTGGTAGCACAGAAGAAGCACAAAGAGATATTGCAGATTTTGTACCGAGTAAAATTATGGCATATATTAATTCTGGTAACACAGTAGATGCTGTTAATTTTCCAAATATTCGTTTACCAAGACAGGTAAATGCACACCGTTTTTTACATATTCATAAAAATGTACCTGGTGTTATGGCTAAGATAAATAAGGTGTTGGCAAAATATGATATGAATATTACAGGTCAGTATTTATCTACAGATGAAAAAGTTGGGTATGTAATTACAGATTTAGACAAAGAATATAATAAAGAAGTGATTGAAAAATTAAGAGATGTAAACGGAACAATTAAGTTTAGGGTATTGTATTAAACCTATATAAATAAGACGTTATTTCTTTTTTTATAAGCACATTTTTCAAAAAAAAGTAAAGATATGTTCTTCTCTAAAGTTAGTAATGTTGAATTAGAGTTACCTAGTTCTAAAATTATTTTAGAACTAGTAAAACAAAAAAAATCCATCTTTCTTAGATGGATTTATAGTTTATAAATGTTTTTATTTTAATTTAAAACTTTTTTAATTCTTTTAATGGCTTCTCTAATTTGTAGTTCAGAAGCGGCATAAGATAATCTTATACAATTTGGGGCCCCAAAAGCATCTCCTGTAACTGTTGCAACATTTGCTTTTTCTAAGATGAATAAAGAAAAGTCGCTTGCGTTTTTAATGGTAACTCCATCTATAGTTTTGCCAAAAAAGGTAGAAATATCTGGAAAAACATAAAATGCGCCTTCTGGAACGTTTACATTAAATCCGTCAATTTCTCTTAACAAATCGATTACAATATCTCTACGAGTTTTAAACTCATCTACCATATATTGTATTTTAGATACGGGCGCTAAAACTGCTGTAATTGCAGCTCTTTGTGCAATACAATTTGTGCCAGAAGTAATTTGTCCTTGCATTTTTGTACATGCTTTTGCAATCCATTCTGGGCCGCCAATATAACCAATTCTCCAACCTGTCATTGCAAAAGCTTTTGCTAATCCGTTTACAGTTATGGTTCTATTGTACATACTTTTTATAGCTGCAAAACTAAATGGTTTAGCATTGTAATTTATATGTTCGTAGATTTCATCAGATAAAATAAATATCTGCGGATGTTTTTCTAAAACTGCTGCCAACGCTCTGTATTCTGCTTCACTATAAATAGTTCCACTTGGGTTGTTTGGCGAGTTAAAGAAAATCATTTTTGTTTTAGGTGTAATTGCTGCTTCTAATTGTGCGGGAGTGATTTTAAAATCGGTATCAATAGAAGAAGGAATTTCTACAAAAGTTGCTTCGCATAAAATTGCAATTGCAGAATAACTAACCCAGTAAGGAGCTGGCAGCAAAACTTCATCGCCTGGATTTAACAATACTTGCGCAACATTTGCAATAGATTGTTTTGCTCCTGTAGAAACCACTATTTGGTTTGGTTTGTATTCTAAATTATTATCGCGTTTAAATTTAGTACAAATAGCTTCTTTTAACTCTAAATAACCATCTACTGGTGTGTAAGAATTATAATCTTGATTGATAGCTTCTATAGCAGCATCTTTAATAAAATCTGGCGTATTAAAGTCTGGCTCACCTAAACTTAAACCAATAATATCTTTTCCTTCTGCTCTTAATTCTCTTGCTTTGGCAGCCATTGCTAAAGTTTGAGACACAGGTAAACTGTTAATTCTGTCCGATAATGGATGTGTCATTTTTATTGTTAGTTGTTGTGTTTTACTTATGCTAATTCAGGGTTTTTTCCTAAAACTCCTAAATGTCTAAAATGTTCAATAATGGCTCTACGTGTAGTTTGATACTCATTATAAGGTAAATTAAACTCTTTAGCAGTTTCTTTTACAATTTTAGCTAATTTGTTGTAATGCACATGAGAAATGTGAGGAAAAATATGATGTTCAACCTGATGATTTAAACCTCCTGTATAGAAGTTTACTAACCAATTGCTAGGCGCAAAGTTAGATGTTGTATATAATTGATGGATTGCCCAAGTGTGTTCTAAATTTCCGTTTTTATCCGGAACAGGCATTTCTGTTTTTGGTACAATGTGCGCCAATTGAAAAACCAAACTTAAAATCATACCTGCTGTATAATGCATCACAAAAAATCCTATTAAAACTTTCCACCAAGCAACGTCTAAAACTAATATTGGTAAAACTATCCAAAGAGAATAATAAGCTAATTTAGAGATGACTAACTTAGTCCATTCTGTAGCAGGATTAGGAAACTTACCATAAGAAAGTTTTCTTTTTAAATACCTACGCATTTGCTTAATATCTGTAGTAATTGCCCAGTTAATAGTTAACAATCCATACAAAAAAATAGAATAATACTTTTGAAATTTATGAAAGTTAAACCACTTAGAATGTTGCGAAAAACGAATTACTCTACCTGCGTCAATATCTTCATCATGATCTTTAACATTTGTAAATGTGTGATGTAAAACATTGTGTTGTACTTTCCAGTTATAAACATTTCCTGCTAAAATGTAAATACTACTTCCCATTAATTTATTTACCCACTTTTTACTTGAAAAAGAATCGTGGTTACTATCGTGCATAACATTCATTCCAACACCAGCCATACCAATACCTGTAACAATCATTAACAAAATCATAGCCCATTGTGGCATAGAAACTGTGAGGACTAATACAAATGGAACTAAAAACAACGAAAACATTAAAATTGCTTTAGAATATAGTTTCCAATTTCCAGTTCTTTTAATGTTATTTTCTTTAAAATATGTATTCACTCTTTTGTTAAGAGTTCTAAAAAATTTTGCTTTGTCTACTCTAGAAAAATTAATTGTTTTCATTGAATGTTTTAAAAATAAGTTACAAAAATATACTTTTTAATACGGCTTTCTATGATAAACGTCAGTTTTTGTTGCTAATTGTTTGTTAACAATAACTATTTTTGCGGTTTAAATATGATTATTGATGGAAATTATACACAAATATTTTAAAAATTTATCTGAAGAACAAATAGAACAGTTTTCTAAGTTACAAGATTTGTATGAAGATTGGAATTTAAAGATTAATGTAGTTTCTAGAAAAGATATAGATGAGTTGTATTTACGCCATATTTTACACTCTTTAGGAATTGCAAAAGTGATACAGTTTAAACCAGAAGCAAAAGTAATGGATGTTGGTACTGGTGGAGGTTTTCCTGGAATTCCGTTGGCAATTTTGTTTCCTGAAGCACAATTTCATTTGGTAGATTCTATTGGTAAGAAGATAAAAGTAGTAAATGAAGTAGTAGAAGGCTTAGGTTTAAAAAATGTAAAAACTACTCACGGTAGAGTAGAAGAAATTAAAGATACTTACGATTTTATCGTGAGTAGAGCAGTAGCACAAATGGAAACTTTTGTACGTTGGAATAAAGGGAAAATAGCCAAAAAACAAAACCACGATTTAAAAAACGGAATTCTATATTTAAAAGGAGGTGATTTAACAGAAGAACTCAAAAAATATACTGCAGCATCAATTTATGATTTATCTAATTATTTTGATGAGCCTTTTTTTGAAACAAAAAAAGTGGTGCATTTAGGGATGAAATTTAAAGGTTAACTCATAAATTATTACTATCTAAGTCTAGAGATGTATTTTTTCTTAATGACTTATAAAAGATTGCTAAAATTAAATATTGAAACAAACTAAATTATTCCTTTATTAGAAACAAGCCCACAAAAGTTATTAGACCATTTAAAGGTAAAATTTCCCAATGAAATTGGTATGCGCCCACAATACTTTCTGGTAAAGAAGTAATCGCAAAACTAAAAGTGATGGAAAGTAAGGCAACTATCCAAGCATATTTATCTTTAATTTTATGTTTGGTAAAAATGCCAAAAGCAAATAAACCTAAAAGAGGGCCATAAGTAAAAGTGGCAAATTTAAACAGGTTGCTAACTACATTGCCTTCTAGATTATTAAATAGAATTACTACTAAAATTAGTAAAATTGAAACGCCAATGTGTACTTTTTTACGCAAAGGTTTTTGTTGTTCTTTTGGCTTTTTTTCAATATTTAAAAAATCGACCGAAAATGATGTAGTTAAAGAAGTTAATGCAGAATCTGCACTAGAATACGCTGCCGCAATTAAACCAATAATAAAAGTGATAGCAACACCTGTTCCTAAATTTTGATTCATTGCTATTTCTGGAAATAACAAATCTGTTCTAACCTTGCCATCTACAATTGGTATAGAAACGCCAATTTTTTCTGAATAGATAAATAATAATGCTCCTAATGATAAAAAGAAAAAATTTACAATAACAACTAAAACAGCCATTGTTATCATATTTTTTTGAGCTTCTTTATTGTTTTTACAGGTTAAGTTTTTTTGCATCATATCTTGGTCTAAGCCAGTCATAGCTACTGCAATAAAAATTCCACCAATAAAATATTTCCAGAAATACGTTTTAGAATTAATATCATCAAAAAAGAAAATTTGACCTTTGGTTTTAAAATCATCAGAATTTAAAAACTCAATAAAACTCCAATCCAATTTTTGATTGATTAAATAGATAGACAACCCAACAGCTACTAGCATTGCTAAAGTTTGCAGTGTGTCTGTCCAAACAATGGTTTTTATGCCTCCTCTAAAAGTGTAAATCCAAATTAATAAAATTGATATAATTACTGTAATTTCAAACGGTATTCCTATTTCTTCAAAAACAATGTATTGCATTGCTAAAGCCACTAAAAAGAGTCTAAACGAAGCGCCTGTAACTCTAGATAATAAAAAGAAAAATGCACCTGTTTTGTAACTTATTTTTCCAAAACGTTGTTCTAAATATTGATAAATGGAGGTAATATTTAACTTATAATAGAGCGGAAGTAGTATAAAAACGATTAATAAATAACCTACAAAAAATCCAAAAACACCTTGCATATATGCAAATTGCTGCCCATTTACCATACCTGGAACAGAAATAAAAGTAACTCCAGAAAGTGAGGCTCCAATCATACCAAAAGCCACTAAATACCAAGGAGAACTTCTTTTTGCTTTAAAAAAAACTTCGTTAGAATCGTCTTTACCAGTAAAATAAGATATTGAAATTAAGACTAAAAAGTAGGCTACAATCAATAAAAAAATATGAAGTGGTTGCATAGTTAATTGCTAATGTTCAATTATGAATTACGAAGATATGTTTTTCTATCTTCTTTTTTAGTAATTCATAATTCATAATTCGTAATTTTGCAAGCTATGGATTTTTCATCAAAATTATTAGAAAATGCAGTAAACGAAGTGTCGCGTTTGCCAGGAATTGGTAAAAGAACTGCTTTGCGTTTGGTGTTACATTTATTAAAGCAACCATCAGAAAATACTAAATATTTATCTGAAGCTTTGTTGCATTTACGAAACGATGTAAAAGCTTGTAGAAAGTGCCACAATATTTCTGATACAATGTTGTGTGATATTTGTAATAATCCAAAAAGAAACGCAGAAATTGTTTGTGTTGTTGAAGATATTAGAGATGTAATGGCAATAGAAAGTACTTCACAATTTAATGGTTTGTACCACGTTTTAGGCGGAAAAATTTCTCCAATAGAAGGAGTTGGTCCTCAAAACCTACAAATAGAATCGTTAGTAAATAAAGTAAAAAACAGAGAAATAAAAGAATTGATTTTTGCACTAAGTTCTACAATGGAAGGAGATACCACCAACTTTTACATTTTTAAACAAATAGAAAAATACGATATTACAACTTCTACAATTGCACGCGGAATTTCTGTGGGTGATGAATTAGAATATGCAGACGAAATTACTTTAGGACGCTCTATTGTGAATAGAATTCCTTTTGTTCAAAGTATAAAATCTTAAAACACTTATGCAGAAAAACATTAGTTTTTCATAATGGTATATTTTTATAATGGTTTAAGGCTAGAACAAATTTATTAACTTATTCTAGTCTTAAGCATTATTTAATTATTGGTTTTCTGAAGATGATTTATCTGTGCCTTCTAAAACTTCTTTTTCTGCTTTATCCCAAGATTTTTTTGCTCTAATTTTTTTGTAGAGCCTAATTCCCAACATTAAAATAACACTTACTAAAACAATTCCTACAACTCCCCAAATCCAGTTTATGGCACTTTGTAGTGTTACTAAAAAAATGACCGCAAAGAGAATAATTGTGGCAACTTCGTTCCAAATTCTAAGTTGAAATGCAGAGTATTTTATGATATCATTTTGTAATTGTTTGTATATTTTCTGACAAGAATAATGATAAAGATACAATGCTAAAACAAAAGCTAGTTTAACCTGCATCCAAGGCATTTCTAAAAAATATGGGTTTTTAACTAACATCCAAATTGCAAAAAAAGTTGTTAAAATTGCAGATGGCCAAGTAATAATGTACCATAAGCGTTTGCTCATTAATTTAAATTGAGTTTGTAATATTTTTTTGTCTGGTTGTGGTTTTTTTTCTGCTTCTATGTGATAAATAAATAGGCGAATAATATAAAATAAACCTGCAAACCAAGTGATTACAAAAATAACGTGTAATGCTTTTACATATAAAAAATCCATAGTTTTGTTTTAAGTTTTCTAAGTTAAAAAAGTTTTAAAGTTTCAAAGTCGCAAAGTTGTAGAGTGATAAAGTTTTCATTTTTGCTAACAGCTAACAGCTAACAGCTAACAGTATTATTCTTCCAATTATCAATCCAAGAAACCATTACATCTACCCAATCATCATTTTCATTTAAACAAGGAATGTGTTTGTATTCTGTTCCTCCAGATTTTAAGAATTCCTCTTTACCTTCCATAGCAATTTCTTCTAAAGTTTCTAAACAATCTGCAACAAATGCAGGTGTAATAACTGCCAGTTTTTTCTTGCCTTCTGCTGGAAATTTTTCAATTTCAAAATCTGTATACGGCTTTAACCAAGGGTCTTTTAATAAACGAGATTGAAAAGAATTACTGTAAGTTCCTTCTTTTAAATCGAGTTTTTTTACAATTGCTTTTGTGGTTTCAAAACATTGATGCCTGTAACAAGTATGATGTGCTACAGAATTTCTATCGCAACAAGAAGCATCTATTTTACAATGACTTTTTGTTGGGTCAGATTTTTTAATATGACGTTCAGGAATTCCGTGATAAGAAAACAAAATATGATCGTAATCAAAATCTTTTAAATGATTAGAAATGTTGTTGCTCATCACTTTTATATAACTGGGTTCTTTGTAAAAAGGAGGTAAAACATCTAGCTTAATGTTTGTGTGTTTTTCAGTCAAAATTTCTTCTGCTTTTACTACAACAGTTTCGTAAGAAGACATTGCATAATGTGGATACAAAGGCGCTAAAAAGATTTTTGTAACACCTTTATCTACTAATTCTTTAATGCCTTTTTCTATAGACATAGAACCATAACGCATTGCCAACGCAACAGGAGTTGCTGTTTTTTTTATGACTTTTTTTGTAAATCTTTCAGAAATTACCACTAAAGGTGAGCCTTCCTTCCACCATATTTTTTTATAAGCTGCTGCTGATTTTTTAGGACGAAAATTTAATATGATTCCTTTAATTAATAAATAACGTTTCCAATATGGGATATCTATAACGCGCTCATCCATTAAAAATTCATTTAAATATTTTTTAACGTCTTTAATTTCTGTTGAATCTGGCGATCCTAAATTTATAAGTAAAACTCCTTTCATTATTTAAGTTTCAAAGTTTCAAAGTTTCAAAGTTTCAAAGTTGTAAAGTTTTAAAATGAAACTTTAATATCTGTTTGTTTTTTGTCATTCTGAATTTGTTTCAGAATCTTATTTTTTATTTTTGCTAACCGCTAACCGCTAACTGACTTGTAACTTCATACAAAGTAATCGCTAAACTATGTATAACATTCATAGAAGAATTTCTACCATACATAGGTATTGCAATGGTTTCATCAACCAAATTAATATTTTTAATTCCGTTTCTTTCACTTCCTAAAAGTAAAACAATTTTTTTATGATTTTTAAAATTAAAATTCTGAAGGTTGATGCTTTTATCTGTTATTTCTATACCAATAATAGTATTTCCTTCATTTTTTAATTGATAAATAGTTTGATTAAAATCGCTGTAAAATTCATAATCAATTTGATTGATTGTGTTTCTTGCCGTGTTTATTACTTTTCTATTTTCAATAGAAGGAGAACTTTTGTGAAAATAGATTTTTTCAACACCAAAACATTCAGAAATTCGAAAGCACATTCCTATGTTTTCTGGAGTTCTAATAGCGTCACAAACAATAGTAATTGAGAATTTTTGTTGCTTGTTTTTAATCTCATAATGAGTTAATTGTTTCATAAGCCCATCTTAACCTTCCCAAAGAGAAGAAATACAATACGTTTATTTATATTTAAATTTTTTCATAATCTTGCTCAGTCCCTCTCTTTTGAAGAGGTTAGGAGAGGCTTTTAGTGTATTTCTTTGGTGTTGTGCCAAACTTCTTTTTAAAGGCAGCAATAAAATGACTAGAAGTACTGTAGCCAACCTTTAAACCTACTTCGTTAACATTATATTGGTTACTTTCTAATAATTTTCTTGCGTGTTCCATTTTATAATCAAACAAAAAACTAAAGACGGTATCTCCATAAATTTGCTTAAAACCTTCTTTTAATTTTTTAATGTTCAACCCAATTTCATTGGCTAATTCTTGTAAACTTGGTGGTTCTGCCATTTTATCAATAATAATTTCTTTTGCCTTTCTAATCTTTAACACATTTTGTTCATCAACTAAAAAAGGACAATATTCTCCTTCTACATTTTCATCGTTTTGAAAGTGTAAACTCAATAACTCATAAACTTTTCCTTTAACATATAACGCTCTAATAGAACTGTTAATGTTAGAGTTGATGATTTGTTGTAAAACTATAGAAACAGTGGGTTTTATTTCTACATCATCATAGTATTTTCTATTGCTATTTTCATCACTTAAAAACGGAATATAACCAGATTCTTTAGAAAATAATGAGTGAAATTTTTCAATAGAAATCAACAAAGAAACCAAAGTTGTTTTTGGCTGATTTTCTAAATGGATAGGTAATTTTCTCTGAGGATTATATAAAAGAATAGATCTATTGTCTAACACATCAAAAGAATAAGAACCGTTGTTAAATAAGAATTTAGAATTACCTCTTAAACAAAAATGAATTTGAATAAAAGTACTATCTATTTTTCTTTCAAAAACTTGCACTTCTTTGCTTTCGTTCTGAAAATGAAGTACATAAAAACCTTTTCCAAGATTGATTTCCTCTAAAGTACTTTCTCCGACATTTTTAAACATCCTTTTTATCTTTATTTAGGTGCTGTTTATTTAGAATGATTCTATATAGTTATATTGAAAAACCTTTATAGTACTGCAAAAATAACCCTTTTTAGAGTTTTTTATACAAAAAAGTTTATAAAAAACATATAACGTTATAAAAAGTACTTTTAGCGATGTTTTTTTTTAAATGAAGTTTTTACTTTTGAGCAACTTTTACAATACGATGCAAAAGAACAGGCAAGAGCACTTTTACAATATTGGTGTTAGTTATAAAAAAGCAGATGCTAATACTCGCGGAAAATTTTCTTTAACAAAAGAAAAACAAGTTGCATTGTTGCAACGCGCAAAAGAAAAAAAAATTCAGGGAGTTTTTATTTTATCTACTTGTAACAGAACAGAAATTTCAGGTTTTGCAGAAAGACCTTGTCAATTAATAGAATTGTTGTGCGAATTCTCTGAAGGTACAATTCAAGAGTTTGCAAAGATTTCTTTTGTTTTTAAAAGTCAAGAAGCTGTAAATCATTTATTTAGAATAGGTACAGGTTTAGAAAGTCAAATTTTAGGAGATTACGAAATTGTGGGTCAATTAAAGCAGTCTTTTAAAATGGCAAAATCTCTAAATACAACCAATGCTTACTCAGAAAGGTTGGTAAATAGTGTTTTACAGGCTAGCAAACGAGTAAAGAATGAAACAAAATTAAGCTCGGGTACAACTTCTGTTTCTTACGCAGCAGTACAATACATTATTAAAAATTTGCCAGATTACAACTCTAAAAATATCTTAGTTTTTGGATTAGGTAAAATGGGAAAACATACTTGTAAGAATTTAGCTGAATACACTCAGAATAAATCAGTTTGTTTAATTAATAGAACAGAAGAAAAAACTACTGATTTCGTAAAGGATCATCCATCAATTAGAAAAGCTGTCATCGAAAATTTAACAGAAGAAATATTAACGGCAGATATTTTAATAGTTTCTACAGGTGCAGATAAACCTACAGTAACAAAAGAGCTTGTTGCAAATAATCAAGAATTATTAATTCTAGATTTATCAATGCCAGAAAATGTAGCCAAAGATGTTACCGATTTTAAAAATATTTCTTTAGTAAATGTAGATGAACTTTCTAAAGTTACTGACGAAACTTTAGCAATTAGACAACAAGAAGTTCCGTTTGCAGAAGCAATTATAGAAACCCATAAAAAAGAATTTAACGATTGGTTAAATCACAGAAGATTTACCCCAGCAATTGCTGCTTTAAAACAATCGTTAGAAAATATTAAAAACGACGAAATTAATTTTCAGAAGAAAAAAATTGCTGATTTTGATGAAAGTCAAGCAGAAATCTTAACTTCACGTTTTATTCAAAAGATAACCACACAATTTGTGAAACATTTAAAAGATGAAGAAACATCTGTATCACAAAGTCTTCAAGTAATAAATAAGGTTTTTCAATCTTAAACAAAATTTAATGCAAAAAATAATAAGAATAGGTACTCGCGATAGCCAATTAGCGCTTTGGCAAGCAAATAAAGTGCGTAAAGAATTAGAACAATTAGGTTATAATTGCGAGTTGGTTCCTATAAAATCTTTAGGAGATATTGTTTTAGATAAACCTTTGTATGAGTTAGGTGTAACAGGTGTTTTTACAAAAAGTTTAGATGTTGCTATGTTAAATGGCGATATAGATATTGCTGTTCATTCTTTAAAAGATGTACCCACTGTTTTACCAGAAGGAATTGTACAAGCAGCCGTTTTAAAACGCGCAAATTATACAGATTTGTTAGTTTTAAAAGATACAGAAGAGTTTTTTGGTCAACCAAATGGTATAATTGCCACAGGGAGTTTGCGTAGAAAAGCAATGTGGTTAAATCGTTATCCAACCCATAAAGTAGAAGATTTACGCGGTAATGTAAACACACGTTTAGAAAAATTAGAAAATAGCGAAACTTGGAACGGAGCCATTTTTGCAGCAGCAGGATTAGAAAGGTTAGGAGTTAGATCTAAAGGTGCAATTCCTTTAACTTGGATGATTCCTGCGCCAGCACAAGGCGCAATTATGATTACTGCTTTAGATAAAGATGATTATGTAAAAGATGCTTGCGAGCAATTAAATCATTATGAAACTAAAGTTTGTGTAGGTATAGAAAGAGAGTTTTTAAACCTTTTAGAAGGTGGTTGTACAGCGCCAATAGGAGCTTTAGCATATGTAGATGATAAAACGGAAGAAATTAACTTTAAAGGGGTTTTATTAAAAAAAGACGGTTCTAAAAAAATTACAGTTTCTAAAACTGCAAAAATGGGACGTCATCGTTTTTTAGCAAAAGATTGTGCAGATTATATCATTAACAGAGGAGGAAAAGAATTGATGTTAGCAGATATAGAAGGTGAAACTTTGATAAACTATAAAGTCTATTCTACAAAAAAATTATCTGAAGTACAAAAGAAAGTGTTGCCTAATTCAATAGGAATTGAAGATAGCGATTTTATCAAAATTCGTTTTAATAGAATTCCACCAAAGGTGATGAAAATTGAGCGTGAAAACGTTATTATTACCAGTCAGAATGCAGTAGAAGCACTTTTAAATTCATTCACTAAAGATGAAATGAATTTTAAAAATATTTATTGTGTAGGTAGAAGAACTAAAAAGCTGATTGAAAACAGAATTGGAAAAGTTGCTCACGTTGCAAAAAACGCGAAGAAATTAGCGGAATATCTATCAAAAGAACTTGAAAATAAAGAGGTTACCTATTTTTGTAGTAATTTGCGTCTAGATATTTTACCTGCATATTTACAAACGCACAATATTGTTGTGAATGAAGTTGAAGTATATAAAACAATGTTAAGTCCGATAAAAATTACTGATGAATTTTCTGGAATTTTGTTTTATAGTCCATCAGGAATAGAAAGTTATTTAAAAGAAAATAACACAGATAAAATTGCTTTTTGTATTGGAGAAACCACAGCAAAAGAAGCAAGAAAGCATTTTGAAAATGTTCAGGTAGCCAATATGCCAAATGTGGATTCACTTTTAGAGCTAGTAAAGAAGAATTTTTAACATAGACCTTTCAGGTTTTCAAAACCTAAAAGGTCTTTACAAAATTAGAGTATGTTTCGTGGACGTAGATTAAGAAAACAAGAAGGAGTCAGAAGATTAGTAAGAGAAACTAAACTTTCTGTAGACGATTTTATTTATCCTCTTTTTATTGAAGAAGGAGAAAATATCAAAACAGAAATTGTTTCTATGCCAGGGATTCATCGTTTTTCTTTGGATCAAATTTCAGAAGAATTAGATGAAGTTGTTGAATTAAATATTCCTGCAGTTTTGCTATTTGGTATTCCATCTAAAAAAGATGAGGAAGGAACAGAAACGTGGAATGATAACGGAATTATGCAGCAAGCTATTCGTTTTATCAAAAAGAATTACCCAAGTTTATATGTAATTACTGATGTATGTTTTTGCGAATATACTTCGCACGGTCATTGTGGAATTATTCACGATAATGATGTAGATAATGACGCTACTTTAATCAATATTGCAAAGCAAGTAATTTCGCACGCTAAAGCAGGTGTAGATATGGTGGCACCCTCAGGAATGATGGATGGAACGATTAATATGATTCGTCAATCTTTAGATAATACAGGTTTTGTAAATTTACCAATTATGGGATATTCTGTAAAATATGCATCCGCATTTTACGGTCCGTTTAGAGACGCAGCAGACTCTGCGCCAACTTTTGGAGATCGTAGAACCTATCAAATGGATCCAGCAAATAGGGATGAAGGAATGCGTGAAGCCACTTTTGATGATCAAGAAGGTGCTGATATATTAATGGTAAAACCAGCTTTATCATATTTAGATATTATAAGAGATTTAAAAAATAATTTCGACAGACCAATTGCCTGCTATAATGTAAGTGGTGAGTATGCGATGGTGAAAGCTGCTGCAGAAAAAGGTTGGATTGATGGCGAAAAAGTGATGATGGAAAGCTTACTTTCTATGAAAAGAGCAGGAGCAGATATTATTATTACCTATTTTGCCAAGGAAGCAGCGAAAGTTTTATTGAAATAAAATTGTAATGTCACCTCGAGCGCAGTCGAGAGGTCTTAATGAGGTCTCGACTGCGCTCGACCAGACAAAAAAATAACATAATGAAATTTAAAAAATCACAGAAATTATATAATAAAGGCTTAAAAAATCTTGTAGGAGCAGTAAACTCACCAGTAAGAGCATTTGCTTCTGTGGGAGGAAATCCGTTGTTTATTAAAAAAGCAAAAGGAAGTAAAATTACTGATGTTGATGGTAATAAATATGTAGATTTGGTATTGTCTTACGGCCCAATGATTTTAGGTCACCGTCATAAAAAAGTACAAAAAGCAATTACCAAAGCTTTAAAAAATGGCTATTCTTTTGGTGCATCAACAGAAAATGAAATAAAATTAGCAAAAATTGTTTGCGATGCTTTTCCTGATATGGATAAAGTCCGTTTTGTAAACTCTGGTACAGAAGCGGTTTTAAGCGGAATTCGTTTGGCAAGAGCGTTTACTGGAAAAGATAAAATCATTAAATTTTCTGGTTGTTATCACGGGCATCAAGATGCGTTGTTGGTAGCAGCAGGTTCTGGTTTGGCAACTTTAAGTTTACCTGGTTCTA
Source organism: Polaribacter sp. 2405UD43-2 (assembly GCF_058147125.1). Lineage (NCBI taxonomy): Bacteria > Pseudomonadati > Bacteroidota > Flavobacteriia > Flavobacteriales > Flavobacteriaceae > Polaribacter > Polaribacter sp. 2405UD43-2. Next base: position 22,958 of record NZ_JBYVJX010000007.1, on the reverse strand, counting down.
AAGGGGTTCCTGAAGGCGCAGTAAAAAACACGTTAATTGCAGAATACAACAATTTAGAAAGTGTAAAAAAACACTTTGAAGAACATAACGATATTGCTGCAGTAATTATTGAGCCTGTTGGTGGAAATATGGGTGTGGTAATTCCGCAAAATAATTTCTTGGCAGAATTAAAAACTTATTTAGAAACAAAAGGAGCTTTGTTAATTGCTGATGAAGTAATGACAGGTTTCCGTTCTAAGTTTGGTGGTGCACAAGAATTATTAGGAGTAACAGCAGATATTACTTGTCTTGGAAAGGTAATTGGAGGAGGTTTTCCTGTTGGGGCTTACGGAGCGCGTAACGAAATTATGGAACAAGTTGCACCTTTGGGCGGAATGTATCAAGCAGGAACATTAAGTGGAAATCCAATTGCAATGGCAGGAGGAATATCAACTTTAACAGAATTGAAAAAACAAAATCCATATCAAAAATTTGAAGAAACAGGTAAAATCATTGAAGTAATTTTATTAGAAACTGCCAAAAAATACAATGTAGATTTAGTAGTAAATAGATTTGGTTCTATGTTAAATCCATTTTTCACAAAAACTAAAGTCACAAATTTTGAAGAAGTTCAAACTTCAGACACAGAAAAATTTGCGGTATTCTTTTGGGAAATGATTAAAAACGGCGTGTTTTTGCCTCCAAGTCAGTTTGAAGCTTGGTTTTTATCATCGGCATTAAGTGATAAGGATATTAAGAAAATAGCAAATGCTGTTGATAAAGCGATGTTGGCTGTTTCTAAAATGTAAATAAAGAACCGCAAAGAAGCAAAGATAGCTAAGAAGCAAAAATGGAATATGTAAGTTCACTTTCTGAAAATGAAATTTCTAAGATAATTGTTGATTGTGCTTATAGAGTTCATAAAACCCTTGGTCCTGGTTTATTGGAAAGCACCTATGAGACTTGTTTATTTTACGAGTTGGATGAAAGAAATTTAGTGGTTGAAAGACAAAAAGTACTACCTGTAGTATATAACAATCTAAAATTAGAAGCTGGTTATAGGATAGATTTATTGGTTGAAAACAAAGTTATAATAGAACTAAAATCAGTTAAAAAATTAGATGATGTTCATACAGCACAAATGATTACCTATTTAAGATTATCAGATTGTAAACTTGGGTTATTAATAAATTTTAATGTGAGTCTAATCAAATACGGTATTAAAAGAATAGTAAATAACTTGTAAAAACTTTGCGAACTTTTGTGTCTTCGCGGTTAATAAAATATTATGATAAAAAACGATTTATTTTTAAGAGCCTTAAAAGGAGAAACAGTGGATAGACCTCCAGTTTGGATGATGCGTCAAGCAGGGCGTTATTTGCCAGAGTTTATGGAAATCAAACATAAATACGATTTCTTTACACGTTGTCAAACTCCAGAATTAGCTTCAGAAATTACAGTACAACCTATCAGAAGATATGGTATGGATGCAGCCATTTTGTTTTCAGATATTTTAGTAATTCCACAGGCAATGAATATTGAAGTAGAAATGAAACCAAATTTTGGTCCTTACTTACCAAATCCTATTCGTACTCAAAAAGATTTAGATCGTGTAGTTGTTCCTGATGTTAATGAATCTTTAGGTTATGTAATGGAAGCCATTAAAGCAACCAAAGAGAAATTAAATGATGAGATTCCGTTAATTGGTTTTGCAGGTTCACCATGGACAATTTTATGTTATTGTGTACAAGGGCAAGGATCTAAAAATTTCGACAAAGCAAAAGAATTGTGTTTTACAAATCCTGTGGTTGCACATTCATTATTACAAAAAATTACAGATACAACCATTGCCTATTTAAAAGCAAAAGTAGCTGCTGGTGTAAATGCTGTTCAGGTTTTCGATTCTTGGGGTGGTATGTTATCTCCTGTAGATTATCAAGAATTTTCATGGCAGTATATTCAGCAAATTATAGATGCTTTAAAAGACGAATCACCTGTAATTACATTCGGTAAAGGATGTTGGTTTGCTCTAGGGGATATGGCTAAATCTGGAGCATCTGCTTTGGGTGTAGATTGGACGTGTTCTGCAAGAAATGCTCGTTATTTATCTGGAGGAAATATTACTTTACAAGGTAATTTCGATCCATCAAGACTATTGTCGCCGCCAGCAGAAATTAAGAAAATGGTACATCAAATGATTAACGAATTTGGTAAAGACAAGTACGTTGTAAACTTGGGTCACGGTATTTTACCAAACATACCGTTAGAAAATGCTAAAGCATTTGTAGATGCAGTTAAAGAGTATAAAAGCCCATCTTAATCTTCCCAAAGGGAAGAAAAGTGAGTGCAGATAAACATTTGAGTTTCCTTTCCTTTGGAAAGGAGTAAGGATAGTCCAATGATTAAAAACATACTTTCAGGAATAAATTCATACGCTGGTGCTTTTGGTTTAATATCTAAGCTAAAACTCTGGAGATACTTTGCAATTCCTATAATAATTAGTGTGTTAACGGCAACAATTATAGGTTTTACAGCTTATGGTTTGTCCGACAATATTGGCATTTTTTTAGCTAAAATCTGGATATGGGATTGGGGAAAAGAAACCGTAACTACAATTACCTCTGTTATAGGTGCAATTTTCGTCTTGGTTATTGGTTTAATTTTGTACAAACATATTATTCTGGCATTGTCTGCACCATTTATGAGTCCTGTTTCAGAAAAAATAGAGAAGCATATTAACGGAAATTTAAAACATCAACATAGAAAAACCACTTTTCAAGAACAATTAATAAGAGGAATTCGAATTAATATTAGAAATTTAGCAAAAGAATTATTGATAACGATTCCTATTTTGTTATTAAAGTTTATTCCGCTAGTAAATATATTTTCTACACTTTTATTATTTCTAGTACAATCTTATTATGCAGGTTTTGGTAATATGGATTATACTTTAGAAAGACATTTAAATTATAAGCAAAGCATTAATTTTGTTGGTAAAAACAAAGGTTTTTCTATTGGTAATGGAGTCGTTTTTATGCTGTGTTTGTTAATTCCAGTAATAGGAATTATCATTGTTTTGCCTTTATCAGTAACTGCAGCTTCTGTAAAAACAGTTGAATTGTTAAATAAAGAAAATGAAAGATCAATTTTATAATTACATTGAGAACTTACAAAATACCATTACGTCTAAATTAGAAGAAGTAGATGGGAAAGCAAAATTTCAAGAAGATAACTGGAAACGTAAAGAAGGAGGTGGTGGAAGAACTCGTGTTATAGAAAACGGGAGTATTTTTGAAAAAGGTGGTGTAAATATTTCTAAAGTTTTTGGAGAATTACCAGAAGCATTAAGAAAACAATTTGGAGTAAAAGAAGGCAACTTTTTTGCTTGTGGATTAAGTTTAGTTTTGCATCCTGTAAATCCGTTTGTGCCAACTGTGCATGCAAATTGGCGTTATTTTGAAATGTATGATGATGTAGGAAACATTGTTACGAAATGGTTTGGTGGTGGACAAGATTTAACACCTTATTATTTATTTGAAGAAGATGTGGTTCATTTTCATTCTGTTTGTAAAGAAGCCTGTGATACACATCATTTAGAATTTTACCCTAAATTTAAGGAAACCTGTGATACCTATTTTTGGAATTCACACAGAAATGAAGCTCGAGGAATTGGTGGACTTTTTTTTGATTATTTGAAGAAAACAGATACGTTTTCGATGCAAGATCGTTATAACTTTGTAACAGAAATTGGGAATAGCTTTTTAGAATCTTATGTGCCAATTGTAGAGCGTAGAAAAAATATTAAATACAAGTCAGCCCACAAAGATTGGCAAGAAGTAAGACGTGGAAGATATGTAGAGTTTAATTTAGTACACGATAGAGGAACTTTATTTGGGCTTAAAACCAATGGGAGAATAGAAAGTATTTTAATGAGTTTACCACCAACTGTTCAATGGAAATACAATCATCATCCTAAAGAAAATTCTGAAGAAAACAAACTACTTAAAGTTTTAGCAAAACCTAAAGATTGGGTTTAGAAAATTTCGAAATCAATAAAAAAAGCAGGAACAATGTTCCTGCTTTTTAATAAATTTTAATAAAATTATTAGAAAGAGATTACAGCTTCAAGTACAACACCATTCATTTTTGCACCAGATAATGTTGGAGTTGTCCACGCATTAGGTGTCCAAGCTTTAGCATCAGAATTGTAAGATTGTTTAACATATTCTGCTTTCATTAAAATATTTTTGGTCATAAACCAACCACCACCAATATTGGTTCTAGTAATTTTTTGTTTGTTTGGTTTGGTTTTTCCAGAAGCATAGTCTGCATTACCATCTACAGAGTTGTATCTACCTCCAATATAGAATTGACCTTTTTCTCCGAATCTATATAATAATTCAGTTCCTAATTGTGTAAAAGACCCTTCTACATTTCCTTCTGCTTTGCTTCCTTTACTAGTTTCGTAAATTCCAAAGAACTCTAAACCTTTGTATTGTATAAATGGGTTGATTTGGTATGAAGTATTTCTTTTAAAACCAGGATTAAATCTTCCTGAAAAGTCTCCTCCAGAAGTAAAATCTCCTTTTTTATTATAATTGAATAAGTTATAATATCTAGATCCAGCACGATCTCCATTATATAAATGGTCTCCGTTATTATAACCACTTTCGCTAATAAAAGAACCTGTTAAACGTACTCTTAAATCTTCATTTACTTGACGGTCAATTCCTAATTTACCATAGAAAGTAATTTTAAGATCTTTTTCGCCAGTAATTTTTTTAGAACCCCAAGGAGTAATAGTTTTATTTACTGATGGGTTTAATAAACCATTAGAAATACCGGCAACAAAAACGTAATTTTTAGGTTGTATCGTAATTTCAACAAATGGTTCTACTGTGTAAGCATCCATAATGTAATTACCAACAAAAGGGTTATAAATAGCCATTGCATTATCAGTTCTTCTAAAATGAGCATCACCGTAGTTTAATTGGTCTACACCAATTCTTAAGGTTGTTACATCCATAATGTTTTTTAAGAAGTCTTTTTTTATGAAATCTAGTTTATCCATTTGAATATATCCGCCTTTTACCCAAGTTTCATTATGATGTCTAGAAGAAAGAAAAGTTCTTAAATGCATTCTTATTCCGTCTGCTAATTGTACATCAAAATTTAAATTGGCAGTTGGTAAGTTTACGTTACCGCCAATAGGAGTTAAATTATTTAAATCATTTGAGTGGTCTAAAGCTTGGAATTGAATAGCGAAATCACCACCTACTTTAATTGATAGTTTTTCAAATTCTATATCATTTGTTTTTTTTGTTTCAAAAACATTTAACCCATCATATCCTGCTTGTCGTAGATATTGAGTTTTCTGTGCGTTGGCAGTTACTCCAAAAAGAGTTACCAATACAATTAATACTATGTTTTTTATTGTTTTCATAATTGTTTGTATTTATAAGTTATTATTCAAAAGTTAATTTAAATTCTATGGTTATTTCATCGCCTGTTTTTATAGTTCCAAGTAAAGCTCTTGGTGGTTTTATGCCAAAATCAGTCATTTTTAATTTGTGCTCTCCTTTTAAAACTATAGATTTTCCTTCTTTGTTTATTTTTGTAAGTACTGAAACATTTTTTGTAACACCAGCAATAGATAAATCTCCTATTAATTTTATATTAATAAAGTTAGCGTCTTCTGTTATAATTTCTCCTTTTATGAATACAAATGTTATTATTGGATATTCTTTAGCTTTTAGAGCTTTATAAGTAAGTTTATCCATTATTCTTTTACCACTTTTAATGCTTAATACTTGCACTTTTACATTTAAAGTTTCAATATTTACATCTTTTAAATTATTTACTGTTAATTCGGCATCTGTTTTTTCAACAGTGCTTTTCCAATCGTGAAGTGTGGAGGTGCCTTTTATTAAAACACTACTAGGTAATTTTATATTTAATGATACACTTTTAGCGGTTTCTTGAGCCTTTGAAATACTATTAAAACCTAATAAAATAGTTAATATAAAAAATATATTTCTCATAATAATCAGAATTTCTAGTACAAATTTAACTTTTAATTGATAGTAAATTGATGATAAAAATCATAGTCTATAAACTAATAAATTTTAATTTTTTTGTAAAAATCATAAATTCAATATTAGGAATAATTGAATAAATTGAGTAAAAACCTATTTTTAATTTAAATAAAATAAGTTAAAGCAGTATTATTTTAAAGAATGTGTAATTTGTAAAGACGTTTCTTTAAGTGTTTTTTTTTGATTTTTTTAAGCTAAGAACTAGTTTTTTAGTACTTTTACAATCTGTAAAATCAGATAGAAATGGCAAGATTTGAATTAAAGTTACCAAAAATGGGAGAAAGTGTTGCAGAAGCAACAATCACTTCTTGGTTAAAAGAAGTTGGAGACACTATTGAATTAGATGAAGCTGTGGTAGAAATAGCTACAGATAAAGTAGATTCTGAAGTGCCATCTGAAGTAGAAGGTACTCTAGTTGAGGTTTTATTTCAAAAAGATGATGTTGTTGCTGTTGGAGAAACAATTGCAGTTATAGAAACAGAAGGAGAAGACGAAAGTCATAAAGAAGTTTTCATTTCTAATGAAAACGAAAAAACTCAGGTAGAAGAAGTAGAAAAAACAATTGAAAAAGCTGTAGAAGTTACTGCAATACCAATTGCTAAAACTTCTGATTCTGGTAAATTTTATTCGCCTTTGGTAAGAAATATTGCTCAAACAGAAGGCGTTTCTATGCGTGAGTTAGAAACTATTGTTGGTTCTGGTAAAGATGGTAGAGTTACCAAAGATGATATTTTATCTTACATAAATAATAGAGGTAATGCTACACCAAAAGTTGTGACGCCTGTTAAAGTTGAAGTGTCAAAAGAAATTGAAAAACCCGTTGCTAAAACCACTCCTATTTCTGTTAATGGTGGAGATGAAATTATTGAAATGAGCAGAATGGGCAAACTGATTGCCAAACATATGGTAGATTCTGTGCAGACTTCTGCCCATGTGCAATCATTTATAGAAATCGATGTTACCAATATTGTAAAATGGCGTAATAAAGTAAAAGATGCATTCTTTAAAAGAGAAGGAGAGAAACTGACATTTACTCCAATATTAATGCAGGCAATTGCTACAACAATTAAAAAATATCCTTTAATTAATATTGCTGTTGATGGAGATTCTATCATCAAAAAGAAAAATATTAATTTAGGAATGGCAGCTGCACTTCCCGATGGAAATTTAATTGTTCCAGTAATAAAAAATGCAGATCAGTTGAATTTAGTAGGTATGACAAAATCTGTAAATGATTTGGCAAATAGAGCAAGAAATAACGCTTTAAAACCAGATGAAATTCAAGACGGAACATACACTGTTACAAACGTAGGTAGTTTTGGTTCTGTTATGGGAACACCAATTATCAATCAACCACAAGTAGCAATTTTAGCTTTAGGAGCCATTAGAAAAGTTCCTGCAGTTATAGAAACCCCAGAAGGAGATTTTATAGGAATCAGACAAAAAATGTTTGTATCGCATTCTTATGATCATAGAGTTGTTAATGGAGCTTTAGGTGGTATGTTTATTAAAACGTTAAAAGAAACTTTAGAAGCTTGGGATGTAAATCAAGAGTTTTAAAATTATAATAATTTAAAAAAAACACTCTTCGCAAAAACAAAATATTAATAAATAAAACAAAAAGAATGAAAAAATTGTTAATCTTATTTTTAGTTATTTCTTCAAATATTACTTCAGCACAAAAATCGGTATTATTAAGATTAAATTATGAAAAAGGAGCAACTTACAATGTTTCTATGAAAATGTCTCAAGAAATGGGAACAATAATGTCTATGGGGATGACTCTTAATATGGATATTAAAGTTTTAGATGTAAATGGAGATACTTACAATAGCGAAATGAAATTCACCAAAATTACTATGGATATGTTACAAGGTGGTAATATTGTAAGTTTCGATTCTTCTAAAAGTGATGATGAGTTAGATGATGCAGGAAAAATGATAAAATCTCAAATGGGACCAATGTTAGAAGCTCTAATAACAGCCAAAGGAAATAATTTAGGACAGATTTTAGAAGCTAAAGTAGAACCTAATGTCCCTGGTATGGAAGATATTGCAAATCAATCTAGTAACGTAGTTTATCCGAAAGAAAAAGTAAAGGTTGGTAGTACTTGGACAATGTCTAAAAATGAAAAAGGAATGAAAATGGATTTTGTTTATAAGGTAAAATCGGTTTTAAAAGATAAAGTTGTATTAGATCTTTCTGGTGAAGTTTCTGGAATGGCAACTGGACAAATATCGGGTAATATGGATATTGATATTAAATCTGGAATTCCTGAAAACTCTCTAATAGATATGAATTTGTCTGTGAGTGGTCAAGAATTAATATCAAAAGTAACGATGACAATGAGTAAAAAATAAACGTACTCTATTTATAAAACACAAAAAATGCCTTGAGAATTTCTCAAGGCATTTTTTAGTATATATTTTATCAGAAACGAACTATGCTAACATAGTAACAGGATTTTCGATAAACGTTTTTAAAGTTTGTAAAAACTGCGCTCCAACAGCACCATCTACAGTTCTGTGGTCGCACGTTAAAGTCAATTTCATAGTGTTACCCACAACTATTTGCCCGTTTTTAACAACAGGTTTTTCAACAATGGCACCAACAGATAAAATTGCAGAATTTGGTTGATTAATAATAGATGTAAAATTATCGATACCAAACATTCCTAAGTTAGAAACTGTAAATGTACTTCCTTGCATTTCTGCAGGGGTAATTTTTTTGTTTCTTGCTTTTCCTGCCAAATCTTTAACAGATGCTCCAATTTGAGTTAAACTCAATTGGTTTGTATGTTTTACAACAGGCACTAATAACCCATCATCTACAGCAACAGCAACACCTACGTGAATATGACTATGAAAAACGGTGCTGTTATCTGTCCAAGATGTATTTACTTGCGGATGTTTTTGTAAAGCCATAGCACAAGCTTTTACAACCATATCATTAAAAGATACTTTTGTATCTGGTATTGCATTAATTGTTTTTCTTGAAGCCATTGCATTGTCCATATCAACTTCAATATTTAAACTGAAATCAGGAGCAGAAAACTTAGAGTTTCCTAAAGATTTTGCAATTGCTTTACGCATTTGAGAGTTCTTAACTTCTTCCGATTTTTCTTCGCCAGCAGCAACAAAACTTGTAACAGGTGCAGAACTTGATTCAGTTTTAACTGATTCTACTTGTTTAGCAACAGGAGTATAATTTTCTACATCTTTTTTGATGATTCTACCATTTTCTCCAGAACCATTAACATTAGCTAAATTAATTCCTTTATCAGAAGCAATTTTCTTAGCTAAAGGAGATGCAAAAATACGTCCGCCAGAATTGTTTGTAGAAGCAACTGTTTTTGTTTCTTCTTTCTTAGCAATAGGTTTTTCTACTGTTTTTTCAGAAGATTTTGCAGCAGGTTTTTCGTTATTAGAATTGCTGATTCCACCATTGGCAACAATTGCAGAAACATCTGTGCCAGCAGGGCCAATAATGGCTAATAAACTATCTACAGGAGCTGTTTCTCCTTCTTGTACGCCCACATATAAAAGTGTTCCTTCATAAAAAGATTCAAACTCCATTGTGGCTTTATCGGTTTCAATTTCAGCAAGTATATCACCTTCTTCTACAGATTCTCCAACTTTCTTTAACCAAGTAGCAACTGTACCATCTGTCATAGTATCACTTAAACGAGGCATAGAAATTACTTGTACTCCATCAGGAATGGCAACCGTATCTGAAGAACTATTCTCAGAAGAAGTTTCCTCTTTTTTGTCTTCCTTAGTTTCTTCTTTAGTTGGTTTGGCATTATTGTTTAACAAGGCAGAAATGTCTTCTCCTTCTTCGCCGATAATAGCTAATAAAACATCTACAGGAGATGTTTCTCCTTCTTGAATACCAATGTGTAAAAGAGTTCCTTCGTAAAAAGACTCAAATTCCATAGTGGCTTTATCGGTTTCAATTTCAGCTAAAATATCGCCTTCTTCAACTTTATCACCAACATTCTTTAACCATTTTGCCACAACACCTTCTTCCATAGTGTCGCTTAATCTAGGCATATTTATAATTGTAGCCATATTTTAACTTATAAAAGGATAATCTTCTTGTTCATAAACAACATCATATAATTGATTTACTGGTGGATATGGAGATTCTTCTGCGAATTGTTCACATTCTTTTACCATAGTTTTTACCTCTTTATCTATTGCAGCAATTTCGTCTGAAGTTGCATAGTTTTTATCTTTAATTACCTCTAAAACTTGTGTAATTGGATCTATTTTTTTGTATTCTTCTACTTCTTTTTTAGTTCTGTAATGTTGAGCATCAGACATTGAGTGACCTCTATATCTGTAGGTTTTCATTTCTAAGAAAGTGGGGCCATCTCCACGTCTTGCTCTTTGTATAGCTTCATCTACAGCTTCTGCAACTTTAATAGGATTCATAGCGTCTACTGGTCCACAAGGCATTTTATATCCTAACCCAAGTTTCCAAATATCTGGATGATTTGCGGTTCTATCTACAGAAGTTCCCATAGCATAACCATTATTTTCACAAATAAAAATTACAGGCAGTTTCCAAAGCATTGCCATATTAAATGCTTCATGTAAAGACCCTTGTCTAGAAGCACCATCACCAAAACAACATAAAGTAACGGCATCACTACCTTTGTACTTATCACCAAAAGCGATACCAGCACCTAAAGGAATTTGCCCACCAACAATACCATGACCTCCGTAAAAACCGTGTTCTTTAGAAAAAATATGCATAGAACCGCCCATTCCTTTAGAAGTTCCTGTTACTTTTCCATACAATTCGGCCATCACACGTTTAGGATCTTCTCCCATACCAATTGGTTGCACGTGGTTTCTGTAAGCAGTAATCATTTTGTCTTTAGATAAATCCATTGCGTGCAATGCACCTGCTAAAATTGCTTCTTGACCATTGTATAAGTGTAAGAAACCTCTAACTTTTTGTTGAATGTAAACAGAAGCCAATTTGTCTTCGAACTTACGCCAGAAAAGCATGTCTTTGTACCAATCTAAATAAGTTTGTTTGGTGATTTTTTTCATTCCAGTTATTATTGTTTGTTTTATAGACTATTTTAATATAATCGAAATACAAAAATAACTGTTTTGTATAGAATAAAAAAACACGATTTTAGGAATTTAACTCTAACGTTTTCGTAAAGGTATTATTTACTCTTTGCTATGATTAACGTAGCTTTAGCACCAGTAGCTAAATTCCATTCGTTAGAAGAAATTAACATACCTGCATCATTGTATACTTTAAATGCTGCTGTATTAGGGCCAGAAGTTCCTTGATTTAGTGCTTTAAAAGCAATTTTATTTAAGCCAACTTGTAAAGGAATATTAAATTTCTGATAACTTTGTCTTAAAACAATATTTAATACAACAGGTATATCATTTACAAGTATTGTAACTCTATCTCCATCAGGATATTGGAAATCTCTACAAATAATATTTACACTTTTAGAATCTGTTCTAAAACTTCCTAAATCTTGGTCTATTTTTGGATAAATATATTGCCCATTTATTTTCTTAAAAGCTTTTAAAAAACGCTCTTCGCTTAATTTAGCTTGGGTAATAATGCCTTTGTTTTTGTAAGCATTTTTTGCTTGCTGCTTTTTTAATTTGTCTTTTTCTTTATCGTAAGCACTCTTAAAACCATTGTTATTATTAAGTTCTATCGTTTTTGGATTTTTAACAGCTTTAGAGCTCTTTAAAAAAATGGCTTTGCTTTTTCCTTTTTCTTTGTTGCCAGAATTATTGTCTAACTGAGCAAATGCTTGATTTGCAGTCAGAAGACTTATCAATAAAAAAAGAAATTTAAAATTTAATTTCATTAGGTATGGCTTTCTAGCCAATTTTCTACAAATATAATGCCGATTTTTATTGAAGTCGTTTAGAAATTGTTAAAACTTACTATTCTACTGTAAAATTAAAGTAAGTTTTAGGATAAGGTTCGTTTCTTAAAGTAAAATGCCACCATTCGTTTTCATAAGGTTTAAAATTATTTGCTAACATAATTTTACGAAGTAATATTCTGTTTTCTGCTTGTTTTTTTGTGATGTTTTTATAAAAAGGATGTGATTGAATTCCGAAAAAATCATAAGGACTTCCCATATCTAATTCTTTTCCTGTTTTAATATTGATGATGGTTAAATCTACAGTACTACCTCTAGAATGACCAGATTTAGAGGCAATATAACCTCGTTTAAAAAGCGCTGATTTTGGTACATTTGGGTAAAATTCTTTTTTCATTAAAGTGTCGTTTAAAACCTTTGCCCATCTTACAAAATGATTTACGGCTTGTTGCGGTCTGTAAGCGTCAAAAATTTTTAAACTCAAGCCTTTTTTTAACAATTCTTGTTGCACTTTTTGTAAAGCCTTTGCAGTTTCTTTTGTGGTGATTACACAATTATTATGGTAACCATCAATTGGTTTTCCAATAAAATTATTGTTACTCAAATACCTTAATTCAGACTGAATTGTATGATCAATATCTGATAAATAAACAAAACCTTCAGCCAATTTTTGAGCCTTAGAAAAAGTAAAATTAAATAGGAAAAAAAGGAATAGAACTCTTTTCATACATCAAAAGTAACAAAAAGTATTTTAAGAATTAATTAGGAAAACTTCATCAATAAAATCAAATAGAATTATCTATTTTTTCTATCTTTAAAAAATATTTTATGAATAAATGAATAGAGAGAATTACAAAGTTAAAAGCAATATTCTGCTTGCAAATTTTAAAACAAAAAAGGTAATTGTTGATGCAGAGAAAAAGCTGAAAAAAATCAGAAAAAAGCTCAGTAAAATTCAAGATACGATGTATGCAGAAGGCAAATATAGTATGTTAATTTGCTTGCAAGGTATGGATACTTCTGGTAAAGATAGCTTAATTAGAGAGGTTTTTAAAGATGTAAATGCGCGTGGAGTAGAAGTGCATAGTTTTAAAGTGCCAACAGCATTAGAGCTAAAACACGATTTTTTATGGAGGCACTATATAGCTTTGCCTGCCAAAGGTAAAATAGGTGTTTTTAACAGAACACATTACGAAAATGTGTTGGTAACAAGAGTGCATCCTAATTATATTTTTGGTGAAAATATTCCGGATGTAAAAACTTTAGAGGATTTAAATGATGAATTTTATCATCATAGAATGGATAGAATTAACAATTTTGAAAAACATATTTCAGATAGTGGCACCATTGTGTTAAAGTTCTTTTTAAATTTATCTAAAGAAGAACAAAAAAACAGGTTGTTACGCAGATTAAACATTCCAGAAAAGAACTGGAAATTTTCTGCAGGCGATTTAAAAGAACGCAAATTATGGGATAAATATCAATTTTGTTACGAAGATTTATTAAACAGAACATCTAAAGAAAATGCACCTTGGTTTGTAATTCCTGCGGATGATAAACCTACAGCAAGATTACTTTTGGCAGACATTGTGCTAGAAGAATTAAAAAAATATAATTTTAAAGAGCCTACTTTATCAAAAAAAGATTTAGATAAAATAGACGAATTTAAAGCACAATTAAATAACGAATAAAAACTAAGTTTTAAAGTTGAAAAATAAAAAGTTGAAAAGTTTTGTAACAAATTTTCAACTTTCTAAACTTTCAACTTTCTAAACTTTAAGAACTATAATTAATGAATTTAAAACTAGAAAAACCCATCGTATTTTTCGATTTAGAAACCACAGGAGTTAATATTGCAACAGATAAAATTGTAGAAATTTCTATACTAAAAGTGTTTCCTAACGGTAACAAAGAAAGCAAAACGTGGTTGGTAAATCCAGAAATTGAAATACCAAAAGAAGCCACAGATGTTCACGGAATTACCAACGAAAAAGTAGTTACAGAACCTACATTTAAAGAACTGGCACCAAAGGTTAATGAAATAATTGCAGATTCAGATTTAGCTGGTTTTAATTCCAATCGTTTTGATATCCCGCTTTTAGCGGAAGAATTAATGCGTGCAGGAATCGATTTTGATATGAAAAATAGAAAAGCCATTGATGTGCAAGTAATTTTTCATAAAAAAGAGCAAAGAACTTTAAGTGCTGGTTATCAATTTTACTGCGGAAAAGAATTAGAAGGAGCACATGGTGCAGAAGCAGATACGAATGCAACTTTCGAAATTTTGCTGGCGCAACTAGATAAATATGATGATATCGAAAATACGGTTGATGCATTAAGCGAATATTCTACACACGGAAAAAGAGCCGATTTTGCTGGTTTTATTTTGATGAATGATGAAGATCAAGAAATTTTTTCTTTTGGTAAATACAAAGGAAGAACTGTAGAAGAAGTGTTAAAAGAAAATCCTGGGTACAACAATTGGATTCAGAATGCAGACTTTCCACTTTATACAAAAAAGGTTTTAAGAGAAATTAAAGAAAGAATGTCTGCGCCAAAAAATACAATGACGGATGCAGAAAAATTACAAGCTTTACAACAGAAGTTTAATTTGCGTTAGATTTTTTTTACAGACCTTTGAGGTTTTTAAAACCTCAAAGGTCTTTCTTAGAAAAGAATAATTATATGAAAAAACTGATCTTCTTTTTACTAATTTCAACATCAGTATTTTCTCAAAGAGTAAATTTTAAAGGAAAATTAGTGGATAAAGAAACAAATGAACCAATTATATATGCTAATATTAGCTTTTTAAAAACTAACACAGGAACTTCTTCTTTAGAAAACGGTACTTTTAATTTAGAAATTGATAAAAAACTTCTAAAAGAAAAAATACACATTTCTTGCTTAAATTATAAAGACACAATTATTTTAGCGTCTAATTTATATAATAAAACACTGCTTTTAAAACCAAAAACTTTTGAATTAGATGAAATTGTTATTTCTAAAAAAAGAAGCAAAAAAATTATTTTAGACAAAGTTAAAAGACGAGTTACACCATTTCATTCTAATATTATTAGAATGATTGCTAAATATTTTCCTAATAATTTAGATGGTAATTTTTATATTGATAATATAAAAATCTATTTTTCAAAAAGAAATTCACATAAAGCAAAATTTAGAATTAGAATTTTTTCAGTTGATGAAAAAACAGGAAATCCAAGAGAAGATATATTAAATGAAAATATCCCAATTTCTATTGAAAAAGGACAAAAAATAGTTAAATTAAATTTAGAAGATTATTATATTAAATTACCTAAAAATGGGTTATTTGTTGTTTTTGAAAAACTTTTGATTCCTTATAATCTATATGAATGGAGTATTAAAAAAAATAAAAAATTAAATTACTATGCACCAGTTATTGGTTTAACCAAATCTAAAGAATATAAAAAAATAAATAGATTATACTATTTCATTAGAGGTAATTGGCATAAAATATCAATGCCAAACAATAACTTTTCATTTGTTCCAGCAATTTCCTTAGCTTTATCCAATTAAATAAATACACAATTAAACGATTAAACATCACAAAATATGTTTACACAATATAAAAATTTACCTAACAATTCTCGCGTTTGGATTTATCAATCAGACAGAGAGTTTAATGAAAAAGAAATAGAATTAATTACTGTTAAAGCAGAAGAGTTTATCAATTCTTGGACACGTCATGGAGATGATTTAAAAGGCTCATTTACCATTAAATACAATCAGTTTTTAGTATTGGCTGTAGACGAGAGTTTTAACGATGTTTCTGGTTGTTCTATAGATAGTTCTGTCCATTTTATTCAACAACTAGAAAAAGAATTGCAACTGGATTTAATGAATAAAATGAACATTTCTTTTAAAGATAATGACAATATTAATTTGGTAAAATTATCAGATTTTCAGCAGTTTGTAAAAGAAAAAAGAATAACTCCAGAAACTATTGTGTTTAATAATATGGTAGCTACAAAAGAAGATTTTGAAACCAAATGGGAAGTACCCGCAAAAGAAAGTTGGCACAAACGCTTTTTGGTATAAAAATTGGTTTATATTTAAGAACTCCCTAAAATAAATATGTTGCGTTAAGGATTGAAATGGCATCCTTTTTTGAGGTACGAAAAAAAGATATAATGAAAAGCCTGTTAAAACGCCCAAAAAAATGTTTTAGATAAATATGAAGAAAGAATTACTTGTTTTCCTTTTTATAGGTTTTGTGTTTCATTTGTCTGCACAAAGACTAGATCCTTTAGTAACCAAAGATTTTGAAGCTCAACAAATTTGGGTAGATAGTATTTTAAATACAATGACTGTTGATGAAAAAATTGGTCAGTTATTTATGGTGCAAGCCTATTCTAATCTCGACAAAAAACACGAA
The DNA here is from genome assembly GCF_058147125.1 of Polaribacter sp. 2405UD43-2. Taxonomy (NCBI): domain Bacteria; kingdom Pseudomonadati; phylum Bacteroidota; class Flavobacteriia; order Flavobacteriales; family Flavobacteriaceae; genus Polaribacter; species Polaribacter sp. 2405UD43-2. The sequence continues at coordinate 6,592 of NZ_JBYVJX010000007.1, read as the reverse complement.
GATTTTATTACTGAAATGATTACCAAATATCACGTTGGTAATTTAATTTTTATGCAAGGAACTCCAGAAAAACAAGCAATTTTAAACAATAAATATCAAGATACTGCAAAAGTACCATTATTGATTGGTTTTGATGGTGAATGGGGTTTAGATATGCGTTTAAAAAATACCTACAGATTTCCTTGGAATATGACTTTAGGTGCTATTAAAAACGATTCTTTAGTCAAACAATTTGGAGCGCATTTAGGAAAACATTGCAAACGATTAGGAATTCATATAAACTTTGCGCCTGTTGTAGATATTAATGTAAATCCAGAAAATCCGATTATTGGAAATCGTTCTTTTGGCGAAAGCAAAGAAAACGTAACTCAAAAAGCAATTGCATTTACGCAAGGAATGCAAAGTCAAGGGGTTTTAGCCAACGCAAAACACTTTCCAGGTCATGGAGATACAGCAGCAGATTCTCATTACACATTACCTGTCTTAAATTTTAATATGGCTCGTTTAGATTCCATAGAATTATATCCGTATAAAAAATTATTTGATGCTAGTGTAGCAAGTGTTATGACAGCACATTTAAGCATTCCAAGTTTAGAACCTGAGAGTAAATTACCCACTTCATTGTCTAAAAATGTGGTCACTAATTTATTGCAACAAAAATTGGGCTTTAACGGTTTAATTATTACAGATGGATTAAATATGAAAGGCGCCACAAATTATGCAACTTCTGCAGAAATAGATTTGGCAGCCATACAAGCAGGTAATGATTTGTTGTTAATTCCGCAAGATGTACCAGCTACAGTTTCTTTAATTAAAAAAGCGCTTGAATTAAAAACGTTAACAGAAGAACGAATCAATTTTTCTGTTCGTAAAATTTTAAAAGCGAAATATTGGGCAGGTTTGCATAAGTATCAACCTATTAAAATTGAAAATATTCAACAAGATTTAAATACGGTTCAAGATGATTTATTACATAGAGAATTGATAAAAAATTCATTAACGGTTCTTAAAGATGTAAAAGGTGATGTTCCTATCAGAAATTTAGAAAAAAGAAAAATAGCTTATGTAAAATTGGGTGATGATACTGGAACCCATTTTGTAAAAATGATGAAAAATTATACAAAAGTTGATATTATTTCTGATAAGAATTTAGATGGTTTAATTAAAAAATTAAAGTCTTATAATTTAGTAATTGTAGGTTTTCATAAATCGAGTTTGCATCCTTGGAAAAGTTATAGATTTAAAGATAAAGACTTGGTTTGGTTGCAAGAAATTGCAAGAGAAAATAAAGTGATTTTAGATGTTTTTACAAGTCCTTATAGTTTGTTGCAGGTTAAAACTTTCGAAAACATAGAAAGCGTAATAGTATCTTATCAAAACAGTAAATTGTCGCAAGAACTCTCTGCACAATTACTTTTTGGAGCTTTTGCTGCCAAAGGAAAATTACCAGTTTCTATTAAAAATAGTTTTTTAGAAGGCGATGGCTTAATGACTTCTAATTTAAGCAGATTTGAATACACCATACCAGAAGCTGCCAACTTATCATCAGAAAAACTAAAAAAAATAGACTCTTTAGCAAGTGTTATTTTAGATAAAAAAATGGCACCAGGTTTTCAAGTTTTAGTAGCTAGAAATGGTAAAATAGTTTTTAATAAAAGTTACGGTTATCATACAAATTTTAAAAAACTAAAAGTTAAAAATTCTGATGTGTACGATTTGGCTTCGCTCACAAAAATATTGGCTTCTTTACCTTTAATTATGAAAGCAGAAGAAGAACATAAAATATCTTTAAATGCAAGTTTAAAGGATATTTTACCAAGTTTTGAAGGTACAAATAAAGCAGCAGTTTCTGTAAAAGAAATACTATCTCATTACGGAAAATTAAAAGCTTGGATTCCTTTTTATAAAGAAACACAAGATAGTATTACAGGTAAAAACTTGTCTGCTTTTTATCGAACAAAAAAGTCGAGAAGATACAATATTAAAGTTGCCAAAAACTTATATCTAAACAGACATTATAAAGACAGTATTTATAAGTACATTAAAGAAGTAGATCAGAGAGAAAACGAAGGTTATAAATATAGCGATTTAGGATATTATATTTTTAAAAAAGCCATAGAAGATGAATATAAAAAACCCATAAATACATTGGTAGATGAAGAATTTTATCAATCTTTAGGCGCTAACAGAACCAGTTATTTACCGCTTCAAAAGTTTTCTAAAAAAGAGATTGTACCTACAGAAAAAGACGATTATTTTCGTAACCAATTAGTACATGGTTATGTGCATGATATGGGGGCAGCAATGTTGGGTGGTGTAGGTGGTCATGCAGGTTTATTCGCCAATGCAAACGATGTTGCAAAAATTATGCAAATGTACTTACAAAAAGGGTTTTATGGCGGCAAACGTTATATAAAAACAACTACTGTAGAGAAATTTAATAAGCGATATTTTTCCGACAAAAAAGTGCGTAGAGGTTTAGGATTTGATAAACCACAATTAAACGAAAATGTAAAAGCAACTTGTGGTTGTGTTTCCGATAAGAGTTTTGGGCATTCTGGTTTTACAGGTACCTACACTTGGGCAGACCCAAAAAGCGGAATTGTCTATGTCTTTTTATCAAATAGAGTGTACCCAAATATGCAAAACCGTGGTTTGATAAAAAGCAATATGCGTACAGAAATTCAGCAAGTTATACAAGATGCTATTTTAGATTAGAAGCTTTTCCAGCTTTTCACTATATCTTTTTTCTTTCTGTCATCCTATGTTTGTTTTTACAAACTGTGGCAATCTCATAATCCAGAAGAGATTGCTTCGTTCCTCGCAATGATGCTTATTAAAAAGCACAGAAAAAAGGATGCCGTTTCAATCTGGGCTAAACTTGTTTGCTAACTTTTTTGCAGCTACAATTTTTCAGTATTTGTAATAGAAAATTTCGAATATATTAAAATCATTATTACAGAAATTAGTAAGTAAATACTGGCAATATTCCAATCAAAAAATAAACTGACAATCCAAGTTTGAATTGCGTAAAATATTGGAAAAGTAAGGGTGTTAATTCCGAATCTAAATGTGTCTACAAATTCAATTTCATCTACTTTTTTAGAAATCATTTTCCAAACCATAAAAGAAAAAAAACTGTTTAAAACTATAAGATAGAAAAGAGGTTTTAACAAATTTGTCTTTCTACTTTTTTTATCAGGAATTTTATTTGATAAAATCAGTTTATTTATTGTTTCAACATCAGTAAAATCAACTTGAGCATTATTTAATTTATGCAAAGTATTTTCATAATTTTCATCATCAGAAATATGAACACTTAGTTTTTTTAATTGAGAACTCACTTCATTTTTAAGTTTTACAATAGAAATGTTTTGCTCTTTAGGGTTGTAAAAATTATTTGCAGAAATTGGTTTTCCAAAATTTAGAGCAACTTTTGTTGGATAAAAAGAAGCATTTTGGTAGGTTAAACCTACAGGAATAACGTCAATTTTTACATCAGGATATTTTTCTAAAGCACCAAAAACAATTCTTGTAAATCCTTTACTTAAAGGTCTTATGGTTCTTTTTCTGTTGTGGCTTCCTTCTGGGAAAATCATTAAAGTTTCTCCTTTTTTAAAAATATCAAAGCAATGATTAAAAATCTCGTGGTTTTTTCCTAACAGACTGGCTCCATCTCTAATTCTATAAATAGGCATTAAATTTAAAGTAGCCAAAAATTTCTTGACCAAAGGTTTTTTAAAAACAGCTGCTCTCACCAAAAAATGATTAATTCTAGGAATATTTGTAGCAACAATTAGCGGATCTATCAATCCGTTTGGATGGTTTACAGCAAATAAAATGGCACCTTTTTTAGGAATATTTTCTTTGCCAGAAACAGTAATTCTTTTAGCGTAAAAGAAAAGGCTAGATTTAATTATGAGTTTAAAAAAGTTGTACCAAAGTGTTTTCAAATTACTCTAATTAATTTGTTGCTTGTTTTATGTTTGTAACTGTTTCTTTTTTTGTTTTATTGCCCCAGAAAGTGGCTAAAGCCATTCCAGAAAAAACATCCCAAATTCCCCAGAAAGCTGCTAATAAAGCCATTCCGCCTAAACCTTCAAAGAAACCAAAAATTAGTAATAAACCTAAACCACCATTCTGAATTCCGGTTTCCATAGCAATGGTTTTGCAATCTTTTTTATCTAATTTAAACGTTTTGGCGGTGTAAAAACCTAAGATAAAAGCAAAGATATTATGGGAAATGACCAAGAATAAAACGTGATGAATATGATTGATAAAAATATCTAAATTTTGAGAAAATGCGATAAAAATCAATGCAATAAAAACGAGCATTGAGAGTGGTTTTAAAACTTTTTCTATTTTGTTTGCCATTTCAGAATAATAGTGCTTTATAATCATTCCACAAATTAATGGGATTCCTAAAATTAAAGAAACGAGTTTAAATAAGTCATAAGGGTTTAAAGAAACTGTTTGTAGAATTTTGTTTGTAGGTTCATATAAACTTCCCCAAAATTGTAAATTAAAAGGAGTCATAAAAATACAAATTAGCGTAGCAAAAGCTGTTAAACTTACAGATAATGCAGCGTTTCCACCCGCCATTTTGCTAAAAAAGTTAGAGACATTTCCACCAGGGCAAGCAGCAATCATCATCATTCCCAAGGCAAAACTGGGGTGAGGTTTTATAATTAATATTGCTAAAAAGGTTACTGCTGGCAATAAGAAAAATTGCGATAAAACCCCTACAAAAACAATTTTTGGGTTTTTAAACAATCGTTTAAAATCATTAACAGAAATACCTAAAGCTACGCCAAACATAATAATAGCAATGGCAATATTTAAAACCCATAAACCTTCTGTGTCAAAGTTTATTTTTATGGCATCTATGTCGATTTTTGGGTTAGTTTTTAAAAGCATACTCAATAATATTAGCGCCCATTTTTAATGCTTTTTCTCTAACACTTTTTGGGTTGTTATGTATAATTTCATCTTCCCAGCCATCACTTAAATCAGTTTCGTAATCATAAAAAACTACCAATCTTCCTTGGTAAAACAAACCAAAACCTTGTGCAGGTTTTTTGTTATGTTCGTGTATTTTAGGCATCCCATTAGGGAATTTAAAAGTCTGATTATAAATAGGATGATTTGTAGGAATTTCTTTAAATTCTAATTTTGGAAATACTTTCTTTAATTCTCTTCTAATAAATTTATCCAATCCATAATTGTCTGAGATATGCAAAAATCCACCAGAAATTAAATAATTTTTTAGGTTATTGGCATCATCATCAGAAAAAAAGACATTTCCATGACCCGTCATAAATAATAATGGAAAGTTAAAAATATCTTCACTATCAATAGCAACTACCTGCGGATTTTTAGAAATATTGGTTTTAATGTTTTGGTTTGCAAACGCTACTAAATTTGGAATCGCAGTTGGGTTTGCATACCAATCTCCACCACCATTATATTTTAAAATGGCAACTTCTTGACTATTTATTTGTATAAAAAGGAAAGTAAAAAAAAGAGATAAAGTTTGCTTCATTAATTTTTTTGATAGGAATTGAAAGCAAGATAGTAATTTCAATTTTGAGAGTAAAAAAACGCCATTAAAATTTTAATAGTATTACACTTTTCTTTTTTAGTTTTAAAACTTGACTTGCAACAAAAAAGTGGGCAATTAGTTAAGAATACGAATTTAAAAACTATTGATTGATAAAAGAAACCGTATTTACAGCCACTAAACCAGCAGTTTCTGTACGCAATCTACTTTCGCCAAGAGAAATAGGAATGAAGTTTTTTTCTAAACATTTTTTAATTTCTTCGGATGAAAAATCGCCTTCAGGACCAATTAAAATAGTGGCTTTTTCTGATGGATTTACTACAGATTTTAATACGTTTTTGTCATCATCTTCACAATGTGCAATACAAATTTTACCATCAAAATTTTGGTTAATAAACTTAGTAAATTTTATAGGTTCATTCAGTTTTGGTAAGGTAAATTTTAAAGATTGTTTCATTGCAGATTGTATGATTTTTTCAAATCGTTCTAATTTTACAACTCTACGTTCTGAATTTTGGCAGATGATTGGTGTAATTTCATCAATGCCAATCTCTGTAGCTTTTTCTAAAAACCATTCAATTCTATCATTATTTTTTGTTGGGGCAATTGCAATGTGTAAATAATATTTCCAAGGTTTTGGTTTTTCTGTAGAATTAATGATTTCTGCTATGCATTTTTTATCACTAGCAAAACTAATTTTAGCATCAAATAAAAAGCCTTTTCCGTTGGTAATTTTTAGAATGTCATTTTCCTTTTTACGCAAAACACGAACTATATGCCTACTCTCAATTTTATCAAAAGTAATTTGAGAAGTTTTAGTTGTTATATCAGAATTATAGAATAGTTGCATTTTTTAAGGTTCAAAGGTTCAAAGGTTCAAAGGTTCAAAGGTTCAAAGTTTTAAAGTTTCAAAGTCGCAAAGTTGTAGAGTGATAAAATTTTCATTTTTGCTAACTGCTAACTGCTAACTGCTAACTGCTAACTGCTAACTGCTAACTGCTAACTGCTAACTGCTAACTGCTAACTGCTAAC